>QMPP01000302.1 GCA_003650425.1 Bacteroidota bacterium | reverse complement strand
TCATTTTGCAGTAAAAGAGCTAAAAAAGGGAAAGCCCATCCAATATATTACAGGGAGTACCAAGTTTGCAGGTCTTACCATTAAAGTTACCCCTGATGTTTTAATTCCCCGTCCTGAAACCGAAGAGCTGGTGGAAATGATTGTTGCTGAAAACCGTCACAATGATGGGCTAAACATTCTCGATATTGGTACAGGCAGTGGATGTATCGCGCTGGCTTTAAAAAGTAAATTGCCAAACAGCTCTGTTTTTGCGGTGGATGTTAGTACCGCTGCTTTAAAAGTAGCCGGCCAAAATAATACCATAAACCATCTGGATGTGTCGTTGTTACCAATGGATATTCTTGACAAAAACAGTTGGGGTCGTTTTGGTAAATTCCATGTTATTGTGAGTAATCCACCCTATGTCAGGGAGTCGGAAAAAGTATTTATGCAAAAAAATGTTGTCAATAACGAACCCCATCTGGCACTTTTTGTAACCGATGATAATCCGCTTATCTTTTATCAGGCTATCGCCGAATTTGCCATCGACCATCTTGAAAGGAGAGGAAGTCTTTGGTTCGAAATAAATGAAGGCCTTGGCACTGAGGTGAAAGAATTGTTGAAAAGCAAAGGTTTTGATGCCGTTTTCTTGCATAACGATGTATTTAACAAAACAAGATTTGTCTCTTGTTTAAAGCCAAAATAATTTCATCCGAGCCGTTTGTCTTTTTTACATAATTTTGCCGGTACTATGACAAAAAATAATGGTAGCAACGGAAAATCTAACTTGTTTAAAAAGCAAGGGCCAAGTCAGCCCGTGGATATGCAGGGGCAAAACCTGAAATTTCCGGTAACTTTTAACCTGAAGGCGGTAATGACCGGTACACGGTTTGACGATGATAATAAACAGGACATTGTTTCAGTATTTATGAAATTGGATATTGCGTACACCTATCTTGATAAAAAGATTAGCAAAAATGGTACCTATACCAGTTTTACTTACAAAGTTACACTTGGCAGTAAAAATCAGATGTATAAAATGTATGAAGAGCTGCGTACCATCGAGAATTTAAAGTTTGCCTTATGATTTATAAATTACTCGTGTTGGCTGCCGGTGGAAGTTTGGGTACAACCTTACGTTTTTTGGTTTACACCTTTTTTGAAAAGAATTTTCATTCTGATTTTCCCTGGGCTACTCTTACGGTTAATATTTTAGGCTCTTTTTTAATTGGTTTTTTGTGGGGCTATTTTGCCAATCACTATCTCTCGGCCGGTTTGCGAATGTTAATTTTTGTGGGCTTCCTGGGGAGCTTTACCACCTTTTCCACCTTTGCCTTCGATAATTTCAGCTTGCTTCGCGATGGTGAATTCAAGATGATGATTGTCTATCTGTTACTTAGTAATTTTGTGGGTATTGGGCTTGCCATAGGTGGCTATTTCCTCTCCAAACAGTTAGCTTAATTTACTCTAAACAACAGAGCCTTATTCTTTATTAAAATTTTTTAATCACTTTACCTTAAACTTTCAACTTTGGGTACTCCAGGTACTTCGGTCGTTTTCAAATTTAGACCCTTTATAAATTTTCTTTTTTGTTTGGCTTTTTCTAAAATTAAATAGATTTGCCGTGATTTTCTTCGGGGCAGGGTGCAATTCCCTACCGGCGGTAAAAGCCCGCGACTTCCTGATATTAAACATTGGGGACTGATTTGGTGAAATTCCAAAGCCGACGGTTATAGTCCGGATGGTAGAAGAAATCATGGTGTGAACCCGCCTTATTATTAAGGTGCGACCGTGCGTAATAGAATTATTGCCGTGGCCTCTTGTGTGTTTTCAACCATCAACCCCGTAGAAATGTTAACGGAGTTGGTTTTGAAAACATTCTTTACATGAAAAAAGTATTTGTTGTTTTATTAGTTGTGCTGTCACAACAGTTGTGGGCACAGTTTGTGGTTACAGGCAGAGTGGTTGATGCTGAATCGGGTCAACCATTGTCCAACGTACAGATTGTAGTAACGGGGAGTTCGTCAGGAGGGATAACCAACGATCAAGGTGTGTTTAGTGTTAGATCAGAGGTTAAAAAAGGAACGTTGCAGTTTGCCTTTGTAGGTTATCAAGCTAAGTTTCTTTCTTTTTCGTTTAGCGAAAAACCATCTTTAAATCTTGGATTGGTTCAGCTTTCAAGTCAAATAGTTTCCCTCGATGAAGTTACTATTAGTGCAGGGTTGGCAGATCGTTCAATGGATCCAGTTTCGGTAACAGAAATCGATTCAAAAACCATCCGCCGACAGCTTAACGATAAGCCGTTGCCCCTTTTATTTAACACTACCCCCGGTGTTTACAGTACCACCTCAGGCGGCGGCTCAGGTGATGCCGTATTGACCATTCGGGGCTTTAAACAGGATAACATTGGCTTGTTGTTAAATGGGGTTCCTGTCAATGGAGTAGAAAACGGATTGGTTTATTGGAGTAACTGGCAGGGGCTAACCGATGCTTCTGCAATTATTCAAATTCAAAAAGGGCCGGGGGTAGCCAATATGGCTGCCAATGCTGTGGGAGGTAGCGTGAATATTGTAACCTACAATGCTGATAAACCCAAAGGGGGGAACTTTGCTTATCAGATAACCTCCTACGGAAATCAAAAAATATCGCTGGCATTAAATAGCGGTAAGATGCTAAACGGGTGGAATATCTCGTTTCTTGGAAGCTATGAAAACGGTTCGGG
>QMPP01000301.1 GCA_003650425.1 Bacteroidota bacterium | reverse complement strand
TTTTACCTTATCGAAATTGGTATAAGTAATATTTTGCTTGGTGCTACTAATAGTACCATGAGGGTTGGTAACTGCCACCACCGCGTATGGCCCGGCATCATACCCCGGGTTGGTACCATAAGTGTAATCACCCACATCGGATTTTTGAACGATATTACCCAGGCTAACATTATCATATCCAATTGTTAAACTTGAGCTACTACTTACAAACGAGTTGGTTAAACGGTTAAATGCATCGTAATCCGTAAAATTTTCAGTCAGGTTTTTATTCAAATCTTTCCTGTATTCCATGTTCCCGATTGTCGACCATTTATATTCAAAGTTCTGAATGTTGTTAGTACTCCCGTGCCATCCGGCTGTTATGTTAGTAATAAGCCCTGATGCATCATCGAAGTTACGGGTAGTAGCCACGTTTTCTCCCAACTTACAGGCGGTGTAATACCCATTGGCGTTCATGGCGTCGGCATGCCACAGTTTTTTTTCTTTGCCATCTCTTCTTTCAAATAAAAAGCCATCATTATCATAAATGTTTACCACCTTATAACCTGAAGGATAAACAGTTTGCTTAATTCTTCCATGTATATCAAAAGTAAAGCTAAATTGTTGTTCATCTCCGTTTAATATTTGTTTATCGGTTACCATTCGCGAATACTTATCATAGAAATAATCTTCTTTTAATGTAGTAACATTACCATTGGCAGGCGTGTATTGAACATAATCAAGCTTACCAACACCGTTAGGCTTTGTATCGTATATCCATGAAATTTCCCCATCAGGTGAACCACGCCAAATCATTCTGCCCAATTTATCATGATGAAATTCGGTAATTTTATCCTCATCATCAAGAATTACTTTTGTTTCTTTTTCAATTTCTCCAAACGGGTTGTAAATATAGGTTGTTGAACCGTTTTTGTTATAATCACTATACAACTCTAAATTTCCGAAGTCATCGTAATATTTACTAATTTTTGTTTCCTCGATATCATTTATTTTTGTTTCATGTTCCAAACCATTACTGTAATATCTATATGTAACATAAGTAGAGCCATTATTTGTAACTTTGGTTAACCAATCTGCTCCATTATATTCCAGCTTTTTAACCTGTCCGTCAAAATCTCTAACTGTTTTAGTATTATCTTCATAAGCAATTGTTGAAAAGGAGCCATCGGGCTTTTCTATTCGTGTCTTACGCTGCAATTCATCGTAAGAAAATGTTTTCCACTGGGGCGAACCACCTTTAAAATAAGGTAATGATGTTTGGTGAAGAAGACCTGACAGATATGGCAAGGTTTCAATTTTTCCATTATATACCAAATCGTTGTAAATTAGTGAACCGTTTAAATTAATGGAAACATTTCGAAGTTTTTTACCAAATTGATTATAAAAAGTAAGTTTTTCGCTGCTCCCTGATCGTTTTTTCCATACGTAATAATATGCTGTTTCGGGAGCATCTTCATGATGGTAGGTTGTTCCCGGTATCGTCCATCGTTTAACTATTCGAGTTACATTACCATCGGGTTCAACAGTTTTTGTAAGTTCACCAAAAATATTGTAATCGTAGGTGGTTATCAGGTTATTTTCATCCGTTAT
The DNA here is from genome assembly GCA_003650425.1 of Bacteroidota bacterium. Taxonomy (GTDB): domain Bacteria; phylum Bacteroidota; class Bacteroidia; order Bacteroidales; family F082; genus B16-G9. Next base: position 1,113 of record QMPP01000301.1, on the reverse strand, counting down.
CGTCTTAAGCAGACCGGTTTTTTTATAATAATCAAACAAGGTTACATGCCCCAAAGCATTAATTTTATGTTTAAGAAATCGCCCATCACTACTATATATGGTTTGTGTTATTCTATCCTCCATACCTGCACCTGTTAATGTGGTTGTTTCAGGATTTCCAAACAGATCGTATGTATAATGATTCTGATATTTTTTAGGATTGGTTGGCTCAGTGGTTTTACTTTCCAGCATTCCAGTTGATGTATAATATGAATATTCTTTCCTCGAAATTTTATCTGCTTCGCCTGTCTTTTTGTAAGTATCAGTTTGGTAAGCAATTAACCCCGTCTTATAAATGGTTGAATTGTTAAGATTTAAATAACTTATACTTGACACTTTACTAATTGGCCAACCTGATGATCCATTTCCATAATAATCAGTTATTAATTTAGGGTTGCCATAGTCATCATATTGCTCAAACACTTTTTTATGGCGTTTAATTGGTGTTTCCTGATTATAACTTTCGCCATTGTATGTATTGATGATAGATGATATTAAAAAAGGAAAAAATCTAAGATTAGTATTAACATTATAGTTCCGAAAACCATAATTTTTTTCAATAATGGAAATTAATGGATGATAATCATTTACGGTTGATCTTACTTCGACTTTGTTGTTATAAACATAAAACCTGTTCTCATCCATTTTGTAAAAAGCCTGTTTTCGGGTACTGTTTAAATCGTTTAATTCAGTGACACTCTCGAAGCCTAAAAATCCTTTTCCCAATTTGTGGTATCTAGGCCCTGAGTAATAATATCTTATTCTTAAAAATTTATCTTGTTCAACTTCCTGTTCATACTTAGTTACAATGTTCATTATACCTGGATTGTTTATAACAGGAAAGGGTAATGATTTTTGAGAACAAGATTCTTTTTCTTTTAATTTCCCAGTAAAAACCGGGACAGCAAATAAAGGAGAATAATATAAACGTTTTTCCTCTCCCAATCCGTTTGTAATTTTCGACACGGCATCAATATGGTGAGTATAAAAAGGTGCGGTTAAATTTAATAAAACATGAATGTCTGCACTTTTGGGAGAATGAGGTATTACTCTTGAGGTAATAACCTGGCCATT
>QMPP01000300.1 GCA_003650425.1 Bacteroidota bacterium | reverse complement strand
GGGCAAACAGCAGCATTTGGTGGTGATGCCGGATAAGGAACAGGCGGCTTATTTGTATAACGATCTGGAGAATTTGCTGGGTGATGCTGAAGCAGATTATGGTAAGAAACGGGTGCTTTTTTACCCAACGACCTATAAGCGACCGTATGAACCTGATTTGACAGATAAAGCGTACCAGCTTTCGCGCACGGAGGTGCTGAACCGTTTTGTAACGGGTGAGAAAAAAACGCTGGTGATTTCGTACCCGGAGGCGCTGGCGGAAAAGGTGATTACCAAACAGTTTCTGACTAAAAATACCATGCGCCTGAGAACGGGCGAGGAGGTATCGCAGGATTTCATTATCGATTTGCTGCTGGAGTTTGGTTTTGAGCGGGTAGATTTTGTGGCGGAGCCGGGACAGTTTGCTATCCGTGGCAGCTTGGTAGATGTCTTCTCGTTTTCAAACGACCATCCTTATCGAATCGAGTTTTTTGGCGATGAGGTGGAGAGTATTCGCACTTTTGATCCCGTATCGCAACTTTCGGTGGATAACCTGTCGTCCATCAGCTTGCTGCCCAACGTGCAGGACAGACACATACAGGAAAAGCGGGTGAGTTTTCTGGAGTATATCCCGGGTAAGACCTTTTTGTGGATTCATGACTTACATTTTACTTTAGACAGGGTTGAAAGAGAGTTTGTGAAAGCGGAAGCCATTTTTAGCAGGTTGGAAAACTCGGAAGAACGCGTTACACCCGAGAACCTTTTTAGTAGAAGACCTGCGTTGCAGAAGCTGTTGCTGAATTTCAGGACGGTGGAGTTTGGAATAAGCTCGTGGTTTGAAGATGCGCGTTGGATAGCATTTAGCGAGTCGCCACAACCTGCTTTTAACAAAAGCTTTGATCTGCTACTGAAGGATATAAAAAAACATACGCTGGAGGGCTACCGGAATATTCTGTTTTCGGATAACCAAAAGCAAATTGACAGACTGTTTGGAATTTTTGAAGATTTGCAGGCTGATGTTGACGAGGAGGAGCGGGCAGGAATGCTGCCGGCAGCCTTTAGCATCAGCACCGGCTTTATCGATCACGACCTGAAGTTGGTGTGTTACACCGATCATCAGATTTTTGAGCGATACCATAAGTTTAAATTGCGTGAGAATTTTGGGCGTAAGGAAGCCATCACCCTGAAAGAGCTTTACGACCTGAAGCCGGGTGATTTTGTAACCCACATCGATCACGGCGTGGGTCGTTTCGACGGGCTGCAAATAATAGATAATAACGGGCGCAAACAGGAGGTAGCACGGTTAATATACAAGAACAACGATATTCTTTACGTGAGCATCCACTCCCTGCACCGTATTTCGAAGTTCGTGGGAAAGGATGGAACACCGCCAACGCTTAATAAGCTTGGCTCTAACAACTGGGCTAGGCTAAAAAGTAAAACCAAAAAACGGGTTAAAGATATTGCCCGCGACTTGATAAAACTCTATGCCGAACGGCGCAAAGCCAAGGGGTTTATTTTTGCACCAGACTCCTACTTGCAAAATGAGCTGGAGGCTTCTTTCTTTTATGAAGATACGCCCGACCAGTATAAAGCCACCCAGGATGCAAAACAGGATATGGAGGCCGACTTCCCCATGGATAGGCTGGTATGCGGCGATGTGGGATTTGGAAAAACAGAGGTGGCCATTCGTGCTGCTTTTAAAGCGGTGGCCGACAGCAAGCAGATAGCCGTGCTGGTTCCAACCACTATTTTGGCCATGCAGCATGCCATGACGTTTTCGGAACGGCTGAAAGAGTTTCCGGTAACGGTAGATTACATCAACAGATTTAAGTCAACCAAACAGCAAAAAGAGACATTGACCAGGTTGAAAGAGGGGAAGATTGATATCCTTATTGGTACGCACCGGCTGATTAGCAAGGATGTTAAATTTAAGGATTTAGGTTTGCTGATTATTGATGAAGAGCAAAAATTTGGTGTGGCGGCAAAAGAAAAACTCAGGCAGATAAAAGCCAACGTGGACACCCTCACCCTCACCGCTACGCCTATTCCACGAACCTTGCAGTTTTCGCTGATGGGCGCGCGCGACCTCTCCATCATCAACACAGCACCTGCCAACCGCTACCCAATTCAAACCGAGCTGCGGTCGTTTGGGGAGGAGGTGATTCGGGATGCCATACAGTACGAGGTTTCCAGAGGCGGGCAGGTATTTTTTGTCCATAACAGGGTTCAAAATATCATGGATGTGCATGACATGATTCACAAGTTCGTGCCGGGAATTCGTATTGCTGTAGGGCATGGGCAGATGGATGGTAAAAAGTTGGAACAGATCATGCGCGACTTTATCGAGGGGCAGTATGATGTGTTGCTGGCCACAACCATTATTGAGTCCGGATTGGATATTCCCAACGCCAACACCATCATTGTAAACGATGCTCAAAACTACGGTCTGAGCGATTTGCATCAGCTTAGGGGCAGGGTGGGTCGTACCAACCGAAAGGCTTTTTGTTACCTGCTGTCGCCACCATTGTCGGTATTAACTCCTGAAGCCCGGAAGCGGTTGCAGGCAATCACCGAGTTTTCCGATTTGGGTAGTGGCTTTAACATTGCCATGCGCGACCTCGATATCCGTGGAGCGGGTAACATACTGGGGGGCGAGCAGAGCGGCTTTATCTCGGAAGTCGGGTTTGACATGTATCATAAAATTTTGGATGAAGCACTCGCCGAGCTTAAAGAGTCGGAG
>QMPP01000299.1 GCA_003650425.1 Bacteroidota bacterium | reverse complement strand
TGCCTCCAAAAACGACGTGGCCAATTCGGAGCTTAACCTTGGAAACATCTACCGTGCCCTTAAAAAATATGATTCTGCTTACCTGATGATAGACAAAGCAGCAGCAACCTATCAAGAATTAAAAAACAAAAGCTCCTATGCAGAGGCATTATTTGGTTTGGGAATTCTCAATGTCAAGCTTAAAAAATATGCAACGGCCAAAGCTAATTTTTTTGAAGGGCTGAAAACAGCAAAGCAGGTGAGCGACAAATATGATGTGGTTAAAGGGTATAAACATCTGTCTGATTTGTATGCAATTAATAAAGACTACAAAAATGCTTTGAAGTATCATACACTTTATACAGCGAGCAAAGACAGTATTATGAATGCGGAGAGCCAAAATAAAATTGATGAACTACAGATAAAATACGGCGTTGATAAAAAAGAACAGGAGATTGCTCATCAAAAAACTATCATAAAACAAAAAAAGAAACAAATTTTTTACTCTATTCTTATCAGCATTCTTTTGCTAATTTTGGCCATTGTCATCATCGTGTTTATCATCGTTGCCAAAAGGCAAAAAGAAAAAATACTCCATAAGGAAAACGAAAATCTGCAAAAAGAGCTGGAACTCAAAAACAAAGACCTCGTTTGTAATGTTAGTAAAATATTTGCAAAAAATCAGGTAATCAATCATGTTGCCCGCAGTCTCATTAATAGTTCGGATGGCTTCAAACAAGCAAACCAAAAGTTAATCAAAGGGATTGTCAACGAACTTAAGCAGAACATGGACGAAACAGGCTGGAAAGAATTTGACATCCGTTTTGCAAGAGTACACGAAAATTTCTATTCGGAACTTGATAAACGCTTCCCCGATTTAACAAAAACAGAACGAAAACTCTGTACCATGCTCAAGCTTGGCATGAGTAGTAAAGAAATAGCCTCTATCAGCAGGATACGACCTAAAAGTGTGAATACAAGCCGCTCACGGTTACGTAAAAAACTTGGCCTATCAAACGATGCCAGATTATTTGATTTTCTGAAAAGACTCTAAACACTCAAAAGCTTATGGAATCGATTTTTTTTGTATTTTGGTCAATGTGATGTAATTTAACCCCTATGCAAGGTAAACTGTCGTTTATATTTTTTATATCAGTACTGCTGCTTAGTAGCTGTCTTAGCTCCCCCGATAAGACTAAGGTAAAAGAGGTGCCGGTCGAGACAGAAAAAAAAGTTGACCTGCTCGATACCATATTAAGTACCGGTAAGCTTATAGCACTCACCAATTACAGCTCCACCGATTATTTCGTATATCGTGGACAGCCCATGGGATATCAATATAATCTAGTGTCGAGATTTGCCGGTTTTCTACAGGTGGATCTGGAAATGCGTATTGAAAAAGACCTGATTAAAAGCTTTCAATTTCTCGATTCGGGAAAGGTAGATTTAATGGCTATGGGCTTAACCGAAACTACCGAACGAAAGTCAAAATTACGATTTACCAAACCCATTATGTTTACACGACAAGTGTTGGTTCAGCGCAAACCGGAAGGTTTTCGGAAGATGCAAACCCGCGATGAGATTGAGTCTCATTTGTTGCGAAACCCACTAAACCTGGCAAAGAAAACAGTGTATGTTCATCGGGGAACCGTGTTTGTAAACCGGCTGAAAGCCTTGATGAATGAAATTGCCGACACCATCTATATAATAGAAGATGAACGTGAAACCGAGCAACTCATAGCGGCTGTTGCCAATAAAGAAATCGACTATGCCGTTGCCGATGAACATGTTGCCCTGGTGGATGCAGCTTTTTATCAAAACATCGATGCAAAAACTTTTATCAGCTTTCCTCAAAAGATTGCCTGGGCGGTAAGAAGCGATCAAAAGCGACTGGCAGACACCATTAATTACTGGCTCGATAAATTTTACAAAACCTTAGATTCGAGGCTGCTTTACAACAAGTATTTTAAAAACCTCTCCTCCCGGAGAAGAGTAAACAAAAGCCTCTATAACTCGTACGGAAAAGGACATTTATCGCCCTACGACGATATAATCAAAAAGGCAGCAAAGAGGATTGGCTGGGACTGGCGTTTGTTGGCATCGTTGATTTATCAGGAATCGGAATTTAAACCCAATGCCATTTCGTGGGTAGGTGCCAAAGGGCTTATGCAACTGATGCCAAACGTGATGGAAAAATATGGTGTCGATTCAACCTCTTCTCCAGAAGTGCAAATAATGGCCGGGACAAACTATTTAAAGTCTCTCTTCAGGCAGCTTCCGGATGAAATAACCGATTCCACCGAACGAATCAAATTTGTACTGGCCGCCTACAACACGGGTATGGGTCACATACTTGATGCCCGGCGACTAGCCTCTAAATATCAAAAAAATCCCAATATCTGGACTGACAATGTTGATTATTTTATCCTGCACCTTTCCGAAAAAAAATATTACAACGACCCCGTAGTAAGAAACGGATATGTAAGAGGAAAAGAAACCTACAATTTCGTTGTTGAAATTTGCCAGCGATTCAAAATATACAAGACCTTGATTAACAACAATCCTGTATCAGATTAGTAGCATAAATTGGAAAATCCATTAAACATAAAACAAAAACCCATGAAAAAAATAATCAACACCACCAAAGCACCCAAAGCCATTGGCCCCTACAGTCAGGCCGTTGAAATGAATGGCATGCTGTTTATTTCGGGACAAGTACCCATCAATCCCGAAACCGGAAAAATTGTTGAAGGCG
>QMPP01000298.1 GCA_003650425.1 Bacteroidota bacterium | reverse complement strand
GATTTGCCACTTCCCGGAGTTCCCAAAACTATACTAGCCCTGAATGGGTTGACCACGTTAATCCAGCCCTCATGTAATTTGCCTTTATATTGAAATCTTGTTGACAGATTGATAGAATATTCATTTTCCATTAACTGAGTTTCCTGCATAAACGATTCGTTTTCGCTGTTAAAAACATCTTTCATCAAGTTGTTTTTTAACAAACGGCTCATCCATAATCCGGCCTTTAACAAAAAAAAATAGCCAACAAAAATGGTGAAAATGTACAGAGATGTTTGGGATAATAATGGAAGCGCAAGTTTCAGAATCCATCCGTTAAAAAAGAAAAAGACAATACCAGCAATAAGAAAAATATTAATTCTTATCCATGTAATTTTTTCTGCTTTTACACCTCTTGTTCCCAAACAGGACAGAGCGATAAATAGTAAGCAAATCAGTTTTGTCCAAAGCGGATTTGAAAACAGTCCGGTGGTCTTTTGAAAATTCAATAGAATTTTATCCACCACTCCAACATTAATATTCCCAACCTGAACCGCTTCATAACAGAACCAGTAAATATGAATAATAGCGATTAGGATACTAACTGCCCGCAGCAATTCAATAATCTTCGCCAGGCTTCTTACATCATCTTCGTTTTGCATAGCTTATAATTTTCGTTTTCTCCGTTTCTTTCGTTTCATCCTTCGAATAAATATCTCCTCTTCATAGTCTTCTCCACGCGCTTTAATACCAATAAGTCCTGACAAATTTTCAATAGAAGAAAAAGAATCATGCCCGGTGTATGGTTGTTCTTGCTCAGGATATTTTATTTCTCCGGTAGTTTGTTCCTGGTTATTAAATTTTTCATGGAATACATTTGCAGAAAAGCCTTTGCCTAATCTTGAGCCGTTAGAAACAAACTTCTGTTTGTGATCGATAAAGGTTACTCCATAAATACGCTCGGATTCGTTCTTTATGAACAGAACCGAAATGCCACTTTTAAAAAGTTGTTTTTCAAAATCATCCTGAGTTTTACATTTCTGCAAAGCATCTGTAATAATTGTTTTCGGGCGTTCCTTTAGTTTTTTGTTTTGGATGGTTTCTTTGGATTTCGTTATCCGTTTTTGAAGGGCTGTGTTACCAACTGTTTTTCCAATCTTTGATGATTTGATTGGAGTTCCACATACTTCACCTTTTTCATTCAGTGCAGCATAAACAATTCCTTTATATGGTATGCCCTGATATTCACCTTTTACTTCAGAAACATGTACATTGTATATGGAAAGCAAAGCTTTGTATTCATTAAATGATTGAAATTGCCATGACAGGGAAACGGGACAAACAACATTTGCAATCTGGTGTTTGATGTTTCCTTTATTAAAATCTACTTTTTTAAGTGAATATCCTTCCGCTTTTTGTTTTTCATTGGCTGGAACCAAACCATGTTTCTTTTCAAGTTCCCTGCAAATTCTCATGGATAAACGGTGCTGAAAATTATCCCGAATCATCTTTCCGGTCTCATCCACTTTTACTGAAACAATATGAATATGGTGGCGGTCGATATCTTCGTGTTTGTAAACAATAAAAGGCTGATTGCCATACCCCAGTTTTTGCATGTACTCCTCTGCTATTTCAGAAAACTTTTCATCGTTTAGTTTATCTTTTGGGTCTGGGTTTAATGAGATATGTATTATCGGGTTTTCAGTTCTTTTGTTGGCAAGCAAATAGGGTTCAAAGGAATTTATACAAATTCCGATGCCGAAGTTTCCGTTTGCAGGCTCGATCATTTTATTGGCCAATAATACTTTTGCATGACCCTCTTTTACCTTCTGATGGTTGTATGCCAATGCACTGTAAAGCGAACTTCCCGAACTTATTTTTGCAACCATTTCTCCTCAAATTCTTTGGTTAAATCAATAATTTGCTTGTTGGTTGCCACGAGTTCCAGAGTTGCTTTTTCAAGCTGATAAAGAAATGCAAGTGCTTTTCTTTCGGAAAAAGTGTTCTTTATTGCTTTGGTAATTTGGTTGTAATTGACACCGATTGCACGAAATTGCGAGTAAAAAGAGGTCAGCCGCATGTAATAATCCACCGTTCCCTTATCTATTTTTACCACTTTTACAGGCTTTTCAAACAGGGTTGCTGTAATAAAATGTGCTTTTACGTCCATTCCCGATGCTTCAAAAAGGGATAGGAATTTGGCATTATCGACATCATTTAAACTGATTGCGTACCTGTGTTTGCATGGGTCTTTCTTGGGTTTCCGGCCTCCTTTATGTCTTTTTCTGCTTTCTGCATTCATATTATTCAATTTTTATGGCATTAAACTTTATCCAAATTCTTATTCAAAAATCCCCGACTTCGGAGGGTGATTTTCCCCAACGGGGCAAGTGGTTTTGAGGTACGCAAAACGTTTTGAGTTACTCAAAACACAACTTGCCGTGTGCCAATGCACACCGTTGTTAGCATTAGTAAAATGTAATGCTTGCGTTGCCATCTTTTAAGCTCATATTTCTGATTAAAATTCTTCATGGGGCCAAGTTACAGGGAGCATTTTGAATAGTAATTATCTTGAAAGCAGCCAAAAGCAGACAGTTAAAGCCAAGTGGTTCCAGGTAGTTCAAAAACATAAAAAGCAAGCAGTTTTCTCTTTTCATTTGTGAGATAATATCATGATGGGATGAAAGAATGATGGGTTGGTTGGATAGTAGAACGATAAGATGATTCGGTGATGGGAGTTATGGTACCATGATAGTATGGCAGGATGATTCGGTGTT
>QMPP01000297.1 GCA_003650425.1 Bacteroidota bacterium | reverse complement strand
TACATTAATATATATACATCATGTCATTAGAAGATAAATTTAAACGATTTGAGGAAATAAACAATAAAGCTGAATTAGGGGGCGGAGTAGAAAGAATTGAGCGACAACATAAAGCCGGCCGTAAAACAGCCCGTGAACGGGTTTATGACTTGCTGGATCCCGGAACATTTGTGGAAACTGACAAATTTGTCGTGCACAAAGCCACCGACTTTGGAATGGGCGATAAAAAGTTTTTAGGCGATGGTGTTATCACCGGTTACGGTAAAATCGACGGACGTCTGGTGTATGTTTTCTCGCAAGACTTTACCGTATTTGGCGGTTCGTTAAGCCGCACCAACGCCAATAAGATTATTAAAATAATGGATCTCGCCCTAAAAATGGGTGCTCCTGTTATCGGTCTTAACGATTCGGGTGGAGCTCGTATTCAGGAAGGGGTGGAAAGCCTGGCTGGTTATGCCGACATCTTTTACCGGAATGTGCGCAGCTCGGGTGTTATCCCTCAGATATCTGCTATCCTGGGGCCTTGTGCCGGTGGCGCCGTTTATTCCCCTGCCATTACCGACTTTATCATGATGGTAAAAGAGACATCCTACATGTTTGTTACGGGCCCTGATGTTATTAAAACGGTAACGCATGAGGATGTTACCATGGAAGACCTCGGTGGCGCCATGACCCACAATAAGAAAAGCGGGGTGGCCCATTTTACCGCCGAAAACGATGAACAGGCCATGATGATGCTCCGTGAGTTGATGAGCTTTATCCCTTCCAACAACATGGAAGAGGCTCCCGTTAAACCCTGTACCGATGACTTAACCCGCGAGGATCCCAAACTGGATGAGGTAGTGCCTGTTGACCCCAACAAGCCTTACGATATGAAGGAGATTATTACTTCGGTAATCGACAACGCGCACTTTTTGGAGGTTCAACCCTATTTCGCTCCTAATATTATTGTAGGATTTGCTCGTATTGGTGGTAAGTCGGTGGGCATTGTGGCCAACCAGCCTCAAATGCTGGCCGGAGTGCTTGATATTGACAGCTCCATCAAAGCAGCCCGTTTTGTCAGGTTCTGCGATGCTTTTAACATTCCGCTCATTGTGTTTGAAGATGTGCCCGGATTTTTACCGGGAACAACACAAGAGTATGGCGGCATCATCAAACACGGGGCTAAATTATTATATGCTTTTGCCGAGGCCACCGTTCCCAAAATTACCGTTATTACCCGTAAGGCCTACGGTGGTGCTTACGATGTGATGAACAGCAAACATATTGGCGCTGATGTCAATTATGCCTTCCCTACGGCCGAAATTGCCGTGATGGGTCCTGATGGAGCTGTAAACATCATCTATCGTAACGAGGACGAAGAAACGCGTAAAAAACGTGTTGACGAGTACCGTGAAAACTTTGCAAGCCCATATCGTGCTGCAGAGATGGGCTATATCGATGAGATTATCTATCCGCGTGAAACCCGTAAAAAATTGGTTGAAGCGCTGGAGATGACCAAAAACAAATCGGAAAGCAACCCACCAAAAAAACATGGAAATATCCCACTATAGGGGGGTAATGATAAATGAGTCAGATATAATAGTGAGGTAGATCTTTGTCAAAATCAAGTTTACCCTGTACGAAATTAACAGGGGCAGATAGGGTTTTACAAACGTAGTTTTTCGGGCTTTTTCGAGCAGGGAATGGTTAATTCTTCAATGCTTTTATCCAGGATTGCAGCCAATGATTGACTTCCGGTCTCGGAGTTTCCAAAAATTCCAAAATAAAACTGTCTTTCGTTTCGCAAATAGCAATCGATTTTGGCCTGAAAGCCAATATTTCAATGTTTTTAATTGTGTGCCCAAAGCAAAGTAATAAATTTTTAGCATCTATAACTTCTGATAAAATCTCGCCGTTTAGATGTTTTGTATGGGCATAATGATCAAATACGGCAATAAAAACAGCTTCTGGATTTTCTTCTATTTTAACTTTAAAAAATTCTATTATTTGTGCTATACCTGAAAAATCGGTTTCGCTTTTTAATATTTTCATTGAATACATTGGGTGTATCCCCAGCAATATTGACCTTTTCATTAATTTTTGATGCATTATTGATTAATACAACAAAAGTAATAAAATTATTATAAACGTAACCTTCTGTTAATGAATGGAATCAAGATATAGTAGCGCAATATTAAAACAATCCTGCTATACCAGCTTCTTCATCACTTCAATCGCTTGCTCTACTGAGTCAATACCGTCAAAACGCATGGTCAGCTTACCCTTTATTTCTTTCATGGTGGAAGCTTGCGGGTTGGCTTTGATAAATTCCAGTACCTTGCCAAATGCCTCCGATTGAAAATAGAGCGATTCGCTATCGCCCGTAAACATACCCGAAAGACGGTTAAACTTTAATACTATTTTCTCAAAGCCAATCTCTTTTCCCAGCCAGCGCAATCGCAGCGTGTCAATTAGTGCCTGTGCTTGTGGTGGCACCGAACCAAAACGGTCTTTTAGACTTTTGGCAAAAATGTTCAATCCTGCTTCATCTTTCACACTCTCCAGCTCCTTGTACAAACTTAGCCGCTCCTGAATATTGGTAACATACTCGTTGGGAATAAGCACCTCCAGATCAGTTTCCAGTTGACACTCCTTCACGAAATCCGTTTTCTCGTCGGCAAACAAATCCTCAACCTCCGACTCTTTAAGCTCGGCGAGTGCTTCATCCAAAATTTTATGATACATGTCAAACCCGACTTCCGAGATAAAGCCGCTCTGCTCGCCCCCCAGTATGTTACCCGCTCCACGGATATCGAG
>QMPP01000296.1 GCA_003650425.1 Bacteroidota bacterium | reverse complement strand
GGTTGCTGAGCGAAGTCGAAGTACCCATTATTTCTTTCCATTGCTTTTGGGTTACTTCATATTTCCCTATATAAAAATCGTTTACCGTTACCGTATGTTGCGGGTGTTCGTCATTATCTCCTACTCCGTTGGAGCTGCCCATTTGGAAAGTGCCGCCTTGTACAAATACTATTTCTATGCCTATGTTTGGTACAGCTTCTATTTTAAAATTTATCGTACCTGTAAGCTTTTCTTTTTCTTTCAGTACATCCCAAATTATTTTTTTATTGTTACCCTGTTTAATATTAAAGCCTACGTTTCCACTTACTTTCTGCAAGGGGTTTCCCCAGCTGCTACTTTCATCTGTGCTGCAATACACTTTTACCATATAGGTACCTTTTCCTATTAAATCATAATAAATATAAATTTGTTTACCTACCTGTTCAAAATGTACGTTTTCTACTTTTTGTGAAAAGGAGAAGAGTGGGAGAAGCATGAGGGCTGTTAACAGGTATTTAATGGGTTTTGTCATTGGTTTGTTGTTTTTCAACCTTTCAGGTGCAAGGCCACCTGAAAGGTTAATTAAATCTCCAGTTTTTCCATTCATTTATCACTTTATAGCTTACGTTTACTTCGGGGTCTTGCGGCTTGCCGTTAATACGCAACGCTTCAAGCCCGACTTTGGTTTTTAAATAATCAGCAAGTTGTCCGTAAGTAACATTGCCTTTGGTTTGCTGTAATTTATCCAACAAAAAATAGGTAAACATGCCGTGCTGTTGGACATCGTAAGCCATGGAGGTTTGCCGGTTAGAAGAGGCGGAAAAGACCACCATGTTTCCGGCAAGGTTCTCCTTTTTGGGTTTAATGGATACCCCGCGGGCAGCTAAAAGCCCCTGGTTACGGCCGCCACCCGAAAAACAGGCATCCAAAAAGAGGGTTATCCTGCCGGCACCGGTTTGGCTAAACGCTTTATATACATCAGCGAGTTTGATGGCGGAAGAAAGGTTGGTGGCATCCACATCAACAGGGACGAGATAAGGGGTTTTGGAAACTTCATCGGGGAAACCGTGTCCGGCATAATAAAAAATCAACTCTCCCTTGCTGCCGAGTTTTTTTAAAATGGCTGCTACAAGGTCTATTTCACGCCGCATCTGTCCGGCGGTTGCATCCGGCAGAAAATGAACATTGTCTTTTTCTACTCCCAACATATTAACAGCATATTTACGAAAAGTTTCCGCATCGTTTTTGGCATAAGTTACATTTATTTCGGAGTTAAGGGTGTTGGAATAATCTTCGTTGCCAATAATCAAGGCAATGTAGTTAGGGTTTGTATGGTTTACAAATGGAATGTTTTTATCCACTTTTGAGGATAGTGAACCAACTGTAATGGCTACATCCTGTTCCTGTTTTCCTTTTACAATAAGCTTTTCGGAAGAAACACCCTGATTGATGGTGAGGGTGATGGTTTTGTTTTCAGCATATTTTCCGAGCTGTTCGTTAAGGTTAAATTTAACCGGTATGGTTGATGATTGGTATTTGCTATTGGTTACCAGCGTGTAATTGATTAGTTGTTCTTCTCCCGGGTTTAATTTACTTATCAGGGAATTTTCATTTCCCGAAAGACAATAAATACCGTTGGGTAAAGGAATATTTACCGTAATATCGTTGGCAGTTCCTTTGCCTATATTTTGTATGAGAATTTGTAAATCGAAAGGTCTGCGTCGCTGGAGGGTGCTACTACTTTCGCTGGTTACTTTATAATCTACCACCTTGACCAAAGGTGCTTGAAATGCTTTAGTTTCTATCTCTATTTTCACAGGGTCGCTGTCAAAACCATTGGCTTCCGATATGTAAATTTTAAATAGTGCTTTCCCCGTAACAATATCCATGCTTCCCGAAACGGGTATTTGTATCTGGCGTTCCTGCCCGACTTTCTCCTCACCAATATTAGTACGTTTATTATAGACAATCCCTCGAATGTTGTTTTCTTCAATTACCACCACATTCAAATTAAGCCCTGTCCCCAAACCACTGTTTTTTAACTGAAAATAGATTAGTGATTTTTCGTTGGCATCAATTTTATTATTCCCGTTTTCATCCACCAGAGAAACAGAACCGGGAACTATTTCAAGGTAAGGAGGCTTGGGTGGATCTTTGGTAATGTTTATGTAGCCACTTTTGCTCACTCCTGAAACCACTTCCTGAGCAAACAGTGAGGATGTAAAGAATGTAAAAACAAGTAAAATGGAAATTACCAGGCGTTTCATGATCTTTTTTTAATGACCTTGTAAAAATATAAAAATTAAAACAATCCAGCATATATTCACAATGAATTTGTTTAAAGCTGAATTTTATTATTAACAATAGGATGCTGAAAATCAGAAAATAAATATCTTTTTAATAACTCCTCCTTTGTTTTCCCTCCAAAGAGGGAAATAATGGAATTTATTTTCTGATTTTCAATGTGTTTCATAATTATCTAAGTGGGTAACTTTAAACAAGTTCAATATAAATTAAACCCTGCATTATGTAAAGCAGGGTTTAATTATTTTCTCAACTATATCAATATCACTACTGGAATGACTAATGAAAACCTTTTTTATCATATCTTTTGAACTTTTTTCAACTTGTTTTTTTAAGGGTTCTTTTAGTGATTCAACATTAAAATTTAAATCTTTCGCAATTTCAATAATTGTTTCATCAGGTTGTGTTTTAAGCAATTCAAGTACATATTGTCTTTTGCTGTGAACACTTTGTACATTTTGAGTTTCTATTCCATATCCACTTAATAAAACATTAATACTTGAGGTATCGTAGTCCGCTTGTAGATTTAGTG
>QMPP01000295.1 GCA_003650425.1 Bacteroidota bacterium | reverse complement strand
AAACAGGAAACATTATTAATTATAAAACTGTAGCAATACTAATACTTTAAAGCCACATCGTTATGAAGACTCAAATAAAGTTATTTCTTGCTGTTTGTAGTTTTTTTGTTTACACTATTTCCTTGCAAGGCCAGTCAACCGGCATGAACTATGTTAAAAGCTCCGAGATACTTACAGGCAATATTTTAACTGTTGATCAGGTAAACCAACTTTCGGGTAACCAAATCAGAAAATCAATTACTTATTTCGATGGACTGGGCAGGCCCGTTCAATCGATAATGGAGGAAAAGAGCCCGGCCACGAAAGATATGGTAACCATTACCGAATACGACGAATTCGGTCGTGTTATATATAACTATTTGCCCTTTACAAAAGCCAACAACACGGGTAATTATATTGACAATGCTAAAAACGAACTTTTAAATTTCTACAATGCACCCCCTGTTGGAGTACCTGCAACAAATCTTCCTTACGGCGAAACACGATACGATAACTCACCATTAAACAGAGTTTTTGAAACATCATTACCGGGCGAAGGCTACCAAATATCATCAAACCATACAAAAAAAATTGATTATGGTACAAATGTTAATAACGAAGTAGTTTTGTTTGACGTTAATATGGCAGGCGATATTCTAAAAAACGGTTTTTATTTACCAAACAAACTTCACGTAGTGACAACAACCGACGAAAACGGGATTTCTTCAAAAGTTTATACAAATCTGAAAGGCAATCAGGTGCTTAAACGAGTAATAACAAGCGAAGGTAATTTTGACACCTATTACATTTATAACATTCATAATTTGCTAACTTGCGTAATTATGCCCCAGGCAGATATAAGCAATAATGTTTTTAATGATTATAAAAATGCTTTTTTATACAAATACGACAACAGAAAAAGGCAGGTTGAAAAATCAGTGCCCGGAAAAGGAACGGTATATTATGTTTATGATAAACTTGACCGTTTGGTTGCCGAACAAGATGCTGTTATGCGCGATGGAAGAACGCCTTATTGGAAGTTTTATAAGTATGATAAACTTAACCGCTTGATTATTGAAGGAAAATATTTTAGCTGGAAGAGTAGAGCAAATCTGCAATCTGAATATAACAATCTTAATATTTTATACGAAGAAAAGGCTCCTGGCTCCAATGGTGGAAATTGGGGATATACCAACCAAATGTTTCCCACATCCTCAACAGAAATAGAGCAGGTTACCTATTACGATGATTACGATTTCGACAGTGATGGTAACAGCGAATTTAACACTTATTATCAACAACAGTTTTCCGACCCTGCCACACAACAGGTAAAAGGGCAGGTAACCGGTAAAAAATATTTAAACGATGAAGTGAAGTTTTTAACTACCGAAGTCTATTATTACGATGGCTACTACAGAATGGTACAAAACAATAAGTTTTTTGACAATGACCAAAACGAGCTTTTTTGTACAGGCAATCTTTACAGTTTTGGTGGAGTGGTTTTAAAAACAAACTACAAGTATAACGCAATGTCGGCACTAACACTGGAGTATTCTTTCCTTTACACTTACGATAACAACTGGCGCAACACAGGTTATTCATTATTAAGTGGTAATTCCACAAATCCTTTGGTTAGCCAAAGTTATTCGGAAACGGGCAACCTGTTAAGCAAATACTTTGCGTCCCAAACCGGGGGCTCGCTCTATTCATTAAACTACCGATACAACCCTCGTGGATGGTTAACTTCCATTAACGAATTAAATAATAACTTTGCCAATATGATTTTTGGTTTAAAACTATATTATGAAAATCCGCCGCCCGAAGCAACAGGTATTGCTGGACCACAGTACAACGGCAACATCAGCGTGATGAAATGGTTTGCCAAAGATGAAGAGCTAACACCCCGCATCAACGCTTACGGCTTTTCGTACGACGACCTGAACAGGCTTAAAAGTGCTGTTTTTTATAACACGGATGGCAACGGAGCTTCCAACCCTTATCCCACCTACACCAATGATGCTACAAAGTTAAAAGATTACCTTGTGGGTATTAGTACGGTTGACAATATTACTTATGATAAAAACGGGAACATCTTATCGCTTAACAGGTCGATTCGTACCGAAAATGCCTGCCTTATTTTCGATAAATTAAACTACTTTTATAACGGCAACCAATTAATTGCCGTTGATGACGATATTAACAGGCAAAGCCGCCTGTTCGATTTTTACGACAACGGACATAAATATGCCACTTCAAATAATACGGAGTTCTTTTACGACGAAAACGGCAACATGACCGAAGACGTCAACAGAGGGCTGCACATTGATTATGTTAAAGAATTGAACCTGCCCAAAACCATATCGTTTGAAGAAGGATATATTGAAAACCAATATCTTTACAACGGCACCAAATACGCCAAGCGTGAGTTTGATGCCGACGGCAACCTGCAAAGCGAAGAAAAATACTTTGACAACCTGATAATAAAAAACGGACAGCCCTTCAAAATTTTACATCCCGAGGGATACCTTAATCTTCAGGCAGGAGCATCCAACCAAATGTTTAATTACTTTATAAAAGACCACCTTGGCAACGTCCGCCTTGTCCTTTCCGAAACATCCGGTCACGAGCCTCAAGTGGTGCAAGCATCAAGTTACTACCCTTTCGGCATGCTCTTCCAAAACGAGCAAGTACGCGCCGCCCAAGGCACCGATGCCAACCGATACCTGTACAATGGCAAAGAGATACAAAAAATGCCTGGTGGGTGGTATGACTACGGGGCACGGTTCTATGATGCACAACTCGGCAGGTGGCACGTATTAGACAATAGTGCTGAAACATATTTT
>QMPP01000294.1 GCA_003650425.1 Bacteroidota bacterium | reverse complement strand
AGAGGTGTTGGAAACCCGTGTGGTATTGGTGGTTTCAATCTTCACCCTCTCGATGTTTACCGACAGCACCTGGGCGGCAACCTGCATCATCTTGGTGTTTACTCCCTGGCCCATCTCTACGGCACCGGTACTGATGCCAATGCTTCCATCCTGATAGATGTGTACCAGCGCTCTCGCCTGGTTCATCGATTGGTTGGTAAACGATATCCCAAAACAGATGGGGGTAAGGGCGAATCCTTTTTTCAGGGTAGTACTCTTTTCGTTAAACTGCTCAATCGATTTTTCTATCGCTGAAATATTAAACTCCCGGTCAAATTGATTCCAGGTCTTTACTGCATTATCCTCATCGGGCGACTGACCGTACGGAAAGGTTTCGCCTGGTCTGATAAGGTTTTTCTTTTGAATTACTTCGGGTCTGACGCCTATTACTTCAGCTGCTTTGGCAATGGCTGTCTCCATTAAAAACATGCCCTGAGGTGCACCAAACCCTCTGAAAGCCGTATTGGGTGGGAGGTTGGTTTTGGCGCTGTAAACTGTTCCCCTTACATTGGGAATGTAATAGGCATTGGTTATGTGAAACAGGGTTCGTTCAAGAATGGCCGGCGACAGGTCGGTAGCCGCTCCCCCGTTTTGGAAGTAGTCGGCCTCGAAGGCGATAATTTTTAGTGATCGGTCCAAACCTATCGTAAAGTCGTATTCATACGGATGTCGCTTTCCGGTTACCAAAAGGTCGATGTGGCGGGGTAGGATGATTTTTACCGCTTTGTTGGTGAGAAAAGTCCCTAGCGAAGCCATCACGGCCCAGGGTGTTGCCTGATCCTCTTTTCCGCCAAAGCCACCACCGAGTCGGTTTACGTCAACCTCAATTTTATGCATCGGGTAACCAAGTACGCGGGCAGTAATTTTCTGAACGGCAGTAGGGCCTTGCGTGGAAGAGAATATTTTAATGTTTCCATTCTCCGAAGGAAGTGCATAAGCTCCCTGTGTTTCCAAATAAAGGTGTTCCTGGCCGGCACTGGATGCGCTCCCTTTTATTATATGCTCACAACGGCTCCATGCCTTTTCAATATCTCCCTGACGGAAGGTGCGGGGAGGTACTAAAAACGATTTGTTTTTGGTGGCTTCTCTGGGACTGGTAACAGCCTCTTTTTCTTCAATGTCGAATATTACTTTCTCCGCAGCCTGCCAGGCAGCGTCATGATTGCTGGCAAGAATGAGTGCAATGGGCTGGCCTTTAAAGTGTATCTCCGGGTCGGCAAACAGCTGCTCGTCCAACACGATACTCCCTATTTGGTTTTCGCCCGGTATATCAGCAGCTGTAACAATACGAACAACTCCCGATGAACGTGCTGCTTCACCATAATCGATATGGCGAATAAGGCCATGGGCAACCGGTGAAGTAACTATGGCTCCATGCAGGGTGCCCTGCTGTTCGGGAATGTCGTCGATGTATATGGAACGGCCGGTAACATGGCCTTTTGAATCAATATTTTTCATGGTTGCTAAGCTTTCAAAACGGGTAAAACAACATTAGGAGTGAGAACTTTCGGGAACATCTCCGTAAAATGAGCAAAGAAAAGTTGCCGCAACAACAGTCTTTTATAGGTTACGCTACCGCGAACATCGCTAATGGGACTAACCTCTTGCTGCATTATTTTTTCAGCTTCCAAAAGTGTTTGGAGGGTTAATGGTTTTCCGGAAAGCCAGGCAGAGGTTTCGGATAAGAATTTTGGAACAGGGGCAATGCCACCGGCAGCCATTGAGGCGTGTGTGATAATATTGTCGCTGACAGAAACTTTAATGGCAGCGTTAACACTGGCAATATCCAGATGAAGTCGTTTGCTAACCTTTTCAAAGTTTACATGGCTCTGCTGGCCGGGAAGCTCAAATTCGATGGTTTCGATAATCTCATCCTTTGCCAAATCAAGTTTTTTGTAATCTAAAAAGAAGTCCTTTAGCAGTATATTTCGCTTCTCACCGACAGGTGAAGAGAGTGTTAGTTCAGCTCCCATCGCTAAAAAAAATATGCTCATATCGCCAATAGGGGAGGCGTTTACAAAGTTTCCGGCCAGGGTGGCCGTGTTACGAATTTGCTCCGAAGAGACCAGCTTAAACCATGTTTCCAGCTTGGGGAGAGCGGTGGTTAAAGGCTTGAAGTTAAGCAAATCGTTTACCGTTACCGAAGCACCCAGGATTATTTTGTTTCCGCTTTGCGTGATGGTGTTCAAATCGGGTTTGTCAAAGGTAAGGTTTAGTGCCGATACTTTCACGGTGTGAGGTTGCTGAACCATCAGGTCGGTGCCGCCACCTATGGTCAAATCGGGTTGGGCAGCAGTGGTTGCCCGCGGGCTGATAGCTGATAGCCTCTCCTGGATGGTTTTGAAATAATCGGGTACGAAATGATGTTCCGAGAGCCATTCAATATCATGGTCGGAATCTTTGTCTTTTAAAAGGTCTGCCACTTTGAGGGCAGCTTTCTCGATGGATTTGTACCCGGTACATCGACAAATGTTACCCGCTACCGAAGCGATGGCTGCCGGTTTTAATCCTGCCTGTTTGCCGAGACTGTATCCGGTTAGCGACACAATAAATCCCGGGGTGCAAAAACCACATTGCGTTCCGGCACTATTAACAATTTCCTGCTGAACAGGCGTCAAATCATCAATGTTAAGTCCCTCAATGGTAACAATATGTTTTCTGTGAGCATTGCCCAAGGGGGTTAGGCACGAAACGATGGTTTTATAGTTAACCCTGCTTTCGTGCAGAAAACCTTCTAAAACAGTACAGGCTCCGCAATCGCCCTCTTTGCAACCCGATTTGGT
>QMPP01000293.1 GCA_003650425.1 Bacteroidota bacterium | reverse complement strand
TAGGGGTCGATATAGGGGGTGGTAAGGTTGTAGTTGTAATAATGGTAATCGGGGTTGTTGTCTAATTCAGGATAATAGCTTCTGTTTTGAGGATAACTGCTGTTACTTAAATCTATCGATCCTAAAAAGTTGCTCCCAACAGGAGCTTCAGGATTATATTCAAGTAACATGGAAGGCTGGCTTCCTAACTTGTGATTGTCAAATTTTGTATGTACATATAATAACCCGTTGTAAGGATTAATAAAAATGGAAGATATTTGACCTGCATAGCTTCCGATTTCTGTAAAAACGAGTATTCCGTTATTGCTTGTAATTTTATATAATACTGCTTTTCTGTCTTCTGAGCATGTTTCGCTGTTGGAAACATCGGCAAAGCCATACATTTCATCATACAAAGGACTGTAAATTATATCGTTCAGCTTAAAACCGGATTCCGACGGCATACTTCCTGAATTGTATCCGCAAGTTGTTAAGGTTTTAGAGATAATATACAGCTTTCCGGCAAACTGAGAATCATCGGTCAGGGATTGACTGGCAGGACAAATAACTTTCCCCGGAAAATCAATATTGATAGCATTGAAGTTGTCGTCATCAAGATTTACAAGTTTTCCCTGGTTTTCATTGGTGTTGACAGCAAAATCAAACATAGTGTTATACATTGTATTGTATGGCGAAAACGTGTTTTCCTGTGCCATAACCGTTGCGTAAACGGCATTTTTATCTTTTACATAACAAAAGTGTATTGAGTAGTAGCTTGCCGGATCATTTGGTGGCGGTATGGTAATGGTCACCGTTTTTAATAACTGGTAAGTGGTTGCGTCAAAAATAAATATTACAGGATTGGCATTTTGTTCGAATGCCGTATTAGCAGCCACATACAGTTTACCGGCAGGAGAAACATACATCTGCTTTGCATATTGTGCATTTGTGCCGTTTTGGGTTAACTGAATCTCGCTTACCAGTGAATTATCATTGCCATTTAATACTTTCACCACAGCAGGGCTGTTTCCAAAGTCTGCATTTTCGGTAACAAGAAACTGATTGGTAAAAGGGTTATAAACGCAACTCCCAACAGCTTTTTCTATATTGTTATCCTGAAATTGGTCATCGTTAAGGTTAATAATACTCTCATCGGTTTTGTCAAAAACATAAATGCCTCCATGATGAGCTTCGGTGGTATTAAAGCAATATATTTTATGGGTATTGGCATTGGATACCAGATTGTAAAAAGGAAAGGAATTTTTAATAGAAGTAATGGATTGCTGTGCTTTTAAAAAACAGGTAAAACTACTGAATAGCGTTGTTAAAGTAACAATGACAAGCATTGGCCTGATATCAAAGTGATTGTTTTTCATGGTTTGTTTTTAAAATGTTAATAGCTCCTTTATTCAATCATAATAAGGTTTCTTAACCGAGAAGATGTGATGGATACCATTTTTTACGAAAAAGCCGGTACACACTCTGTCTCTACAGTTACAAAAGTGCACGGATATTTTTTTTAACCGATTTTCATAACTCGTATTGCATGGGTTAAAAGTAAGCAATAATTTTTTAATTATAATGTGTAAAAACGATTAATACAGCTTTCCGGTTAATAACTCTTTACTCATCATTTGCCTCTGTTGTACTATTGTAAAAGCACCCTGTTTATTAACTTCACCACCAAAATGATTATTCCCCCTTAGCTTTTGTTACTTTTGCAAAAAAAAACCATCATGAGCATTAAAGATAATCTGCATCATATTGAAAAGGAGCTTCCGCCGATGGTGAGACTGGTGGCTGTTTCAAAAACCAAGCCGGTTGAAGCCATTGAAGAGGCTTATGCCGCCGGACAAAGAGTGTTTGGCGAGAACAAAGCACAGGAGATGGCTCTAAAGTATGAGCAGCTCCCCCGGGATATCGAGTGGCATTTTATAGGCCATCTGCAAACCAACAAGGTGAAGTATATTGCTCCGTTTGTGAGCCTTATTCATTCGGTTGACAGTCTGAAAGTTTTAAAGGAGATAAATAAGCAAGCCGGTAAGAATAAGCGTGTCATCGATTGTCTTCTTCAGTTTCATATAGCGGAGGAGGCCACTAAATTTGGCCTGAACATGGAAGAGGCGGAAGAGATTATTGGTGTTAAGGATGATTTTGCCAACGTAAAGCTGGTGGGTGTGATGGGGATGGCAACCTTTACCCCGGACAAGGCACAGGTAAGAAGAGAGTTTAAACAGCTACATAGCTATTTCGAAATCCTTAAAAAGAAATTCTTTGTTGATGATGAGTTATTTAGAGAGGTGTCGATGGGGATGTCAGGCGATTATTCGATTGCTGTTGAAGAGGGAAGTACGCTCGTCAGAATTGGAACCCTGATTTTTGGCAAGAGAGGATAGGAGTTGGGAGTTAAGAGTGCAGGAGTGTAGAGTGGTTGAGTGTAGAGTGGTTGAGTGCTTGTGACTTATTCTGAAATTGGTTGGTTCTGAAAGTCAACAAAGTATAAGGCGATACAAACAAGCGGGTGGATAGAACTTAATTATAAAATAGATGAATCGTATAACCATCGATTAATATGATAACATACATACTTTTTGTTTTAGGATTTGTGGTTTTAATTTTTGGTGCCAACAAGCTGGTTGAAGGAGCATCAAGTCTCGGCGTTAGAATGGGCATGTCGCAGGTAGTGGTGGGAATGACCATCGTGGCTTTGGGGACTTCCTTACCCGAACTTTTTATTAATATTTTTGCCAGCATACGTGGAAACAGCGGGTTAGTTATTGGAAACGTGCTGGGGAGTAATATTGCCAACACCTTTTTAATTGTGGGCGTAGCGGCGGTTATTTACTCCATTCAGGTAAGTAAG
>QMPP01000292.1 GCA_003650425.1 Bacteroidota bacterium | reverse complement strand
TAATAAACCAGGTTTTGTTAAAAGCTTATCTTTAAAAAAAGCGTCGGGGTAAACGGAATGGCATCGGCATAAATGTTAATGGAGCTGGATTGGTTAAGGGGTATTTTCTCAAAGTTTGAAAATTTGATATTTTGTGTATTTAAAATATTGAGTACCGAAATACCAATCTCACCTTGTGTTTTTCTGTTTAAAAATCGCCAGGTGGCCGATCCGTCCAAACGACTATAAGGATAATCCTTTTCAATTTTCTGATGATTGTTAAAAGTGATGGGAAACCCTGAGCCATACACGTAATCGGCCGAAAGGTAAAACGGTGACAGGTTTATCACTATGCCAACTTTAACTTCGTGAAGCTGGTCTTGCGGTGCCCTGCGATAGGTGGGGTTAGGATAATAATCAAATTTTTCGGTGGTGTGGCCAAGGGTGTAAGCAACCCAAAAGGTGCTTCCCCTGTAGTCTTTTTTTATCATCATGTCCATACCATAACTTCGGCCGTTGCCATGGTAAATACCTGGTGAAACGATATCTTTATACTGCATAAACCGACTCAATCCGCTAACGGTTTTGTAGTATCCTTCAAGGCTTACGATGTACCCTCTTTTAATAAAACTAATTCCGGCCACGGTGTGCATAGCCTTAAGTACGGGAATATTTTTGTTGTCGCACACCGTCCATAAAAAACGATAATTCCCCTGGTTGTCAACCGCCGAAGTGAGGGCGGTGTACTGGTTATACAAACCCCACGCTACCGAAAAGTTCCACGACCGGGAAGGCTTGTAGGTGGCCGATATTCGTGGTTCAACATATACCTTCTTCAAATAAAAAGCCTGTGTTATTCTTCCTCCAGGCTTAAGAGTAATTTTATCTCCTAACGAAATTATATCCTGGAAATAACCATACAGCCTTGCAGATGAGATATTTATGTTGGAGAGATTTACGTCAAAGGTGTCAATCTGAAGAAAACTCCTATTTGAAATAAGGCCTCCGCCAAACTCGATGGTATGATTTTTTGAAACGGGAAAGCGGTTTTCAACCTTTAAGGTGGCTTCATTAATTTTATTGACCGAATATGTTTGAGCAATATTATTTACCTGCTGGTTATAGATTTTTTTAATGCTGTAATCATCGTTGTAATATTTTTGCAACGATGAAAAAGAAAGCATAAAATTACTAACCCCGTTATTTCGCCAGTTTTTTCCATAAAACAACGAACCACCCAACTGGGTGTTGTGTTCTTCTGTTTGTTTTAAGATTTTTCTGAATTGAACCGTATCGTCGATGTTGTACCTGAAAATATCGTCGCTGCCATACAGACTGATAAAATAATGGTCGTTATTTTTTATTGATCCCGAGTACTTTATGTTAATATCACGAAACGTGTACTTAGGAACTACATTGATTGTAACTCCGGGCTGGTTAGTAGTATCGGCAGAACGAACCGGATAGTTGATGGGTTTGTACAGGTTGAAATAAGTATGACGAAAAGCCAGTACCAGCGAAGACTTTCGGGTAATGGGAATCTCCAGTTTTGAATTAATAGTCATGTTGTTAATACTAAACACCCCGGAAACCTTTTTGGTGTTGCCTGCTATCCCCGAAATATCAACTATGCCGCCAACCCGTTCGCCGTACCGTGCATCAAAGCCGCCTTTCATTACAGTAATATCATTTACCAGCAGGGGGTTAAATGAGCTGATGTTATCGTTGAAATTGTTTAACCCATAGATAGCGAAACCGTCAAACATAACCTTGCTCTGACCCGCGTAGCTTCCCCAAATGATCATGCTGTTGGTTTGCTCGCCGGAGGCCAATATTCCTGGCTGAAGCCGTAGCAAGTTAAACACGGCATTGTCGCCAAAACCGGGAAGATGCGCTGCCACTTTGGAGTTCAATTTTATGATTCCGGGCTTTTGGCCAATCTGCGAAATAAAATCAACACTTTTACCGGTAATTTCTACTTCCGAAAGTTTTACGATGGCAGGGTAAAGATAAATAAATGTTAACGTGTCGGGATTAATAATGGTATCGAGCACATAGTATCCCAGATGTGAAAAAATGGCATCAACAGGCTGAGTGCTATCTACCACCGCGCTGAAAAATCCGTTTATATCGGTAATAAAACTTTTGTTGGCTGTTAAAATGTGCGAATAGACCAGTGGCTCGCCATCACTAATATCCTTTAAATATCCCTTTAAGAAATGTTTTTGAGGAGTCTTTTTTCTGTTGCTTTGCTTTTCCCAAATTATTAGCACATCCCCTTGCAGCGTGCAGGTTAAGGGTGTGTTTTTGAGTAATTCATCAACAGCTTGTTTGGGTGTATCAAAACTTTGGTGGAGGGTGATGGTGTATTTTGACAGCTGTCGGTCGTTAAAGGAGAGGCTGAAATGATAGGTTTCACGTAGCTGAACCAATATGTTATTCAGGGGTTTATGGTCGGCATTTACAACAATGGCTCGCTGTTGGGCAAAGGCTGCGGATGACAACACTATCCAGAATGTAATACAGGTGGCCAGTTTTTTTATCATCGGTCTATTAATTGTCCTATTTATACCGGGTTGCGTTATTTTTTAATAACATACATCCTTTCTTCCTGCTTTGTAAAAGTTAATCCAAACGGCTTGCAAACAATGGAGAGTGCCTGCTCAACAGGAATATTCGTGGAAAAGTTGCCCGTGTAATTTTCTTTATAGGGTTTTTCCATAATAATTTTTACGTCGTAGCGTCTGGCCATTTCATCGAAAACCGAAGCAAGGGGTTCCGAAGTAAAAATAAATTGATTGTTTATCCAGCTCATGGCCTGATTGGCAATCTTTTCTTTCGAAAAGGCAATATCACCCTGCTTG
>QMPP01000291.1 GCA_003650425.1 Bacteroidota bacterium | reverse complement strand
TTGATGATTATTTACGGGAAAAATATGAAAAAGCAGGCGAACCATTTAAAGCGTTTACCCAGGAGGATTATCTGGCTTACGTGGACGGCAAACCTCGCTATGATGGTGTAAAATCGTTTTTAGAATCACGAAATATTGACATCCCCTTCGGCTCGCCCGAAGACACCCCCGATAGGGAAACCATCTGCGGGCTGGGAAATAAGAAAAACGATGCATTTAATGAGGTTTTACGCCATGAGGGTGTGGAAGTGTATCCTTCAACCGTGAAACTAATGAAGCAACTTCACCGGGAAAAAATTCGTGTTGGCGTAGCCTCCTCCAGTAAAAACTGTGAAGCAGTGCTGGAAGCCGCCGGACTTTCTCATCTGGTAGAAACCCGGGTGGATGGTGTTGTTTCGGCTGAAATGGGCTTAAAAGGGAAACCGGCACCCGACATTTTCCTCACAGCGGCAAAAAATCTTGGTTGCGATTACCATTATTCGGTGGTAGTTGAAGATGCTGTTTCGGGGGTAGCTGCCGGAAAAAACGGAAACTTTGGTTTGGTGCTTGGCGTTGCCCGCGAAAATAACAAACCGGGGCTATGGGCCAATGGGGCCGATAAAGTAGTGGAAGATCTGGAGGAAATTTCCATTGATGACATCGACTACTGGTTTACAGTAGAAATAGAACAAAACAACAACCGGTTAACCTATCACGATTACGACTCCTCTAAAGAACGCTCACGAGAAGCCCTGTTAACCATTGGCAACGGCTTTTTTGGCACTCGTGGTGCCATGGAGGAGACCCATGCCAACAAGATAAACTATCCGGGAACTTATTTTGCAGGCCTCTACAACAGGCTCACTACCCTTGTTGCAGGACATAAAGTAGAAAACGAGGATTTTGTCAATGCGCCCAACTGGCTTCCGGTAAGTTTTAAAATAGATGATGGAGAGTGGTTCAACCCCAATAAGAATAAAATCCTCGAAATCAACCGCACACTCGACTTTAAAACAGGTCTTCTGCACCGCGTGATGATAGTAGAAGATGAAGAGGGACATCGTACCAACATCGAATCATGCCGGTTTGCCTCCATGGATAATATGCACCTGGCTGCCCTTCGCTACAGAATTACACCACTCAATTACTCTGCCCCCATCAGCATCTTTTCGGCTCTCGACGGAACCATTAGCAACGAAGGGGTAGAGCGCTATAAGTCGCTCAACTCAAAGCATCTCGTTCCGGCAGAACAGGGAGGCGAAGGCGCGATCTCGTGGCTCAAGGTAAAAACAAGCCAATCAAATATCGAGATTACGGAAGCCTCAAAACTATCGTTAACCATCGACAATATTCCCTATCACGATTTTGGCGTATCCGCTGACGAAGGTATCGTTTACACTTACATGGATGTTGAAGGCAAAAAAGGAAAAACCATCACCCTGGAAAAAATAGTGGCCATGGCAACTTCGTTGGAGACGAAAACTGACCGGCGCACCTTTGTTATGGATCAACTGTTGGGAATCGATGACTTCGACACCCTGTTTCAGAAAAGTGCTACCGCGTGGGGTTCTGTTTGGGATGAAGCCGACATTCATATTGATGGCGACAGGGCTTCACAGCGATTGCTTCGTATGCACATCTACCATCTAATGGTTTCCGCTTCGCAACACAACACCAAACTTGATGCCTCCATTACGGCTCGCGGGCTGCACGGCGAAGCTTATCGTGGCCATATTTTCTGGGACGAGTTATTCGTGTTACCTTTTTATAATATCCACTTCCCGGAAGTTTCCAAAGCCATGTTAATGTACCGCTATCGCAGGCTTGACAAGGCTCGCGAGTATGCCCACGAACATGGTCATCAAGGCGCGATGTATCCCTGGCAAAGCGGCAGCGACGGTCGTGAAGAGACCCAGGTGTTGCATCTTAATCCGATTTCCGGTGAGTGGGGCGACGACTACAGCTCATTACAGCGGCACGTTTCACTGGCTGTGGCTTATAATATTTACCAATACTTCCACACCACTGAAGATATCGACTTTATCAATAACTACGGTGCCGAGATGTTCTTTGAAATTGCCCGCTTCTGGGCTGATATGGCTGAATTTGATAAAACAACAGGCCGCTACTCTATTGCAGGCGTGATGGGCCCGGATGAATTCCATGAAAGGTACCCCGAAGCAAAACAAGGTGGCCTGAAAGACAATGCCTACACCAACGTGATGGTGGCGTGGCTCTTTAAAAAATCGGCAGAGCTCACCGGTGTTATGGACGAGGATGCCAAAAAAACATTATTTTCAAAAACAGGCCTTAAAGAATCTGAAATCAACCAATGGCAACAAATCCGTAAAAAGTTACGCCTGGTAATTAACGAAGAGGGTATTATCTCGCAATACGACGGATATTTCGATTTAAAAGAACTTGATTGGGATTACTATCGCAACAAATACGGAAATGTTTACCGGATGGATCGCCTGCTCAAAGCTGAGGGTAAATCAGCCGATGATTACAAAGTAGCCAAGCAGGCCGACACGCTGATGATTTTTTACAACCTTAAAAAAGAGGAGGTTGACGGGTTACTTACAGAGATGGGGTATACACTCCCTTCCGATTATCTCGAAAAAAACCTAACCTATTATCTTGCCCGCACGTCGCATGGCTCTACACTTAGTCGCGTGGTTCACGCACAGCTGGCTAACATGGTAGGCGATGAAAACTTAAGTTGGCAACTCTATTACGATGCTTTGGAAAGCGATTACAACGACATTCAGGGCGGCACCACCGGTGAAGGAATCCATGCCGGTGTCATGGCTGGAACCATCATGATTGCGCTTACCAATTTTGCAGGTATCGACATCAGGGGAA
>QMPP01000290.1 GCA_003650425.1 Bacteroidota bacterium | reverse complement strand
GGGCACCAACGGGGGATCGAAATACATCGCTATGAATCAAGGTTTTTTTGTGGAGGTAGCCGATGGCGGCGGAAGTTATCCCGAATACGGAACGCTAAAGCTGACTAGAGACGCAGCTGTTCATAACCCGGTTCCTTTTTACAAATCAGGATCAAGAACTGAAGATAAGGTTATTCGTTTACAGGTTGAAGATAATGGAATGAGCGATGAAACGGTAATACGTGTTGCAGAGGATGCCACCAGCGATTTTGACGGACAGCTTGATGCTCATAAAATGATGAGTTTTGGAAGTAATAACCCTTTTATCTTTTCCACTGATAATAACAAGATGTCTATTAACTCGGTTCCTCCGGGTACCGAAAGTATTCTGTTAGATGCTATTGGCGGCGAAAGTCATTTTTTAACCATTTCGGTTACCGAAGGTGAAAACGATTTTGAACATCTGTTTCTAACCGATTTAAAAGAAGATATAACCATCGATTTAAAAGAGGAAAACTATTCGTTTATTTACACTTCAAATTTTATAAACCGGTTTGTATTGCATTTTGTGGTTACCGGTATTGATAATGGTATTACCGATAACGAACAACCATTTTATATATATGCATCGAATCATACAATTACTGTTATTAACAACAGTTTAACACAAGCTGACATAGCTGTTTTTAATTTGTTAGGACAAAAAATAACAGAAGGTAAGATGGTAGGTGACTCAAAGGTGTTCAAGGTGAACAACACGGGATACTATTTGGTAAAAGTTTATAATACCAACCGGCAAACGGTTAAAAAAGTATGGGTTGATTAGCTTTATCAAGATAGCTTTCACAACCCGATAATCATTAATTATTTATTATATGCAAAAATTATTGCGAAGTATCTTCCTCTCTGTAAGTGTACTTTTAATCACCTTTTCGGTTAGCGCTCAAATATATGCTCCCGAAGGACTTAATATGCCCGGCGATTGGGATGGCTGGGTTAATCCGCCGGAAAATCCTGTTTTTGCCGGTGAGGCACAAAGCAGCAACGGAATGGTAAAGTTAATTTCATTGGGAACACCCTTTTATCAAACGATATTTCATGTGGCGGCTACAGGTGGAGATGTTGCTGCCGGTGACTATTCGTTTAAATTTACTAGTGGGTCATTGGAAAATATTTGGCAAAATCAGTGGGGCGATGTTACCGTAAACTTTAACACTTTTCAACAATATACTTATGGGGTTGCCGGCAATGGCGAACCACAACCTAATACCATTTCCTTAACCAACGATAAATGGTATGTAGTTAACTGGCAAAATACCGGATACGAAAACACAACAGCTGTTTTTATGGAACTGAGCGGGGAACCGGTAAATTTAGAAACAGTTTCTCAACTGCCGTTAATGCCGCAAAACAACGATAGCGTAATGATTACCGTGGATGCTTCTGCTGCTCCTTCTGCTGAAGAAAAGGTCTATTTAAGATATACCGGTGACGGATGGAGTACTTCTCAAATGGCATTAGTAATTTTTACCGGCGCCACAGGCAGTGCTTCCATTTCCCCTTACGACAACGGAACGAGAGTTGATTATTACGTTTTTACAACTACCCTGGAAAGTCCGGTTAGCAACACCGATTTGGCTACCATTCGTTTTAATACCAATAATGGCGAAAACTACCATTATACCGTTGGCGATACCCTTTCGTGTGGAAGCGGGTTAGCCCTTATTACCACCGACCCACCCTTTCCGCTCGATACTTCCGAAGTAACTGTTACCTTTAATGCAAACCTCGGAAGCGGAGGCCTTGCCGGTTATAATGATACGGTTTACATTCATACCGGCGTTATTACTTCTGAAAGCGTGGATAACCACGACTGGAAACATGTAAAAACCGAGTGGGGACAAAATACCCCTGAAACCAGAATGACCCTTATCGATAGCAATCTCTATCAAATAACCATTCCTAATATCCATAACTATTATGGTATCGAATCGGGCGAAGAGGTGCTTAAGCTGGCGTTTGTTTTCAGAAGCCGCGAACCTCTATCCAACGGTAATTATCTCGAAGGAAAAACCGCTGAGTTAGATGATGTTTTTGCCGATGTTTATAAAAACGAGCTGAATGTTAAAATTACCCATCCTACCAAACGGGAACCTTTGGTGGATCCCAATGCACCTCTGCCGGTATGTGTGGCCGCTCTTAATTCGGACAGCATTACACTTTCGCTGGATAGCTTGTGGCTTCAAACTTCAACTGAAAAACAAATCTTTTACGTTTTAAACCCTTCCTCTTTCAGCCCGGGTATTCACTGGCTTTTTGCTGCGGCATACGATAGTGCAGGCTTTGTAAAAGATTCCGTAAGAATATATATCCGTGGTGATGTTCCCGTTGCCGACTTGCCCGATGGCGTACAAAGCGGCATTAATTATGTTAACGACAGTACAGTTACACTGGTGTTACACGATCCGGCAGCACATAAAAAGTTTGCTTTTGTAATAGGTGATTTTAACGACTGGAACGTAAATGATGATGGTTACATGAACCGGACCCCCGGGGGAGACTATTACTGGATTACCCTCACGGGATTGACGCCTGGAGAAGAATTTGCCTACCAATATTATATCGGCGGCACACTAAAACTGGCTGACCCGTTTTGTGATAAAATACTCGATCCGTACAATGATAAATGGATTCCGGAAGAGAATTACCCGGGATTAAAATCCTACCCGTTTGATAAAACCATTGGTAATGTGAGTGTGTTTCAAACCGCGCAACAACCTTATAATTGGGTTGTTAACGATTTTACTCCGGTGGCCGTTAACGAAACCCAGTCCGATTTAATTGTTTACGAGTTGTTGATTCGTGATTTCGTGG
>QMPP01000289.1 GCA_003650425.1 Bacteroidota bacterium | reverse complement strand
TTTTCGTTTATTAAGTTTGATGTAAAGAAAAAGCCTGAACCAAATGTGGTGCTTACTTTTTCCGATGCTTTGGCATCCGATCAAAACCTTGACGGTTTGGTCTATTTTGAAGATGGAACGACAGTAAAACTTTTTGTAAAAAATAATCAGCTGCTGGTTTATCCTCAAAAACAAATGGACGGAACTCACTCATTGATTATCGGTGAGGGGGTTAAAAGTTCGAAAAACCAATCGCTGGACAGACAATACACCATTAAGCCTGTTTTTAAGCAAGCTGCCCCCAAAGTGCGGTTTATTGGTAAAGGGAATATTTTGCCGGGAACCGACAAATGGCTTATCCCTTTTGAAGCCATCAATTTGACGGCAGTAGATGTGGTGGTGTTTAAAATTTACAGCAATAATATCAAGCAGTTTTTACAGGATAATGATCTGGATGAGCGGGGCTGGTCGATGAATCGTGTTGGAGAATATGTTCATCACGAAAAAATCGAGCTTGAAAAGGGGATTGTTAAACCCGATAATAAATGGAAAAACTATGCCATCGACTTGAGCAAGATGATAAAGTCGGAGCCGGGTGCTATTTACCGCATAGGTTTCCGGTTTAAAAAGTCGTATGCGCAGCTCGATTGTGTTAAAAATTCATCTGAAAAAGATCAGAATTTCGACAGCACGAACTATCTGTACTCCCGCTATTACCGTCCTTATGGCTCTTCATGGGGTAAGCAAGACGACCCGTGTGATGTGTCATATTACGGTACAGATCATTTCCCAGAAAAGAACTTTTTGGCTAGCAATATCGGGCTGACGGTAAAAAGTAGCCATCAAAATCAATACATTGTTTTTACACGCGATTTGGTTACTGCTGAAATGTTGGGAGATGTAAAATTGCAATTCTTCTCGTTTCAAAATCAACTGCTTACCGAAACAACCACCGATAATGAGGGTAAAGCTGTGGTAACATTGGATAAAGAGCCGTTTGTTGTTGTGGCACAGTGGCAAAACCAGTTTGCATACCTTAAGTTAAGGGGAGGCTCTTCGCTGTCGTTTAGTAAATTTGAAGTTAGCGGAGCACGCAGTAAAAAGGGATTAAAGGGCTACCTGTTTGGCGAGCGTGGCGTGTGGCGGCCGGGTGACACGCTGCATCTGACCTTTGTTTTGCAAGATAAGGAAAAGCTGCTGCCGGCAGGCCATCCGGTGTCGATCGAGGTGCGTGATGTGCGCGATAGAAAAGTCTATAGTGAAGTCAGTACCAACGGAGTAAATGGGTTTTATGTTTTTAATGTACCCACTTCGCAGGATGCCCCAACAGGCATCTGGTGGGCAAAGGTCCAAATTGGAAACGAAAGGTTTACCAAAAATCTTAGGGTGGAATCCATCCTACCCAACAGGCTTAAGATTAAGATGAATACTGATGACGACCATTTTTCAGTCGGTAACAAGGGAAGACTGTATCTCGAAGCGCAATGGCTGCATGGAGGCGTGGCGGCCGATTTAAAAGCCAATGTTACGGAGCGCATCTCCAGAACAAAAACGCAATTTGAAAGTTATCAATCGTTTATTTTTGATGATCCCGCCAGCCGGTTTTACCCTGATGAACAGTCAGTATTTGATGGTAAGCTGGATGATAGCGGAAAGGCCGAGGCTCCGGTGGTGTTGCCCGAAAACAATAATTTACCCGGGACGTTGAATCTTACCTTTGTCACCAAAGTGTTTGAACCGGGCGGGCGTTTTAGTATCGATGAGAA
The DNA here is from genome assembly GCA_003650425.1 of Bacteroidota bacterium. Lineage (GTDB taxonomy): Bacteria > Bacteroidota > Bacteroidia > Bacteroidales > F082 > B16-G9. The sequence goes on along the minus strand of QMPP01000289.1, from coordinate 1,154 downwards.
GCGTTTTAAATATACTACCTACAATCAATACATTGGTATTAAACCTCCCGATAAGGGAAATGCCTACAATTACGAAACCAATAAAGAGCAAAAGTTTGAGGTGGTAACGCTGGATGATGGTGGCCATCCGCTTTCGGTTAGAAACCTGAAAGTGGAGGTTTACCGGCTCGATTGGAGTTGGTGGTACAGCAGTAACAACAGCAGCTTTGCCAACTACATCAGTCAGCATTATTTCGACAGGATGGTGAGTAAAACAATTGGTACTACAAACGGAAAAGGGTCATTTTCGTTTAAAATAAAATATCCTAATTGGGGAAATTATTATGTTAAGGTTAGCGATGCCAATGGGGGGCATAGTGCCGGGATGATTATGTATATCGACTGGCCGTCATCTTACTCGAGAGGCAACAGAAAACCCCCTGGCGATGCTACGTTGCTTAGTCTTACAGCCGACAAGAAAAGCTACCGGGTGGGCGACAAGGCTACCATCAGCTTTCCGGGAGCAACCCATGCCAAAGCGTTAATCAGTATTGAAAAGAACAATAGAATTATTAAATCGTGGTGGGTAGAAAGTACACAGGAAGAGTCGGTCATTACTTTTGAAATTAACAAAGAGATGACCCCCAATGTATATGCTTTTATTTCGGTAATTCAACCACACAGTCAAACGGTTAACGATTTGCCTATCCGTTCATACGGTGTAATTCCAATTATGGTTAACGATCCGGAGACAGTACTGGAACCCGTTTTGGTAACTCCCGAAAAGATTAAGCCAAATGAAACATATACTGTTAAGGTAAGTGAATCGAGCCACCGGAAAATGACTTATGTGTTGGCTGTGGTTGATGAGGGACTGTTGGATCTTACTCACTATAAAACACCTTCGCTACACGACTATTTTTACAAAAAAGAGGCATTGGCAGTGCGTACATGGGATTTGTACGACGAGGTTAATGGCGCCTTTGGCGGGAGACTGTCGCAGGTTTTTGCCATTGGTGGCGATGAAGAGGTGAAGGAGCTGGGCAAGAAGAAAGTCAATCGTTTTAAACCGGTGGTAACCTTTTTAGGGCCATTTGTGTTGGAAAAGGGAAGTGCTGGACAAACGCATAAAATTACCATGCCCAATTACATCGGTTCGGTAAGAGTGATGGTGA
>QMPP01000288.1 GCA_003650425.1 Bacteroidota bacterium | reverse complement strand
TCAGGTTTTCTAATGGCTGCTTTCAGATTTGCAGTCGCCCGCAACACCCTTGCCAATCGCTAATGTTTCCTATCAACTCGGCACATACAGAGACATGCACTCTGTTAGTTTATTACCATGCCCGACATACTAAAAAAGCCCCCCTTAAAAAGAGCGGCTTTTTGTGATCCCGGCAGGACTCGAACCTGCGACCCGCAGCTTAGAAGGCTGCTGCTCTATCCAGCTGAGCTACGAGACCATTTTTGAATTAAAGCGGCTGCAAAATTAATAATATTTATCGATTGTCAAATAGTTAGTTTAATAATTCTTCAATCTTCTTTACCATACCGGCAAACTCTTGGTTATCATACAGCCTGGTTAAATAGACAATAGTCCCGGTTTTATCAATAACCACGTTACGGGTAACACCGGCCTTTTTATGGGCAAATAAACCGAAAATATTGGCATCCGGGTCTAACGAAAAGGGATAGGTAACCTTCATCTGCTGTCCGTCGATAAGTTTTATGGTATAAATCATGCCCGTGAAAACTACTACTGGAATATTTCTATCTTTGCCGGTGTTATTAAGACCAATTATAAAGAAAATATTATGGCTTACAATTTACTAAAAGGAAAAAGAGGGATTATTTTTGGTGCCCTGGATGACAAATCAATCGCATGGAAAGTGGCAGATCAAGCGCATGCCGAAGGTGCTGTTTTTACTTTAAGTAATACCGAAACAGCGTTACGTTTCGGAATGACAAACGAGCTGGCAAAAAAAACAGATTCATCTATTATCGCGGCCGATGCCACCAGCGTGGATGACTTATACAACGTGTTTGAAAAATCGATAGAGATTTTAGGAGGGAAAATTGATTTCGTGTTACACTCAATCGGCATGTCGCTCAATGTTCGTAAAAAAAGAGTTTACAATGACCTTAATTATAAATATCTTGAAAAAACATTAGATATCTCTGCCATATCGTTCCATAAAATGTTACAGGTAGCCTATAAGCTGGATGCCATTAACGAATGGGGTTCGGTAGTTGCTCTTTCTTACATCGCTGCACAACGAGTACTTTACGGGTATAACGATATGGCTGATGCAAAATCGTTGCTTGAATCGATTGCCAGAAGTTTTGGATACATTTACGGAAGAGAGAAAAAAGTTCGTGTTAACACTATCTCACAATCACCCACCATGACTACAGCCGGGTCAGGCGTAAAGGGCATCGACGGGCTGATGGATTTCACCAACCGTATGTCGCCTCTAGGTAATGCCGATGCAGTAGAGTGTGCTAACTATTGTGTTGCCATGTTTTCTGACCTCACTAAAAAGGTTACCATGCAAAATCTGTTTCACGACGGCGGATTTTCCAGTATGGGTATGAGTTTGCGCGCCATGAGCATGTACAACAAAAGCCTGGAAGCTGCCATTAAGCTGGATGATTTAGACCTGGATTAGGTAAGTTTCCTTATCCGTTTACTTAGCAAGTAGTAATCCTCTCTAGTTTATTCACAAGCATACTTTTTGTTACTTACTATCGTGCTTATGCTTTAAGGCTGCTTTTACAAACCCCACGAACAGAGGGTGTGGGCTGGCAACGGTGCTTTTATATTCGGGATGAAACTGCACCCCAACAAACCAGGGGTGATTTTGCAATTCAATAATTTCAACCAAATCATCCTGGGGATTAACACCTGCTACGCGCATACCGTTTCCAATAAAATCCTCACGATAAAGGTTGTTGAACTCATAACGGTGGCGATGACGCTCTTTAATATCTTCCACACGATACTCCTGGTACGCAACAGATTCTTTATTTAGCTTACAATCATACGCTCCCAATCGCATGGTACCTCCAAGGCCAGAAATCTTTTTCTGGTTTTCCATCAAGTCAATAACAGGATACTTAGTGCTATCATCCATTTCGGTGGAGTGAGCCCCTTTAAGATGCAATACGTTGCGGGCGAACTCGATGGCAGCGCACTGCATACCCAGGCATATCCCCAAAAACGGCACCTTCTTTTCACGAGCAAAACGAATAGCTTCTATTTTACCTTCAATTCCTCTGCCTCCAAATCCGGGAGCCACCAAAACGCCATCTACATCCGAAAGTTGATCAGCAACGTTATCAGCGGTAATCATTTCCGAGTTTACCCTTTTAATATTTACACTAACCTGATTTTTAGCTCCACCATGAATAAAAGCCTCATTTATCGATTTATAAGCATCTTTCAGTTCAATATATTTTCCTACCAGGACAATAGTAACTTCCTCTTTCGGATGCTTTAAATTGTTAACAAAATTCTTCCAATTATTTAAATCCAATTTATCAGGCACAGGTGTAGCTGTTTTGTTGAGCACCTCTATATCCAGCCTCTCCTCTTTCATCAACAGTGGAACTTCGTAAATGGTTTCAGCATCAATTGATTCGATTACCGAAGAGGGTTTTACATTACAAAACTGGGCTATTTTTTTTCGAATTCCATCGTTAAGATGCCTTTCGGTACGACAAACGATAATATCCGGTTGTACTCCCTGTTCCAACAAAGTTTTTACCGAGTGCTGCGTGGGTTTTGTTTTAAGCTCCCCGGCACTTTTCAAATAGGGAACCAGGGTAAGATGAATAACAGCACAGTTTTCGTTCATTTCCCATTTCATCTGCCGAACGGTTTCAACAAAAGGAAACGACTCGATATCCCCTACTGTTCCGCCAATTTCAGTAATTACAAAGTCATATTTTCCGGTTTCACCCAGCAATTTAATCAGCCTTTTAATCTCATCCGTAATGTGTGGAATAACCTGAACCGTGGTTCCAAGATACTCACCTTTACGTTCTTTGTTAATAACATTTTGATATATCCTTCCGGTGGTTACATTGTTTGCCTGCGAGGTGGGCACATTTGAAAAGCGTTCGTAATGACCCAAATCAAG
>QMPP01000287.1 GCA_003650425.1 Bacteroidota bacterium | reverse complement strand
AGGTGATGAAAAACATTGGCGCTATTTTAACCGAAGCCGGCTACACTTTTGATAACGTGGTAAAATCAACCTGCCTGTTAAGCGATATGGCCAACTTTGGCGCTATGAATGAGGTGTATGCCCGCTACTATCCCAACAACCCGCCAGCCAGAGCAGCCTTTGCCGTTAAAGAGCTGCCGCTGGGTGTTATGGTTGAAATTGAAACCATCGCCATAATCGGGTAATAAAAAGGATTGTTAACGGTTCTTAATCGAACATACTTTTTTTCTGGTCAAATAGTCGTTAGCGAGTTCTGTTCCTTATAAAAACTCAGGCAGTTATTCAATCGAAAAACCCTTTTCTTCGTTTAGTTGTCGGAGGATAGAATACTTATCGCTTATTTGTGAATCTTTTAGTTTTTGAGCCCAGCGTTTGGCTTCTTTACTATTTCTCTCCTCCAAAAGAATTCTGATTACGTTTCCATACATAAAACCATAAGGATAATCGGGATAGAAGGTAATAGCTGACTGGAACGATTCCAATGCCAATGAAAGGTTTTCGTGTGTGTAAGCATCATATCCCCGGTTAATAAGGAGGTTTAATTTGGGGTCTAAAATCAGCCCGTTAATAATTAAACAATTTTCCTTGCACACCTCAATCAAGTCGACATAACGCGTGGCTGTATCAAGCACCGGAAAGTAAAGTGAAAACTGAAGCTTTTCGCCCACCCATTTAAAATGATATATTTCAGGACAGACCGGCACGCCTTCGGCATGATTCATTTCAGTTTTTTTTCCGGAAATAAGATCATTTAGCACTATTTTTTTTTCCGCGCAAAAGTAACCGTTGGGCAGTTTGTTTTCGAGGGTAATTTGAATTACTAAGGAAGTGTCGTTTCTTACTATTTTATCAACTGTAATAGGGTGGCTTCCGGCGGCAAAATTTGGGTTCGTCAGATTTTGTGCGACCAATTTTCCAAAACCGATGGTCAAAAACAGTAAAAGGAGAGATGAGGTTTTCATTCGATGCAAATTAAAAAAGGCCACGGAAATACTCCGCAGCCTTTGTGTTAAAATATAGAATTTAATTATTTACCCAAGGTAAAATCAAGACCTAACGAAACAGTCCAAAGGTCATTAGCATAGGTTTGCATAAAGGCGGTTCCATCGTAAGATCCTGGTAAAGTTTGTGAGTCGTAATTTACGAGGTAACCACCAAACTGAAGGGTGAATTTATCGTTGAATTTATAGGCTCCACCCAGCGCAATAGTACTGGAGCTAATGCTATAACTTAAGTCAGATTGATAAGAAGGGTTAACACCGGTAGCTGCATATAAAAATCCTGTGCTTAAAAGTAAATGTTCGTTTACATGAAACTCGGCACCTAAAGCATACTCCTGGAAATTTTTATCAATTTTGTTTTCTACATTAGCCCAGTCGGTTTTTGAATCCCAGTAAGTATGGAAACCGGCATGGAAAGTAATCACTTTGCTTACATTAATTTTTCCACCAATGGAAAGCATGGCAGGTATGTCTGCATTTACTTCGCCTCCGTCAGGGTACATTTCGATGAGTGTTCCATCAGGATTCATTCCAATAACAAACCCTTTCCCGTCAGGGGTAGAATTGGTTAAAGTCATTTTGGTTTTAAATTCGTATTTAATACCAAAGTTCAGGTTATCATCCATTAACGAAATGTTGGCACCAATAATGGGAGTAAAACCATTACCTGATTGAGAAACGTCAATATCCTGATCACCCATAAGAATAGCACCCGCGGCCATCTGTAGCGATTGTTGATGTAGCTCTTCTGCATATCCGGTAAGGTAAGTAGCTGTACCGTAATAGGTTTCCTGAGCCTGATCTAATGTCATGGCATCAATCTGTTCTTGTGTATAACCAAATTGCAATAAACCGCCTTCAAATTGAGCCTGTTGATCTTCGGTCATGACACCGCCGGCAACAGCTTGATCAAAAGTATAGCCACCGGCTCCCTGGCTTGTCCAGTTCCCCAGTCCGTCACCTCCTGCTGTAGCAGCAGAGGCACCGGCTGCAGCTTGTCCCGATCCGGCTTCAGCCTGAGCAGAAACGCCGTTCATAAAATCAGGAGCAGGCACGTAGGAACCATCCTGTAAACGGAATTTATTATCTTTAATATGACCTATATAATTGTTTTTTGCTATTACATATCGGCCACCGGCGAAAACAGAAATGTTATCAGTAATAGCATAACTAACACCCAGCTGAAGTCCCCAGTAAATAGAGCTTCCTTTTATGTACAAATCAGTAGAGTATCCGGTTACACCGAGTGGAGCAAACAAATGTGCCGTATTGGCCAGGGGCATTTCTGCCGAAGGAATACCTTTTGAAAATTCGGCACTTCCACCACCACCAATAGGATTAAAACCAAAAGAAAAAGCCCATTTACCCGTTTTGTAAGCGGCAAAAACACTTGGGAATACAGGAGCCTTAGTGGTTCCTTCGTAAGTGTCGTTATTTAAATAGGGAAAAGTATTGGTAATGGTTCGGGTTTTAAAAATAGACTGATTACTAATTGACAAGTGAAACCCATCTTGTAATTTAGTTAAGGCAGCCGGATTATAATAAACGGCGTCAATACTGGTCGAGGCATCACGAACCAACATACGAGCCCATGCGGCACTTTGGTTGGTGTTAGTAACAAGACCACCTGCAAAGGCAAAACTGCTTACCAACATTAAGCTAATCAATGAAATTGTAAATTTTCTCATGGCATTTAATTTTTGTTAATATGCACAAATATAGAAATTTTTAGGCCCATCTGAAAAAATAACCAAAAAAAACTATCAAATATTGGTTGTTATTAAGAAGTTGTTTAAAGTTAACTACGTGGATGATTATGAAATACCTTGTAAATCAGAAAACAAATATCTTTTTAATTGATCCTCCTTTGTTTTCCCTCCAAAGAGGGAAATAATGGAATTTATT
>QMPP01000286.1 GCA_003650425.1 Bacteroidota bacterium | reverse complement strand
CATCGGGTATTATTATCACAATGGTAAAATTATTGATGATAACAATACCCTTACCAGCAAAGAGGGGTACTACGAAACCGACTCAAAAGTATTTTATTTTAAAACAGACGTAGTTTTAGTTAATCCCGACCAGGAGACCTATTCCGACACGTTAATTTATAATACTGTTAACGAAACGGCTTACTTTAGAGGCCCTACCGTAATTAGAGGAAAGGAAGGATTGCTCTATTGCGAAGATGGATGGTACGACACGAAGAATCACCTCTCGAAATTGGTTAAAAAGCCCACCATCAATCAGGAAAGCCAGTTTTTATCGTCCGATAGTATTATGTTTGATAATTTAAACAACATCGGCCATGCTTACGGCAGGGTTCAGATTTTGGATACTTCCATGCATGTTTTAATAAGAGGTATCATTGGCGAAATGTGGAAAACCCGGGGTATGGCGTACGTTACCGATAGCGCTACTGCCATTTCGTATGACCAATTTGGCGACTCACTCTACATTAGTGCTGACACGTTATGGCTCTTTTTCGATAAAAACCAAAAAACAAAAAAGATTTTGGCTTACTACAATGTTCGTTTTTTTAAACAGGATATGCAAGGCAAGTGTGATTCGTTGGCCTACAGCATGGAAGACTCTACCATCCGGCTTTATTACGAGCCGGTATTGTGGTCGGAAAAAAACCAACTCACTTCCGACTCGATGAACATTGCCATCGTGAACAACCAACCCGATTCGCTAATCATGTACAACACCGCGTTTATCGTGATGCGCGACACTACCGACTCGTTCAATCAAATAAAAGGACGCGATATGGTGGGTTATTTTTCCGGCAACAAGCTCAAAAGTATTGTGGTTGACGGAAATGCACAAACGGTTTTTTTCCTCCGCGATGACGATAACTACCTGATTGGTATTAACAAAGCCGAGTCGAGCACCATGCAAATACGCCTTGAAAATGGTAAGGTAAAAACCGTGAGCTACAACGAAGATGCCAAGGAAACCACCTATCCGCCGGAAAAAGTTCCCTCCGAAGGAAAAAAGCTAAAAGGTTTCAACTGGTACGAAACCCTGCGACCAAAAGACAAGTTGGATATCTACAGGAGGAATTAAGACGTTGCTGGCTCTTTAACAAAGTTTTGATTTGAGCAATGGCTTGTGACTTTGGTAAAGGTGGCTACAAATAGGGGTGGCTAAACGCTCTAAATAAATAGTTATTTACTGATTTTAAATTATTATTCATGAAATCAACGAACACATACAACAAAAATTTGGTGGTGATTATTGCCGCCGTGGCTGCCACGGGGGAATTGTTATTTGGATTTGACACGGGGGTTATCTCCGGTGCCATTCCGTTTTTTCAACAAGATTTCCGGCTGACCAACAGCATGGTCGAAAATATTACTACTGCCGGATTGGTTGGCGCAGTAATTGGCGCCATGTTTACTGGTCGTCTTTCCGATATTTTCGGGCGGAAAAAGACTATTCTTTCGGCTGCGATTATCTTTGTGTTCGGAGCTGCCTGGTCGGGTTGGGCTCCCAATCCCCAGGTGTTAATTGCTGCCCGTTTGTTTATCGGACTGGCCATTGGTATCTCTTCATTTTCAGTGCCGTTGTATATCGCTGAGATTTCTCCCAGCAAAATGCGCGGACGGCTGGTATCTCTTTTTCAACTACTTATAACTATTGGCATACTTGTTTCATATCTCAGCGATCTCGCTTTTGCCAACAACGAAGTTTTGAGTTCGTGGCGACCCATGTTTTACGCAGGCATCATTCCGGGTCTGATTCTGTTAATCGGGATGATCTTTCTTCCTGAAACTCCCCGTTGGCTGATGAGTAAAGGCCGTGAAGGTGAAAGCCGGAAAATTCTGCAACGCATTGAAGATCCAACATTGGTTGAAGACTCTATTCGGCGCATGAAAAATGAAATTGAAAAGGATAAAAAAAAGGCCGGCTTCAAAGAAATATTTCGTCCATGGTTACGTACCGCGCTAATTATTGCCGTGGGGATTATGTTTATCCAACAGTTTGTGGGGATTAATACAGTAATTTATTACAGTCCGAAAATATTTATGATTGTTGGTTTTGAAGGGGCTCGTGCCGGCATTTGGGGTGCTGTAAGTGTGGGGGTTGTTAATGTGTTGTTTACTATCCTTTCGCTGTTTATGATTGATAAACTGGGACGCCGCAAGCTCTATTTTGTCGGCTTGAGCGGAATTGTGTTTTCATTGATCGCCCTGGGGTTGGTTTTTGCTTTCCATACAGTCCTTGGCGATTTCGGGAAATGGATGGCTATTGCTTTTGTATGGATTTACATTGCCTTTTTCGCCATCAGCCTGGGACCATTGGGCTGGCTTATCATTTCCGAAGTCTTTCCATTGCGTGTCAGGGGAATTGGTTCCTCCATCGGATCGCTTTCTAACTGGCTTTTTAACGGCGTGGTTGCATTCACCTTTTTTAAAATTGTAAAACTGTTTACGGCTCCCGGTACGGGTATTATCACCCATGAAAGAATGTACGATGAAGTTACACATACGTTTGTTACTCATACTGTAGATAATGGAAATCCGGCGGGTGCTTTTTGGTTTTATGCCTTTATCGGTATCCTCGGCTTGGTCTGGGGCTATTATTTTCTGCCTGAAACAAAAGATGTTCCGTTGGAAAAAATTGAAGAACACTGGCGTAAAGGCGGAAAATCCAGGGAATTAAAGGCTTAACCCACATTGCAGCAAATTTCCCAAAAAACAAAAAAATCGGTTAATAACCTCTAAAGTTATCAACAAAACAAAGTAGATGATTTTGTAATATCAAACTCGTTCCGAAGTTTTAAAGGCGCTCAATACTATGCCAGAATAGAAAGTTTTATATCTACAGCAAGAAAAAATAACAAGAATATTTTTAATGAACTTCGTAGTACTTTTGACGGAACTAATTTTATTACAGATTTAGGCTGCTAAATAATT
>QMPP01000285.1 GCA_003650425.1 Bacteroidota bacterium | reverse complement strand
TACCGAGTTGCAGGCGGGTGTAGTAAGTTTGTCCCGTACGCATGTTATCGGGATGTTTGCCGGTGAAGACCATTTCAACGGTAAACCTGCCGTTTTTTACCTCGGGGTACACTTTCCTGATTCGCAGCTTAAATTTTTGTCCCTGCCGCTCAAGATCGGCGGTAAGCCCGGTTTTTACCTTGTCAATGTAGTGTTCATCAATTTGAGCCACCACTTTGTAAGATGTGAGCACATTAATCTGTCCGATGCGGCCACCCTTGGGTACCGACTGCCCGATTTCCACGTCCAGCGAGCTGAGTTGTCCGTCAACCGGAGCCTTCACGTTGAGGTTTTCCTTGCGTTCACGAACCAGCTGCAGGTTTAATTCCATATTACGCAGGTTGTCGTTCATCTGTTTAACCTGTATGGAACGGTAAACGGAATCCTGTTTCTGGCGTTCTATGTAAAGTTCGTAGCTTCGTTGTGCAAACTCGTAATCTTCTTTTGATTTCAGATAATCCTCCTCGGGAATCAGTTTATCGGCAAAAAGGGTTTTGTTTTGTTCAAAAGTGCGTTTTTTACGTTTGATATCGTATTCAAGGTTAAGTAATTCTCTTTTTATCTGGATGCGCTCCTGTTCCATGGTCACCATGGTGTTACGCAGAAAGTTGCTCTTTTCGGCCAGCTGAGCCTCGCTGTTAAGGATGCTCAGGTTAAGGTCGGGATTGGTAAGTCGTAGAATCACATCGCCTTTTTTAACCATGGTTCCCTCTTCCACCACTTTTTCTTCCACACGGCCACCCTCACGGGCATCGAGGTAAATGGTGGCAATGGGTTCCACGTTTCCGGTAACGGTAATATAGTTGTAAAAGGTTCCCTCGGTAACAGTTCCAATGGTTACCTTGTCCTTGTCAACACGGTATGTTGAGAGGTTCTCGGCAAAAAAGGCTTTATACACGATAAGCAGAAACAGAATTACTCCCGCGGCGATATAGAGGTGCTTCTTTTTGATTCCTTTTTTCTTTTGTATTGGTCTGTCCATGATTTATCTTTTGTTATTCAATGGTTATTTGCTCCTTTCTGTCGCTGTTATTCAATGGTCATTCGCTCCCGATGGTCGCTGTCATTAGGCTTCGCCGTCATTTGCTTCGCGTAATTCAGCTTCGCCTGTTATTAACCGCTAAGACGCTAAGACACCAAGGTTTGTCCTCGCAACTTCGCCTGTTATTAACCGCTAAGGCGCTAAGACACCAAGGGTTGTGCAACTTCGCTTCTTCTCGTTTTCATTTCTTCTGCCTTTTTACTTTAAGCTTTAGGCACTCTAAGTACTTTAGGCACTCCAAACTTCTTACTCATACAAATGTTTCCAATTTCCCTTGCGATAAAACTTCAGCATCTGTTTTCGCATGATGTATATCAGTTTTGCCTTAAGCAGCGTAGCCTGTGCCGAAGTATAACGCTGTTTAGCCACATCGTAATCGGTGGTGCCTGCCAGCCCTTTTTCCATTTTGGTAGCCATATTTTTGAGCGAAAGCTTGCTGAAGCGATTCAGTTCCACCGCCGATCGGTATTCGTTTTCAGCCGACCTGAGCGCGTCAACGGCTTTCCATATTTCGGTATAAAGGGTTTCACGTTCTTTTTCCAGTTTAAGTTGCTGGTTGCTTACGGCTATTCTTTTTCGTTTTATTTTACTGTGAACCATCGCATTGTTAAACACCGGGATAGATATACCCATGTTTACCCACTGATTTTGGTTGTTTTCAAGCTGTTTGGAAAAAGTCATTTCAGCTCCATCAAAAAAATTAGTACTGTACCCACCGGTTACAAATATTCTGGGAGAAATAAACCCTTTTGCCACTGCCAAATCTTTAACCGAGGCCTGATACAATAGTTGCTGCTGACGTATTTGCGGTAAGGTATTTACCGCCTCATGGTATAGCGAATCAACATCTGGAACAGGCTCCGGCGAAATAGGTAACCGGGCTATGGTATCAATTTCAAAAAGAGTTCCGGCATCAAGCCTGAGCAGCTGCTTTAACTCCAGTAAGGTTTTGTTGTAGAGATTTTCTGCCCGGGTCAAACTCAACTTGTCGCTTGCATGCTGACTTTCCAGTTCCTGCACCGTCAGGATTGATTCGCGTCCCACTTCCACAAATTTTTCCATCCGTTGAATCTGTTTTTCTGAAAGTGACACCTGATTACGAGCCACATCAACCAGACCTGAGCTGTATAAAACGGTATAATAGGAGGAGAGAATTTTAAATATCAACTGGTTCTTTGCAAATAAAGCCCCCTCCCTGTTGGCGGCAAGCAGGTAGCTGTTAAAGCGGATGGTATTGGTTTTTACCAGTCCCCTGAAAATATCAACCGAGCTGTTAACCCAATAATAGTTTTGCATGGTTTGGTTAAAGGTAACATCATTGGTATTAGGGTCGATGTTGCGGCCGAAGTTCATGTTAACCTGACTTCCAAGGTTCAAATCAGGAAACAAAGCGGCTTTGCTTTCCTGCAGGTTTATTTGTTGTGTTTCAACGTTGTTACGGGTAATGGAAAGATCGATATTGTTATTAACGGCATGGTCAATACACTTTGTAAGCGACCAGGTTTTTTGAGCAGATGCCGGCATTGAGGCTACTAAAAATATTATTGCCGACAGTACCGGACAAAAAATTTTAAACTTTAGTTTGATATTATTGATATGCAAATACGGTATTATCATACAGCTATTGAATTCATTTTGCCAACAAAGGTTTCAATAGCTGTACCAAGATAGCTAATACGCAGATACAAAACTTTTTACGTGAATTATACCGTGTTTTTACCTGTAAAAGTGTAAAAATATTTTACAACGGGTGTTTAATTATTTGACAACTATCATTTAAAAACAGTTTATTGAGCAGGGTACTACTACTAACCTCAGGATAATAATCGTAAAAACCGGATGAAGGAATGGTTACCGGGCTATTGGAGTCAGGCACCTGATTGTTCGACCAGTTACCGCCCGTGTGCCAGTTATTACTAATGGT
>QMPP01000284.1 GCA_003650425.1 Bacteroidota bacterium | reverse complement strand
TATCTTTAAAATTTATGAGTATTAATGAGGTAAATGTTTTTGAATTGTACTACCGGGAGTACTTGCACCTACCGTATTTAGTATAGAGATTCTGTCGTTGGATCCACCGTTGTAACTTACTGTACCGTCCATATTAACGTCGTCTAAAGAATAAGTATTGGTAACAGTATTCCCAGGAGTTGAAGCTCCAACTGCATTTAATATACTGATACGGTCATTACTTCCTCCATTATAAGAAATTGTTCCGTTTTGAGTAGCATCACCTTCCCACAGCGCCCAAATACCGGTTTCCACCTCTTTCATGGCATCATTACTGGTAACGGTAGCATCAACCCATGCCTGGGCGAGGGCTGAGGTGTAATCATAAGAGGGTGAAGCAGCGGATAAATTTACTACGGTAGCCGACATTATCGGTAAATGATTACGATGGTGAATAGAAACGTAGTAACTGGCTTTTTCCAAACCTGTAACTGACATATTAGTTCCGTCATCGTTAATAATTTGCCCTGACTGATTTACAAATTTAGCTACTGAATCTAACAAAGTTGTAGAGGTAGTGCCGTCTCTGAAAACAATTTTAACCCAGTCAACGGCATCTGAAGGAACAGAAGCTACCGTGGTACTCATACCGTAAGGATCGGTTGTTGGAACAAGGCTGCTGTCGTTTAGCGTTTTATCCATGTTATGGTTGGTGGTATTATAGGCGCCGGCCAAAAAGATTTTTAAATCAACAGCAAGGCCACCATAATAATAGTCGCCCACGGCATAAGTGCCAACACTGCTAAAGCCGGTTCCGGTTTGGGTGTAAGGATCGGTTCCTGTTGCTGCACCAACCGAACCCCAGGTATAGGTTCCACTATTATACCGGCCTACCTGGCAGGAAGTGTTGTCGAAACTTGTCAGTTCTTCGGAAGCATTCCATTGAGGGGTAACAGTAAGGTTTGCCCCTCCGGAAACATTTTCCGAAATAACCCAGCTTCTGTCAACCATGTGGTTTGTGCTTGCATTGGCAGGCTCGTTATCCACCACGCGTACCCCGTAATAATCTACAGTACCACTATTTTCGGTCAAGGTAACCGGATTATAACTCGTGTTTCCCACCGGGTAAATTACCGCACCGGCTCCTACATTTCTTTTAACAACACCTGTACTGTTAGTAACAACATAACCGGTGGTTGATCCTGCATTTGTCGGATCGGTTGATCCGATGGTAAGGTTAAAACCATTGAGGATTAAATTTCCACTAGTAAAGTTCAGTGTACCGTTAATAGTTTGATCGGAACCCGTTGAAGTGGTAGTTAGCGATACCCCGTTGGCGTTATTAATATCTACTGTTCCGTAGAAATCCACGTCATGGTCTCCTGTTATTTCTTGCGCCGAAGCGCCATTAAAAGTAACAGTGCCGGATGAGGTGGCATCGAACAATCCACTCGTATTGTTGGTGATATCGCCTTTTACCGTAACAGAACCATTATTTTTTATGGTTCCTCCCGAATTGGCAATATCATTGGCAACAACCGTAGAGCCGCTATTGACTACAATTTGCGAGCCACTCGACAGAGTCATTTGTCCATAAACTGAAAAGGCACTCCAGAACAGGAATGCTAGCATTGTAATTTTTTTCATAAAGCAACCATAAGTTTTATTTAGTTAAATAACTATAAATAAAGGTAGGAAATTTGGTTCGCTTTATTGGTGACAAAGGTACATCAAAGGGTTGGTAAAAAGCAAATAAAAATTCACTTGTTTTGATGTTATCTTTAAAAGCGTTGATATTAAGATGATTAGAATCCGTGGAAATATTACTCTGTTGTTGGCATAAGAGCATTTGTTGCTGTTTTCTCTTGTATTACTTTATGTTGTTTTCTCATTATTTTACAAAAAAATCAAAAATCTCCAATCATCAATCCTCAATCTCCAATCTCCAATCTCCAATCCCCAATCATAAATCTCCAATCTCCAATCCCCAATCTTAAATCTCCACGATACTTCCTCCCCACGAAAGGCCAACGCCAAATCCAGCCACCATAATAGTATCTCCTTTTTGTATAATGCCTTTGTCGATGGATTTTTTAATGGAGATGGGAATAGAAGAGGAGACGGTGTTGCCCACATCGTTCAGCTCGATAATTATTTTTTCTTCCGGGATGCGGAGTTTTTTACCCAGCGTTTCCAATACAATACGGTTAGCCTGGTGAAAAACAAAATAATCGATCTCTTCGGGTGTGAGGCCGGCATCTTTTAGAAGTTGGTTAAAAAGGCCGGGAGCTTTTTCAAGGGTAAAGTTGAAAACGGTTCCCCCATTCATATATAGCTTCGCGTGATTTTTAATATTGCCAAAGGAATCGGTGTAATCGGGCTCGGCTGAATCGGGTAAGGGATGGCGTTCACGGCCATGGCGGACAATTATTTGGTCGTATTGGCTGCCATCGGTTCCAAAGATAAAACGTCCTATATTGTTTTCATTGTTTTTTTCAAGCAGGGTTGCCGAAGCGCCATCACCAAACAGAGCCAATGTATTGGGATCCTTGGGGTGAATTACCCGGTGAATGGTTTCGCCTGTAAGCAAAAGAACACGGCTCGCGTTACCGGCTTTTATCAGCGAATCGGCCAGGCTCAGTCCATAAAGGTAACCTGTACACCCCTGATTAAAATCGAAGGCACCGCAATGCTGCGGAAGCCCCAGCCTGTTTTGAATTACACAAGCCGAAGCCGGTGTAATGTAATCGCCCCCGGAGGTGCAGAAAATAATAAAGTCGATGCTGCTCCTTTCAATTTCATTTTCTGAAAAAAGCTTTTCCGCCGCCTTTACAGCCAGGTCGGCAGAAGTTTCTCCGGCAGCCGAAATATGACGCTCTTCGACCCCCGTGAGCCGTGTGAGCTCTTTAATTTTCAGCGTCGGGAATTGTTGTGCCAATTCACTATTGGTGAGGCAACGTTCGGGCACATGCCACGCTATGTGTTTAATAAGGGTCAACTTTACTGTATTTATTGGGGTTATAGTTTT
>QMPP01000283.1 GCA_003650425.1 Bacteroidota bacterium | reverse complement strand
TATCGGTATTGTTTGGGGGTTAATCGCTGTAAAGGCCGGCTGGGTTGAGTTTACCACCTTTTACATTAAACCCTGGGGAACCATTTTTATTAACCTGTTAAAGCTTATTGCCGTGCCATTGGTGTTGGTGTCGCTTATTAGCGGAATCACCAACCTGAAAGATGTTTCTAAGCTTTCGCGTATGGGACTACGAACCATCTTACTGTATATTCTTACTACCGTGATTTCCATTACCATCGGTCTGGTTATTGTAAATATTACCAATCCCGGTAAAATATTTCCTGAAGAAAAGGTGATGGAGTTTAAGCAAAAATATGCCGATAATGTTAAGCAAAAACAGACCGCTGCCGTTGATGTTAAACAAAACAGCCCGTTGCAGTTTGTGGTTGATTTGGTGCCTTCCAATATCTTTAATTCCATGACCGATAACACGCAAATGCTGAAGGTAATCTTTTTTGCACTTTTATTTGGAATTAGCATGATTTTGCTTCCCGAAGGAAAAGCAGCACCGGTTAAAGTCTTTATTGATAGTGCCAACCATATTGTCTTAAAAATGATAGACATTATCATGAAGATGGCTCCCTTTGGCGTTTTTGCGCTGTTGGCAGCACTAATAGTAGATATTGCCGGCGACAACCTTAGCGATACCGTGTCGTTGTTTGCCGCTCTCGGCATGTATTCGTTAACAGTAATTATAGGGCTGCTGATTATGATTTTTGCCGTGTACCCGTTTATCATTAGGTTTTTTACTAAAATCAAAACAAAAAAGTTTTTCAAAAAGCTCACACCGGTTCAATTGCTGGCATTTTCAACCAGCTCGAGTGCGGCCACCCTTCCTCTTACCATGGAAACCGCCGAAAAAGAATTGGGTATTTCAAACGAAACAGCCAGCTTTGTCTTGCCATTGGGAGCCACCATCAATATGGATGGCACCAGCTTGTACCAGGCGGTAGCTGCTGTTTTTTTGGCTCAGGTTTACGGCATGGATTTAACCCTGGGACAACAGCTCACCATTATACTTACTGCCACCCTGGCATCCATTGGCTCGGCGGCTGTTCCGGGAGCAGGCATGGTTATGCTGGTTATTGTACTTACTGCCGTGGGCATTCCTACCGAGGGCATTGCACTCATCTTTGCTGTTGACCGACCCCTTGACATGCTCCGAACAGCAGTAAACGTTACCGGCGACACAACCATTGCCAGTATTATTGCCACTTCCGAAAATCAAATTAATTTAACAACAAAGTAAAGAGCCTGACGGCACAAACCTTAATTAGGAACCGGAAATTAAACTTGTGCAACCATTTTTAATGCCTTATTGTCAAATTTCTAAAACCTATGTAAGTTTTTATTAATTTGCGTGTTTATTTTTTAGAGCCGTCAGGATAGCCTAAAAGGATAACCTCGCAAATGCAATTTGACAAGTCGTTAATAGAACCGCTAAAAAAAAACAACAGGAAAGCTCAAGAGGCTTTCTATAGGTTTTTTGCACCAAAAATGTTTGGTGTTTGCTTGCGTTTTTCTGCTGACAGCGATGAGGCGGAAGACATTATGCAAGAGGGGTTTATCAGGGTATTCCGGTACATTAAAGACTACCGGGGTGATGGTTCATTTGAAGGATGGGTAAGAAGAACCATGGTAAATACTGCCATAAACCACTACAAACGACGAATAAAGCGTTCTTTTACAAAACCCATTGAACATGCCAGTTCGGCCGCGGGCTTTAATGCCAACATTGTTGAACAGATGTCGGCCAACGAGCTCCTAAAAATGATTAGCGATTTGCCTGTTGGCTACCGTACCGTTTTTAACCTGCATATTATTGATGGGTATACCCATAGAGAGATAGGTGAGTTGCTGGGTATTTCGGAAAACACCTCGAAGTCGCAGCTGTCGAGAGCCAGAGTCTCGTTGCAAAAGAAACTTGAAATAATTAAACGAAAAGAGAACCTTGAAGACCAATAGCGAACATATCAACAACCTGTTTAAACAGAAGTTTGAGGACTTTGCTCCTCAACCACCTGAGCGTGTTTGGGCTAATATTACCTCTGTTTTAGACAAGGAAACTGTTCCTGTTTGGTACAACACCCTGATGGCAAAAATTATTGCTGTATTATTAGGGGTGATAGTGATATATGGTGGCTATCAGTTGTTTAAGCAGAAGCCTCAGGCAGATAATAACCAAAAAGAGGTATCGGTCTACCAAAACACTTCCATAAGCAAAGCGGCGATTAACAATAAAAACGATAAGCGTATTGGTGAACCAACAATTAACAGTCAGCAATCGAGAAATACTGAAAACGGTAAGAATAAAAATGACGTTAACAAACTGGGTACAGTTTCTGCACCGGCTACCACATCACCTACTCAAAATTTGCAAAATACACCTGTGTTGGATACACCGGAAAATGCATCAAACAGTAGTGATTCTCCTATTGCTTTAATTAAGAAAGAAAAGCCAACCAACTCAGTAATCAATATTAACCTGACCGAAACAGTTGCCGGGATCGAGAAAATTCAAAGTAAATCAGTTGTTTTTAGCAACCCGATAACCCCATCACCTTTAAACTCTGCTTCGAGTGATGTTAACCCCCAAAATTTTACCGTTAAAAAACAATTCGGCAAATGGGTCTTGGGGTTCTATTTTGAACCGGAGTTTATTTTCGATTCCTTCGATTCCTTAACCATTCAAAATAGTTACGCCTTAAAAGTTGAACCAACCTATTATATTAACAACCACTGGTTTATCCGTCCGAGTGTTGGAGTAAGCTATGTTAGAGACAAAGGTTTTGTAAAGGCCAACTACTTAAGCTGGGATTATTTGGGAAGCTATGAAGATGTTGTTGATGTTACCTTCGACACTAGTGGCAATACTGTCACCCCCATCTATCACACACAAACAAAAGAGGTTTACGACTCTATTCTACACTTTTCCGTTTCGGAAGAAACCAACCGATATTTATATTTACAAACGTCGTTGGTTTTCGGGTATCATAATCATGTTAACAAGTTTGGAT
>QMPP01000282.1 GCA_003650425.1 Bacteroidota bacterium | reverse complement strand
GGATTCCACTTGTTGGCAGCCGTATCGTACTCCTCATAAATCATTTGTTTCCAAAAATCGGGAGTCAAATATTCAAAGGCATATCTATCTGCCCAAAGGGTATCCCAACTTTCGTTATGCCATTTCTCCTTCGATATCAGTTTTCTAGAACCATGATTATCATACTCATCTCTAACTCTTATACCATTATACCAATATTGGTTTTCCTCATCCTACCAATTTTGATAAAGTAAGTACCCACCTTGTGGGTAATAGATTGTGCTATCCTTTTTTTCATAACGCCAACGACTACCATCCCAAACCTGCATAGTTACATGTTCAAGTTCAAACTGATACCGCGGCCAACCTTGCCAGTTATGATACACCACCTCGGTCCACTTTTCACCATTTTCCCACCGGCTGTTTCTCCAAAAATAAACGTCATAGGCATTAAACTCTCCTGTTGTATCGTTTGTTAAAAACAAATCGGTTTTTGAATCGTTAACCCATTGATGAATATCGGCGTGGTAATACAAAATTGTTAAACTCACTACATTTCCAAACTCGTTATAAGTATGCTCACTTCTTCTTCCGGAATTAATTTTCCAATTCTTCCCATCCCAAACGTAAGTAACATCACTTTCAAGGTGGTTGTAATCATCATATAATAATTTCCTTAATTTGTTATTTTTCCATACCGAATCATCAGCTTTCCATACATAAAACCTGTAAAGTGAGTCGTAATACCCGTAAAGCGAGTCGGGTGCGAAAGAAGCATAATAATGATCCAGTTTGGAATAATTAACCAATGAACCGTTAACAGGTTTCTGTGTTATGGTGGAAATAACACGGCTACTGTCATCATACGTGTAGATTTCTTTGTAAGCGGTATCTGTTTCGTTGTTGTTAACCCACAAAACCGATTTGTAGTCAGGTGAAGCTGAATCCCATTCCAAATAGGCGGTATGAAGCATAAAATAGTGATCACCCATCCATTGATAAACATCAAACCGGTTAAACTGCCATATCGTATCGCCTTGTACCTGTCTGTTTTTCATGAAATTGCTAAAAGAAAAACCGGTTTGTTCTCTTTGCTGGGCATGAACCAGCAGTGAAAACACGATGAAAGCTAACATAAAAAGAGTCTTTTTCATATCAATTAGTTTTAATAAATTAATAAATGTAGTTTGTTCAATTTTAAAAGTTTTACGCGATTTCTCAATAACATTTTAAATGCGTTACCGTAGATATATAATTATTCAGGGTTACAGCCATTCCCGTCATCCGGTATGTGCGAAAACGGCTATGATAAATAAACCTGTTCTTCCCCTCATAAAAAATATACTTGGTAGTACAATAAAATGTATAATAATAATTTGTTTGAAAGCTTCCATTATAAAAATATGGTTTGTAAACCGTAATGCCGCTGGTTGTATTAAATAATACACCGTAATAAAAATTAGCTGATAAGTTTAATAAAAGGGAAAATAAATTGAGGGGGGGTATATACTTGTATTACAATAGTATACAATTTTGTATGGCAAAAATCAGAGTGAATATTAAAAAAACTAGTCATTGCTTTGGTTGTTTTAGACGTCTAAGGTAAGTATTTTTTATTAAACACGGGTAGTAATTAGATATATTTTCATAGGGGTTACTACTCAGTAGCTATAAGTGTCGGTAACTGTATTAATTACAAATTTGTATATCGGATACTGCCTATGAAAAAATACAGAATATTTTTCATAAATCTGATACTTAGTATTTTACGAGTTATGTTAATATATATTAAATTTTCGACCATATTTATAAACATCTCAATTACTGTGTTTTATGAAATATAGCGTAACGTCTGTATTTGTAGGCAAACGCCAAGTTTACGATATTCCAAAAATTGTGATAAAAGCAAACGAACATCAAATATGTGTTGCTCATTTGTTAAGAGACTTAAACTACTTGAATGAATTGCATGGTCATAAATGAAGCATGGCAACAAAACTGTTTTTGTACCTGTTGTAACAAGCTTTCTTTGTTAGAAAATTATGTCATGCCATCGCTTATAACGAAACATTAAAAACGATGGTATGACTTTAATCTTTACTTCGGCATCCTGCCCGGCGTATAAGGTGCTTTCATTTCATCAAGCTGAGATTCGAGTGTTTTAAGGCCGGCAGCTACTTTTTCAATACGGGTTTGAATGGCCGGTATTTCATCTCTGATAATACGAACATTTTGCAATTGAGTAGCTGTAGGTGCTGAGGTGTTTCCCCATGAAGTCCACACTGCCTCACTCAATCTGTCGTTTAACGAAACTTTTTCGGGTGGTACCTCTTCGGTACTGGCTTTGGCAGGCGTTCCATTAAAAATAAAAGCGACATCTTCAAGTTCCTTGCTTAAATTATCAGCAGTAATTCTCATTTCAGGCGTTGAAAGATTGGTAAACTGAATGGCCTGCTGTATATAGGCCGCTTTCTTTTGAAGCTCATCCAGATACTCCTGTGTACCCCGGCTTATCCTCCATAAATCGGCAATATCTTTATAGAATGTATCCAGCGCTTTCCTGTCCTGAGCAGGCAGGGTTGTGTTATTTAACACCTTGGCAGTAAACTTAACAGGTCCGGCCAGATGGGTTTCGTCATCATTATGAACCATCAAAATCTCCACCGTATAATCTCCCGGAAGGGCAAACATGCCATCGTCGGCATTTTTAGTCGGGTTAAATTTATCTTTCTTCAACTTAACCGGCGACGGATTCATGTAACGCAGGTTCCAGGTCATTTTACCCATTCCTTTGGCAGCCTTTTTGTAAAGTCTCCTCACGATGGTTCCCTTATCGTTTTTAATGGTAAAAACAAAATAAGGACCTATCTCGTTTTTCTCATTATCAAGCTCTTCTTTGGCGGGCTGTGGGATGGGGTCGCCATTTTTAAACAGCTCTTTCTCCTTTTTCAATCTTTTCTGTTTTAAGGTTTTCGGAACCTCTTTCACATAATAGGTAAAGGTAGCCCCAAAAGGTGGATTTTTAGCATGATAAACTGCCGATCCTTCGCCATAACGGTGGCCATCCTGAACATACATCAGCGCATCTTTTACAGGAAAGACGATG
>QMPP01000281.1 GCA_003650425.1 Bacteroidota bacterium | reverse complement strand
GAATCAGGAAAGTGTACCCCGAGGTAAAAAACGGCAGGTTTACCGTTGAAATGGTCTTCACCGGCAAACATCCCGATAACATGCGTACGGGACAAACTTACTACACCCGCCTGCAACTCGGTAACCCGCAACAAGCCCTGTTGTTGCCGCGTGGTAGCTTTTTCCAGGAAACCGGTGGGCAATGGATTTTTGTTTTGTCGAATGAAGATAGCTATGCCACCAAACGATACATCAAAATAGGACGGCAAAATCCGAAATATTACGAACTCCTCGAAGGGCTGAAACCAGGTGAAAAAGTGGTGATTTCCGATTATAGCACCTTCGGCGACAGCGAACGGCTGGAGTTAAACTAAAACAATGATGGTGATAAACTTTTTGAAAATATTTTACAGGAATCTTATTAAACATAAAACCTATGTTTTAATAAATGTTTTCGGGCTGGCTTTCAGTCTGGCCGCCGTTATTTTGTTAATACTTTTTATTCGTTTTGAATTAAGTTTTGATAATTTCCATAAGGATGGAAATCGTATTTATCGAATTTCAGTCGAATCGTTTCATGAGGGTAAAATGGAATATGAATCTTATGTTTTTACACCTCCCATCGGGGTTGATATGAAACATGAGTTTGGCCAGGTTGAAAATTACACACGTTATTCAACCGGAAGGCCTTTTTATATTAACAAGCAGAATACGCCAATACAAATTGATAATGTTATTTTTGCTGATTCTACCTTTCTGTATTTTTTCTCGTTTCCGGTAATGGCAGGTAATACAAACAGCTGCCTGAAGGAACCCTTTAAGATGGTTCTGACCGAGAAAACGGCATTAAAGCTATTTGGAAAAACAGATGTCGTGGGAAATAGTATTTCAACTGTCAATCATCAGGAGTATTTGATAACAGCCGTCGTGAAAGACCCTCCTGAAAACTCTTCTGTACAATTTAACGCGCTGGCGTCTTTTTCAACACTATATGCGGATTCGGAAAATTACATGGGATGGAACGGGGGAAATCAATATATCACCTTTATTAAGCTCTGTAAGAATGCCGATATGGCCGCTTTACAGGAGCAGTTGCCGGATTTTATGTGGAGGCATATTAATAAAGATTTATCGGAGTTCAATGTAAAATATAAAGCGAATCTGCAACCAGTCTCTGCCATCCATCTAAAACATGGCGATTTCGGTTATCAAAGGATATATTTTTTTGTCGTAATAGGATTGCTGATTTTGATGATCGCTTCATTTAACTTTATCAATCTTTCAGCGGGATTTTACATGAAGCGTACGAAAGAGGTAGGCGTGCGTAAAACCTTTGGTGCTGGCAAAAAGTCTGTAATAATGAGGTTCCTGTTTGAAACATTCCTGATTGTCTTTATCGCGCTGCTTGTAGCAATCCTGCTCGCAAAATTTTTAACCCCGTACTATCAAAACCTGATACAAACCGATTTCTACGGAATAAATTTATTAGACCCGTATTTTCTTGGCATTTTGCTATTGCTTGTTATTATCGTGGGTTTGATAGCCGGCAGTTACCCTGCCTTCAATCTCTCATCAATAAAGGTTGCCGATTTATTTAAAGAGAACAGGATTAGGAAATCAGGCTACTTTACGTTGCAAAATATGCTAATGTTGCTGCAGTTTGTTGTGGCGCTTTCGCTTATCATATTCACGCTGGTAATCAGCAGCCAGTTGAATTACATTAATCATAAGGATTTGGGTTTTGATCGGACTAATATAATAGTCCTTTCACTGGAAAACGACCGGGCAAAAACAAACACACAGCTTATTGAACAACGGTTGAAATCAATTACCGGTATCAAAAGTATGACAGCCTCTTCCGAGATTCCTTCCGGTGGTTTCACCTCCAACGGGTATTTTCCCGAAGGTTTCAAAACACCCGTGATGATAAATGTGGTTGATGTGGATAAAAATTTTCTTGACACCTATGGGATAAAAATTGTTGAAGGGAGAAACTTCTCCGATAAGTTTTCATCTGATAAAGACGCTTTTCTGGTTAATGAAGCATTAGTAAAAAAATTAGGTTGGAAAAATCCGATTGGAAAAATCATATCAAGAGACGGAAAGCATAAAATTATTGGTGTTGTAAAAAATTTCAACTTTGCTTCGTTACACCAAAAGGTAGCTCCATTAATTTTGACGAACAGACCCTGGAATAATCAATACGATTACTTAAGTATAAAGTTGAATTCTGAAGATTATAATGATATTCTGTTAAAGATAAAATCGGCATGGAAAGAGCTTGATCCGCGATGGCCCTTTGAATATTATATTTTGAACAATCTGTTTGATGAAACCTATCAAAAGGAGTTTAACATGATGAAACTGTTCATTTTCTTTTCGATACTAAGCATTTTGATTGCCGCTTTTGGTTTGTACGCTTTGTCGGCACTATCCATAGAGCAGCGTACTAAGGAGATAGGTATAAGAAAAGTCCACGGTGCTACATTGCTTGATATCCTGATTCTTACATCAAAAAAATATTTAATAATTATTCTTATTGCCAATTTACTGGCGTGGCCGGCTATTTCCATTTTTATCAATAGTTGGTTGTCGGGCTTTGAAAACAGGATTAATTTTTCCGTTATCTTTTTTATTGAAGGTGGGGTGTTGGTGTTGTTGGTTTCAATAGTTTCTGTTTTTGTAAATAGCTATTTTGCAGTACGTCGAAACCCGATAAATAGTTTGCGAAACGAATAAACGAATAAAAATGCAAATCAATAATTTAAAAATCTTTCTGAAACATCTTGCCAAGAACAAGCTCTATTTGGTGATAAGTGTGTTGGGGTTTACCATCTCGTTAACCTTTGTCATTCTGTTGAGTGTTTACATAAAGAACGAATTGTCGGTAAATAGTTTGCAGATTAACAAAGACCGGATATACAGGTTGCGGAATGAAAAGTTTGCTCAGGTAGCGCCTCCCATTGGAGGATGGCTTCAAAGCGAGATACCCGAAATAGAAAGTTTTACACGTACTTACACCGGTGAAGGATTTGTAACCACAACCGATGATGCCAAAATTTCATTCGATTACCTGCTGGCCGATTCGGCTTTCTTTAAAATGTTTTCGTTT
>QMPP01000280.1 GCA_003650425.1 Bacteroidota bacterium | reverse complement strand
GAAATTGAAAAAATAAAATCGGATGTTGCCAATAAAGATGAAATCAACGTGGTAAAAGAGGTGAATATAACCGATAAAACAGGCAAAGTGGTATTTGCCAAATTAATAAAAACTATTTACGTGGCCGATAAAAGCCACTTCAAGAAGAAACGAAATTCAAAATAATAAAAATCTACAAATAAATGAAAAAGAATCTATCTCTATTATTAATCCTAATGCTGGGAAGTATAAGCTTGTTCAGTCAGGATTATATTTACACTCGCAACAACAATCGCATAGCAGCAAAAGATGTTACCATCGATATTACCGAAGTTCGCTATAAAGAGTTCAACAACCCTGCCGGCTCCGAAATGGCCATTAAAAGCAACGACATAAGCCTCATTGCCTTTGCAGATGGCCGCTTGCAGTTTTTTGAACCGGTAAAGAAAATTGTTATGCGCAACGAGTTTAACAAAAACCTCTTTACTTACCATTTGGCTGATCTTATTGTTAATAATTTTACAATTTCCTACGAGAGAATTAATAAAAGCGGAAAAATCGGTTTTGAGATACCCCTTTCATTAGGCTATGGCCATTACGCTCAAATAGATGACATTGTCAACCAGTTTTATACCGGACTAAGTGTAAATTTCTATCCTACAGGCCAGGGTAAATGGCGGTTTATAACCGGCCCGGGTTTTAGAGTAGGTTCGGCCAAGTGGGATTACTATTCTTATGATGAATATGGATATAGTAACTATAAAAGTAACACCGGCTACTTTAAATTACTGGTCAACAACGGGGTTATTTTTACGCCTATCAAAGCTTTAAGTTTTTCAATTATTGGTTCTATTGGCGTTCGATATGTTTTTAAAATGCCATCCGATTACGACCAACGGGTACGTACAACAGGAGGTGTATCGGTTAACCTATCCTACCGGTTTTAACCTGTTACCCTCATGAACCGTTTGGTTTTTATTTTTCTTATAGCGCTCTTGGCAGGCTGTACCCCCAAACAAAAAGCGATGCACCTCCGGGGAACGGCACAAGGAACCTACTTTTCCATTCTTTATTACGACAGGCAGCAGCGAAACCTAAAACCTGAAATTGATTCACTGCTTGATGCTTTCGACCAATCCGTGTCGCTATGGGTTCCACAATCTATCCTGTCGCGCATCAACAATAACGATACATCGGTGGTAGCCGATAAATGGTTTACCGAAAATTTCAACTACTCGCAACAGGTTGCCAGAGCTACCCAAGGAGCGTTTGATTGTACGGTGGAACCTTTGGTTGATGTTTGGGGATTTGGTTTTGACAACCCCTCTAAAGTAGATTCGGCTTCCATCGACAGCATCATGCAATTTGTGAATTACAAAAAAGTTAAACTGGTTAACAACAAAATTATTAAAGATGACCCACGCCTTAAAATTGATTTTAACGCCATTGCACAAGGATATTCCGATGACGTGGTAGCAGAATTTCTTGAAAAAAAAGGAATTCATAACTTCCTGATCGATATCGGCGGAGAGGTAAAAGCCAGGGGAGAAAAGCCCGATGGCACCCTTTGGAAAGTGGGCATCGAAAAACCGGCCATAAACAAGGAAGATGACCGAGTATTAAAAGCAATTATCGGATTAAAGAACAAATCGGTAGCTACTTCGGGAAATTACCGGAAATATTATGAAAAAAACGGCATTCGTTATTCTCACACCATCGATCCAAAAACAGGTTTTCCGGTTAAGCACTCGCTATTGAGTGTTTCTGTTATTACCGACAATACAGCCCTGGCCGATGCGTATGCCACCTCTTTCATGGTGATGGGTTTTGAAAAAGCCCGTGATTTCGTGGAGCACGATTCAACCCTGGAAGCCTTTTTTATCTATTCCGATTCAACCGGGCAAAATAAAACCTATAGAACAAAAGGATTCGAAAAATTAATACTGGAAGAGTTTAAGTAAATAAAACAAAAAAATGTGAATGAAGAAGTCCCCAAAACAGGCTTAAGTACTTTCTTTTTGTAATAACGTTTTCCAACTGATAACTTCGGTACCGAGAAAATTAAAAGAATCGTCTCCTCCATAAACCAAGCTAAAAGTATTTTCAGGCAAGTCGGTTGTTTTCATCCAATAATTTTTCATCTTCAAGAAGTCTTTTGTGAAAGTTTGGCTCGATTTTATTTCAATTGCGTGGGGTATTACACCGTCTATGATACAATCTATTTCATTCTTTTTATTATCACGCCAATAATACACGTTTGCCTGTTTTCCGGTGTTATATCTTTGCTTAACAACTTCCATAATTATATGATTTTCAAACAAACTTCCTTTTAAATAATGTGTTATTAACTGTTTTTCGTTTTCAATACCAAGTAAAAATGAAGCCAATCCTGTATCATAAAAATACACTTTAGGTGATTTAATAAGTCGTTTGTTAAAATTTTTGTAATAAGGAGGGAGCAAAAAAATTATATAAGCAGCTTCCAGTAACGAAATCCATCCTTTTGCAGTATTTACACTTATGCCTGCATCATTTGCAAGGGATGATAAATCAAGGATTTGGCCCGTACGTCCGGCACATAGTTTAACAAATGAGGTAAATGATCTTAAATTACGAATATTCTGAATATTTCTTACATCTCTTTGAATATATGTTTCAAGATAAGCGGGATAAAAGTCTACAGGATTGATGTTATCATTATAAACAGCCGGATACGAGCCTTTAAAAATAATCTCTTCATAAGATTGGGAATGAATATTGAAATAGCCTGAATTTCTAAGCTCAAAAATGCTCAATGGTAATAATTTTATTAAAGCCGTTCTTCCTGAAAGCGATTGGGAGATTTTTTCCGACATCAACAAATTCTGCGAACCTGTTAAAACATACATCCCCTTTGTTTTTTCCTTGTCCACTTTTGTTTGAATATACGACAAAAGGGCTGGAACATGCTGTATCTCATCAATAATAACTTTACCGGAAAAATTATTAAGAAAACTTTTCGGATCATGTTCAGCCCTTAGTCTTACATCAAAGTTTTCAAGCGAAACATAATCATAATTTTTAAAAATATATTTAACAAGGGTTGTTTTCCCTGATTGCCTTGGCCCTGTAACGGTTACAACCGGAAACTTTT
>QMPP01000279.1 GCA_003650425.1 Bacteroidota bacterium | reverse complement strand
CTTTTCTATTTTCCGAAGTAGGCTCAAGTATATAAAGTTTGTAATAACATTGTTTTCATTTTGTGCTGTTAGTAGCACCTTTTTACTATTTTTGAATTTACTTTTAATTTATCCTAAACATTATGAAACAAGCTATTGCCAAAGACAAAAAATTTCACCGTTGTATTATTATCAATTCTACTGCTTATTTTATTATAGCTTATATCCTTGTTGTATTTACTTACAACCTGTTTTCAATATGGATGTCGTATAACTTTTTCGGATTCGACGGGGAGTTGTATTTTCACGGATTTACCATGAAAGGGGCATCGTGGAACCGGGACAATATTGTTATTATCTTCTTCTTCGGGAACATGATAACACTCCTTGTTGGCGTCATTTTCGACTGGCTTTATCGGCGGCAACGTAAATACAAACGAAGTATAAAGGTACTTTTTTTATGGATTTATGTGATCGCCTACTCATGGTTTATGGGCAACTTTATTGTTGGTGCACTATTTAACTTTGGAATTGGGACGGCATTGAGAGCATTTAGAGTACCCTTCTTTTTAAGAGTAATTTTAGCAGGTATATCGATTGTATTGTTGGTATTTATTGGTCACAGGGCACAAAAAGGCATTAAGGTATCGGCCAATCTCTATTATAAAAGATTGGCAAAATCGGCGATTCCTAAATTCCTGTTAAACCAGATAGTTTACCCCGCTCTGTTAGGGACAGCTATACTGGTTCTTTACAAAATACCAAATATTGGCGAATATCATTATTTTGACTGGATGGTGTTGGGTGCCGTACTGTTTTACATGCTGGGGTTGTTTATTTGGCAAAAAAACAAAAATTCTATTACCTTTAAAAACCGAGATGCAAAAGCCAATAGTGATGAAAATGATTATCATGTAAAGAATAAATCTTGTAAAGTACAAATTATTGTCGTGGTTATTGCGTTGGCCATTCTTTTATCTATGCGGATTGGTTTAAACGAACCCCTTCTGTTCCTGCATCAGTAGGCATTATAAAATAAAAAACCACCAACCTCAAAGAGATTGGTGGTAAAAAAAGTTGTCCCACCAGGGCTCGAACCTGAACCGGCAGAACCAAAATCTGCAGTGCTACCATTACACCATGGGACATTCCGTTTTTGGAGGTGCAAAAATAGTACATTTTTAATTGGTTGCAAAAATATCTTAAAAAAATTATTTTAACATTTTATTTAATTCCAAGCTGGCTTAAAATTCTTATTTTCGCCTTTTTAATATTTTTTAAGCAAAGTTTTTTACCATGGATAACTTTAAGAGGCTCAATAACATTATTGGCTGGGTAATATTTTTACTCGCCACGGCCGTTTATTTTTCAACTTTAGAACCCACTGCCAGCTGGTGGGATTGTGGCGAATACATTGCTACAGCCTTTAAGCTACAGGTTGGACACCCGCCAGGAGCTCCCTTCTTTCAGCTTATGGGACGCTTCTTTTCGTTGTTTGCCTTTGGCGATAACACCAAGGTGGCGTTAATGATAAACCGCATGTCGGGACTGTCGAGTGGCGCTACCATCATGTTTTTGTTTTGGACCATTACCATGCTGGCCAAAAAACTTTATATTAAAAAATCCGGTGATAAACTTACCAAAGGTCAGGGTTGGGCAGTACTCGGTGCCGGTATCGTTGGCTCGCTTGCTTATGCTTTTACCGATTCATTTTGGTTTTCGGCAGTAGAGGGCGAAGTTTACGCCATGTCGTCGTTATTTACGGCCATCGTTTTTTGGGCTATCTTGCGTTGGGAGCAGGTAGCCGACGAAAGTCACGGTTATCGTTGGTTACTCTTGATAGCCTATTTAATAGGATTGTCTATCGGGGTACACCTTTTAAACCTGTTGGCTATTCCGGCCATTGTTTACGTTTATTATTTTAAAAAATATGATGTTACAACCAAAGGGTTTATCCTTTCGGGATTGTTGTCCATTGTTATCCTCGCTGTTATCATGTACATTGTCATTCCTTACACGGTTAATCTTGCGGGAAAATTTGAACTCTTCTTTGTAAATGTTATCGGAATGCCGTTTAACAGCGGAACCATCATCTATTTTATTTTGCTGATCGGTGCCATCTATTGGGGAATCCGTTATTCCTACAAAAAAAGAAATCATGCACTAAACACCGCCCTACTTGCTTTAATAGTTATGGTTATTGGTTATTCCTCATTCTTTATTTTAATTATCAGGGCTAATGCCGACACCCCCATCAACGAAAATGACCCTAAAGATGCCATCAGCCTACTCTCTTATTTAAACCGTGAACAATATGGTACCTATCCCATTTTTTACGGTCAGTATTACAACGCTCCTATTATCGACCATAAGGATGGAACACCGGTGTATATGAAAGATACCAAGAAAGGAAAATATGTAATTAAAGATGACAGGAAAGGAACGATTCCGGTTTACGATCCCAGGTTTGAAACCTTTTTTCCGCGTATGTGGAGTAACTCCAAACCCGGGCATATCAAGTACTATAAAAAATATGGTGATATAAAAGGCGTTCCTGTCCGGGTGAACAATTCTGACGGATCTTCTAAAATTATTTATAAGCCTACCTTTGGCGAAAACCTACGATTCTTTTTTACTTATCAGCTTAATCACATGTTTATCAGGTACTTTATGTGGAATTTTGTCGGACGGCAAAACAACATTGAAAGTCAGGGTGAAATCGATCATGGTAACTGGATTAGTGGTATTTCATTTATCGATAACTGGCGGCTGGGCGATCAGGACAACCTGCCACCGAGTATGCAAAACCCGGCTAGAACACGATTTTACTTTTTACCGTTACTGCTGGGCTTGCTTGGATTTTTCTTCCATTTTAAAAAAAGCAAACGCGATACATGGGTAGTTTTGATGTTGTTTATCATGACTGGTCTTGCCATTATTGTTTACCTGAATCAGCCACCGTTACAGCCTCGTGAACGTGATTATGCCTTTGCCGGTGCTTTTTATGCCTTTGCTATATGGACCGGATTTGGTGTATTGGCACTGTGGGAGTCGGCTCGTAAGTATATTAAAAGCAGCCCTGTGGCAGCCATTGTTGTAACGCTGGTAAGTCTTGTATTGGTGCCCGGGATCATGGCCAAAGAGGGTTGGAAATCGCATGATCG
>QMPP01000278.1 GCA_003650425.1 Bacteroidota bacterium | reverse complement strand
TTTCATCGGGCAAAACCATCAGACTGTCGGTAATGGCACTGTTTCGGATGGAGATAATCCGGTTGGTAACAATATCTAGAGGATCGGAATCATCGTAACTTCTTGCAAACACGTAAGCGAGGTCAAGTTGCTGAACATCGCCCGGTTTGAATGTAAACGGCCCTGAGCTGACAACGCCTCTGCGGTCGCCCGGAGGGTTGGGCGAACCGTTGTTGCCGGTTTCCTCTGTCAGATTAATACCCGGATCAATTCCGCCGGTTCCATAATGGCAGGTATCGCTGTTGCCTGGGAAAAAATAATTAAAATCGTATTCCTGCCCCGTGCTGTTTGTTGCATGCCACCTGTCATCATTGTTAAAGTATCCGTGTAATTGATTATAGTATTCCGGTGCAATTTGAGGGTCACCCCAGGGGGTTCCGGAATTATTCAGAAATGCAAAATACTGCATTCCCCACCGCTCGTCGTCAACTGTTCCGTTGCCAAAGTTTAACCCGTTAATACTTTCGTCGCATCCCCCCGAAAGGTTGTCGCTGTTATCGGCATCCATAAACGGCCCACCCAGCATGGTTATCCCGATGGCAGGAAGTTTATCGCCATACCCGGGCATATCCATCCCGGTACTGGAATTTTTGAAATTTTCATCAAAATCATCTCCATTGTAACCCAACATGGCACCCAGTTTAACATTGCTTTGTATAAAATCGTCTGACGGGTAACCTATATCAGAATCGATAAACTGTCCCACGTAAGTATCGTGATAAGTGGTGTCGGAGCGATTGTAAATATCGTAGTGAACAAAAATGGTATTCCATAGTGTCGAATCAGCCTCATCGTTAAAAGCATAAGCCATCCCGTGAACTTCAATACCAAGGTTCTTTCCCTGGGACTCGGTGTGCGGTAACCTGTCGTCGTTATAAATAAAAAAGACAGCTTCGTTACCACGAATTAACGGGTAATCACCTTGCATGGGTTCGTATATGCCGTTGTTGTTTTTATCGAAATAGGGCGCCAATTGTGCCGATTCACCATTGGAAACATCACCATTACCCGGCCAGGTGGTAATCTCCTTTTTAGCTACATAACCTGCATCCTGATAATGGTTCATGTGGTATTTGATGTCATACAGGGTAAGTTTCCACAAGCCAATCCATTTTGCATCGTATTGTCTGTCGTAAGTATTGGAAACGGGGCCGTACCAGTAATCGTTTCCTGCCTGCATATATCTGACGGCAGCAAGGTGTAACGGGTTATTTGGGTCGGTATTGTCAATTCCACCCATCCATAACGAAGCGCTGAAGATGGCATTGATGCCACTTCCTTTCGGGGCTTCAAAAGCGGGTATAAAACCATGAGCATAGTTGTTATGTTGTCCAATTCCCATGTAACCGAAATTGTTAAACAGATAACCGTTGGCATTAAAACCGGCTTTGATGTTGTTAATATCCAGCGTTTTGTAAAAGTTACTGTTTTTAACGGTAACAATCAGATACCCGTATCCAACGGGAAACCCCGATTTTTCACCATCCTTATAATAAATATAATAGCGCACGGTATCAATGCCTGAAAAATCAGCATAAGGAGTGTACTCAATAGTACTGTCGTTTAAAACGGTGCTATAACTGCTTTGGTCGCTTACTATCGATTTTATTCCTTGCTGCAACAGCATAATTGAGTCTTGTCCGGGGTTGATATCATTTTGCAATAAGTTAATCTGAACCGATAATCCACCCGTGGTTGTGGTAAAGTCGTTTACCCCCATGGGAAGGGTATTGTTGCGTGTTACGGTAAGGTTAATATTACCCCATTTAGAGTAAATATCAGGGTTGTTTTTTTCTTTTACCCGGTACTCAACCGTTATTTGATGAATGGAATCGTCGTATGAAAACGGGGGAGACATATTGGTTAGCTCAAGAATGCTGTCGTTAATGGTTGCCATTGTATATGATAAAGAGGAATGGTTTACCGTGTCAATTTCCAGCGGTTCGCCAATGGGGCTGTAGTCGTTTTGTAGCACATTAACCGATACCATGTCGTTAAAAACAACGGTTGCCATATCGGTAACGACAACAGGAATATCATGGTTTTCAACGGCATGAACTACAATTTTCCCCGGTTCGGACACGTA
The DNA here is from genome assembly GCA_003650425.1 of Bacteroidota bacterium. GTDB lineage: Bacteria > Bacteroidota > Bacteroidia > Bacteroidales > F082 > B16-G9. Next base: position 1,038 of record QMPP01000278.1, on the reverse strand, counting down.
ATTGTAAAGCGCGTCAAACTCCTGAACCTGGTAATAGATGGTGTCACTTCCCGAGAACAGCGTGGTTCTTATTTCAATAATGGTATCCGAAATAATTTTGACCGTGGTTGAATCGGTTCCTGTAACCGAATAAATTTTTAACGGGTAGCCGGATGGATCGATATCGTTGGACAGCGGATTGATTTCAACAGGGACAAAGGTGGTGGCTGAAACTTCATCGGCCGAAACCACGGGCAGGTCAGGATTGTCAATAACTGTAATAGCCGCTTCCGCCTCGTTTGAAAAATATCTTTTCACACCCTCATTTTTCATATTAGAATAAATTATACGCGTGTTTCCGATAAATCCCGGAATAGAAGTAAAAACCAGGATTGAGTCGGTTACCCCCGAAATGGTTCCATGGGATGTCTCTATATCCGGGTTGTAGGTTAGCTGATCACCGTCAGGGTCGGAATCGTTGGCCAGTAAATTTAAGGCCGCGGGTTTTTGTGTCATAACCGTGAAAGTGTCATTAACAGCCAGGGGTAAATGAGGATTTTCAGTTACAGTAATGTAAACATAAGCTTTCTCAGATCGCATGGGGGGTGTGCCATTATCTTTAATTTTGTAATTCAACGAATCGTTTCCGTGAAAATAATATGAATGATAGGTTATCAGCGAGTCGTTATACGCTCGTTTTCCATGTTTGGGTGAATAAACATGATAAAGATAAAAACTGTTGCCATCGGGATCATAGTCGTTTTGAAGGGCACGGATGGTGATGGTGTCTTCCGACATAATTGATACCGTGTCGGGAACCGCTACCGGAGCGGTGTTTTGAGCTGAAAGATTGAAGCTTAAAAACAAAAATGACAGAAAAATAAAATGGATTTTCATGGCAGTAAATTTAAAGGATGATGAATGGTGTTTACTAAAAGTAAAGGGTTACTTTTTATAAAACCTTCAAATGTAGTAAAAAAAAACAGATAAGGCAAATATTCAACAAAACCTGACAAATAATAAATATAATGATACACTTATACTTTTATTTTGGTTACG
>QMPP01000277.1 GCA_003650425.1 Bacteroidota bacterium | reverse complement strand
CCGTTGGAGTTATAAATTTCTATTACACCTTTTAATTTTAAATCCGTACAGTAATTAAACCCGCTGCCGGGATTGGGGAATATGGTGATTGTGCTGGTGAATTGGTTTTCTTTTGTTCCTTCGTAAATGTCAATTCCTACTGGAAGGTTGAATGCAAATCCCCCATTACAATCTGTTGTGTATTGGTATGTTGTGTCTGGAGTAATCATTTGCATCGTGTCTGGTGTGAGTTTTACTGTTGCATTTTCAATAAAGTTGTATTGATTATCTGCATCTGTTGCAACTATTATACCTGTTCCCCAGATAGTGTCGTAGTCTAGCCATCTTTGGCCGTAGTTATAGTTGTTGTTTCCATTATTTTGAGCGAATGTTTGTTGGGGAGTTAAAGCGCTTGCTATCATGGTTCCAGCGATTATGCTGGTTGCTAAGAATGATTTAGTGTGGGATTTAGCGTAGTTGCCTGCTTTTATTAAAAAGGTACTTATTTGTTTTTTCATGGCTGAAAAGTGTTGGGATGAGCAAAGGTAGGTAAAAAATGGAAAATGGAAAATGGAAAGTGAGGATCAGAGGTTCAGAGGTTCAGAGGTTGAGAGGTTGAGAGGTTCAGAGGTTTAGAGGTTGAGAGGTTGAGAGGATGAGAGGTTGAGAGGTTGAGAGGTTGAGAGGTTGAGAGGTTCAGAGGATCAGAGGTTGAGAGGTTTAGAGGTTTAGAGGGAGCGGAGTTGCGAAGGGGCGAACCTGCCAGGTCGGAGTTGGCTTAGCGGGGAGGAGACCTGACAGGTTGAAGGGTTGGGAAAGTATTTTATGTACCCGGTAGTAGTCGTCCCCCGACTTGGAGTCGGAGGACGACTGAGTTTTGAGACGGAGGACGACTGAGTATCAAATTTTAAATAAGCATCACCGTTCCCGTACGAAAGCCCGAAAGCGTTCGAACGTGCAGGAGTGGCAGGAATAATCGGCAGCTGAAAAAAAACTTTTAAAATAATTGGTAATACATTAGGTATTATATGTAATAATCATTATTTTTGCCGACCAAATTTTAAAGCGGAAAACAATGGCTAAAAAGAGTAAAGACGCAAGAGTACAGGTAATTCTGGAGTGTACAGAGCACAAGAAGAGCGGAATGCCGGGGACATCGAGGTATATTACCATGAAAAATAAAAAGAATACATCAGAGCGATTGGAACTAATGAAGTACAATCCTATTCTTAAAAAGAAAACATTACACCGAGAAATTAAATAATTTAAATCATGGCTAAAAAAGTTGTTGCTTCACTGCAATCGTCAGGAAAAGATTTTGCTAAAGTTATTAAGCTTGCAAAATCAGACAAAACAGGTGCTTATACCTTTAAAGATGAAATTATCCCCACAGATCAGGTTAAAAATTATTTTGCTAAGAAATAATTAGTTCTGGTTTATTTGAACTGAAAAAGGCTTTTCTGAATATTTTAGGAAAAGCCTTTTTTTGTTTTGCTTACCTTTGTCAGCTAAAAAATATAAATTATGGGATTATTTTCTTTTTTTTCGTCGAAAGAACAGAAGCAGGATTTAGATAAGGGTCTTGAAAAAACACGTACCAGCGTTTTTAATAAGATTACCAAGGCTGTTGCCGGAAAATCAACGGTTGATGAAGAGGTGCTGGATGATTTGGAAGAAATTTTGGTTACCTCGGATGTGGGGGTTGAAACCACGCTTAAAATTATCGACCGGATTGAAAAACGGGTTGCCCGTGATAAATACCTTGGTACTTCGGAGTTAAACTCGATATTAAAAGAAGAGATTGAATCGTTGTTGGAAGAGAACAACAGTGGCGATGGTGCTGAATTTGAGCTTCCGGAGGGAAAGAAACCTTATGTTATTTTAGTTGTTGGCGTTAATGGTGTGGGTAAAACTACCACCATTGGTAAACTGGCTTACAATTTTAAACGGGTTAATAAATCGGTTTTGCTGGGAGCTGCTGATACCTTTAGAGCCGCTGCTGTTGACCAGTTGACGATCTGGAGTGAGCGTGTTGGCGTTCCTATTATCAGCCAGGGAATGGGTGCCGACCCTGCCTCGGTGGCTTTTGATACGGTTAAGGCTGCTGTTGCACAGGATGTGGATGTTGTTTTAATTGATACCGCCGGACGGTTGCACAACAAAATAAATTTAATGAACGAGCTTGGTAAGATTAAGCGAGTAATGCAAAAGGTTATTCCTGATGCTCCTCACGAAATCATGTTGGTGCTCGATGCATCTACAGGTCAAAACGCCATTGAACAGGCACGTCAGTTTTTGGCTGCTACCGAAGTGAATGCCATGGCACTTACCAAGCTGGATGGAACGGCTAAAGGAGGAGTGGTAATTGGTATTTCGGATCAGTTTAAAATTCCTGTTAAGTATATTGGCGTAGGCGAAAAGATGGAAGATCTCCAGATATTTAATCGTAAAGAGTTTGTGGAGAGTTTGTTTAGTGAGTAAATATGAAAAAACGGGTCACGGTTACAAACCGTGACCAGAATTTAAAAACAGGTTACAAACCGTGACCAGAATTTAATAACAGGCCAAGGTTATAAACCGTGACCATCAGTAGTTAGCAGTGAGGAAATTTGCTGTTAGTTGTGAGCCGCGTGAGGGATAGAAGCGGCACCCCGCAGTTCACGCCTTAGCGTGACGAGGAGTATAGCGGATAGCCTGACCCGCAGGGGCACGCCCAAAAAAATCGACTATTATTTTTATGAAGAGATTAAAAAAGATAAACGTTATCACCCTGGGATGTTCGAAAAACCTGGTGGATTCGGAGGTGCTGATGCGTCAGCTTGATAACCGCTATGAGATTTTGAGCGATTCGGACAAGGATGCGGAGATTGTTGTGATTAACACCTGCGGGTTTATTGGCGATGCCAAAGAGGAGTCGATTGACATGATTTTGTCGGCGGTAGAGGCTAAAAAGGCGGGTAAAATTGAAAAGGTGCTGGTGACCGGCTGTCTGTCGGAGCGCTACAAGAAAGAGCTAAGCGGGGAGATTGACCATGTGGATGGTTTTTACGGCGTGAACGACCTGCCGAAGATTTTAAAAGACCTTGACGTTGATTATAAGAAGGAGTTGATTGGCGAGCGCCACCTGACTACTCCGTCGCACTTTGCCTATTTAAAGGTTTCGGAGGGGTGCGACCGGTCGTGTGCTTTTTGTGCCATCCCGCTTAT
>QMPP01000276.1 GCA_003650425.1 Bacteroidota bacterium | reverse complement strand
TGGTTTTGTAAAAATTGGACCAAATTGATTCAACCTTTTTATTATTTGCCGTCAAAGTAAAATCATCTATACGTTGGTATTCAGGTTGGTCACCTTCGCTTGAACCACAAAGGCAATCATCACCGGGTAGGTTTTTCATGAAAAAAACACTGGCCCAGCCGCCATTGGAATAGTTATACTGAATGGTAGCATAAACACCAATCAGTGCAGATTTTATTTGTTCGTTGGTTTTTAGATAGTCATCTCCGGTAAGTCTGCCCACGGGTTTTACCTCAAGAAAATCTTTACTGCACGAGCTAAGGAATATAAGCAGGAGCCCGGTCATTAATATTTTAGAATTTAAATATTTCATGGTTATTATTTTTATAAGTTAAAATTTAACATTTAAGCCAAACAAAACTTTCCCTGAGATAGGATAAAGTCCTCTATCGACACCCTGACTTGTTGGGTTATAACTACCTACTTCAGGATCGAGTCCCGGATATTTTGTGAAAGTAAAGTAGTCGTCAAGCGAAACAAACAATCTTAACATTTGAATATTGTCGCTAAACCATTTTTTTGGCATAGTGTATCCCACTTGAATTTGTTTGATTCTGGCATACGAACCACTTTTAACCATTAAATCGCTACGATAAACGAAATCGCTGGTATTATTGGCTGTAGGCATGGTAGCATCAGTATGTGATGGTGTCCAACGGTCGGTAAACATAAATTCAGGTTTGTTTGAATAAGGACGATCGGTACGGTACCATCCCATAAAGATATCATTTCCGGCTACACCTTGTAAAAAGAATCTGAAATCGAACCCTTTATAGGCAAGGTTAACAGTAGCGCCATAAGTAAAATCAGGGAAGGGGTCGCCAATCATCGTCTGGTCATCCGGGGTGATTTGACCGTCACCGTTTACATCAACAACAATGGGGTCTCCGGTAGCGGGGTCAATACCATCGGTTTTGTACCCTTTAAAATACCAAATGGGGTAACCTTCTTCAAACCAGGTTAAATTATAGCCTCTTACGTTAGCTCCTGCAATAGGTGCATTTACTGCCAGCTTAGTTACTTCATTCTTAACGGTAGAGAAGTTGGCATTAATCGAATATTTAAAGGCATGGTCAGAATTTCTGTATCCCAAATCAAATTCAAAACCCTTATTGGAAACATCACCACCATTAACGAAAGGATAGTTATTACCAACCGATAACGGACCTGTTCCCAGTACAATGAGATCTTTAGTTATTTTATTGTAGTAATCTATCGAGAGAGAGAGTTTGTCATTAAAAAACCGCGAGTCAAAACCTATATCAAGCATTTCTGTTCTTTCCCATCTTAAATCAGGATTAGTTAATTTTTCAATTTGCGACCCTGACTGAAAATTATCGGTAGCATCGGGATATTGAATTCCTGAGAATACCCAAAATTCAGTATCTTCATTACCGGGAAGGTTTGCCTTGCTTCCATTTTGGCCCCAGCTTCCACGAAGTTTTAAATAACTGATATTTTTTACATTAAAGAAGTTTTCGTTTGAAAGCACCCAGCCTAAAGAAACTGATGGGAAAAGAGCCGATTTATTGTTTTTAGGGAATACGCTGGCTGCATCACGACGTAATGAAGCTTCAACCAAGTATTTATTCATATATGAATAGGTTAAACGAGAAAAGATGGAATTCATGGTTTGACGCGAATAAGTGCCACCAACTTTATCAAAGTCGTGTGAGGTAACATATGAATGATACGCATATTGATCCCCTTCGGCAATCATTGGCCCCGAATGCATGTAAAACCATGGCGATTCGCTTTCCTCAGCCGAATAACCTATCAATGCCGAGAAACTATGTTTGTCGATGGTACGGGTGTAAGATGCAAAATTTTCCCACAACCAACGTGACCATTTATTTAGATTATCATCAATGGTAGTCATGCTATTTTGATTTTCAGGAGAGAAGTAAAATAGCGGGTTCCAGGAATGATTTGACTGGAAAGTCAGGTCGTATCCAATTCTTGAAGTAATGCTTAATCCTTTTAACGGCTTCAATGTAACATAAGAAGTTCCAAGCAGTTTGTCTTGCTTGATTTTATTATGAAAAGTTTGTAAAAAAGCAACCGGGTTCACAATTTCGCCGGTAACATATTTGGCAAGGCCATAATAATACCCGTTTTCATCTTGTAAAATAGTACGTCCCTGATTAATAAGATCAATTACATTTGATGGGATTTCCTGATAGGTAACCGGTGTTAAAGGATCCATGCCTAAGGCACTGTTTACAACACTTCTATATTCATTGTCTTGAGCAATATAATGCTGGTTAGAATGGCTATAACTCATATTTGTTCCGACTTCTAACCATTTTTTAATGTCGCTGGTTACGTTAAGTCGTGTGGTTAACCTGTTATAATTGGCTTTAGAACCACCCACAATACCATCCTGGTTGAAATAAGAAGTAGATAGAAAATATTTTGTTTTTTCGGTACCGCCTGAAAAACTCAGGTGATGTTTCTGCATGGGTGCCGATTGAAAAATTTCACTGAGCCAATCGGTGTTTGTGCCATCTTGAACAATCGGGATGGTAGCACCTGCTTCCTCTTGCCATTGTCCATATTGTTCAGCATTCATGAGTTTCATGTTGCTGCGTGAATTTTGTATTCCATACTGAAAATCATAGGAGATAACGCCTTTGCCTTGTTCGCCTGATTTGGTGGTAATTAAAATAACGCCATTACTTCCTTCTGTTCCATAAATAGCAGATGAAGCAGCATCTTTTAATATTTCAACCGATTTGATATCGCCAGGATCAATGTTGTTGATGTCACCGGTTTTCATGCCGTCAACAATGAAAAGCGGGTTTGAATTTCCATTGGAGTTTACCCCGCGGATTCTGATTTGTGTTCCTGCACCAGGAGATCCCGAAGTAGGCAATACGGTTACACCGGAGGTCATCCCCTGAATAGCCTGGTCAACACGCGATGCAGGGCTCTGTTTTATTTCGGCTTCGGTAACCTGTGAAATGGCACCGGTTACAAGACTTTTTTTCTGAACGCCGTAACCCACAACCACTACTTCGTTAAGGCCAACAGCGCTCTCTTCTAATACAACAGATAACGGCTTTCCGGCTGTTGCATTTTGTTCTAGAGCAGAAAATCCAACCATCGAAAATTTCAAAACGGTGGTGGCTTTTGCCGATTGTAATTTA
>QMPP01000275.1 GCA_003650425.1 Bacteroidota bacterium | reverse complement strand
TAATTATTTTGTTTCCAGTTTACTTAATCTGTGTTCAATACTTTGTAGTTGTTTTTTAAGTAGTTCGTTCTCTGTTCTTAATTGAGAGTTTTCACCTTTTATTTTTTCAATTTCCTGTTGCTGCTCCTGAACCGCTTTTACCAACGGTACTACAAACTCACTGTAACGCAACGAATACAACCTTTTGTCATTATCGGGAATATCCACGCCACTGAAGTCGAAATTGAGCGATTTGGCCGCTTCGGCCACATCCTGTGCCAAAAATCCGGTCATCCGTTTTTTCTCAATGGCATATTTTCCTCTCCAATTATTTTCGGCATCATTATTTTTTATATTTAGCAATTCCCGTTGTTTATGAATATCGAGATTATAGGTTACCGGTTTTAATTTCATGACAAAATCAAGTCCGGGAACATCTTCGCGGATGTTGTTTTTGATTCGTTTGTCAGAGTATGTACTCCATGTTACTTCTCCACCAATCCAGCTAACGCTGCTATTTCCAATGGCTACAACATCTTCTTTAGAGGGTGCATTTTGAGCCGCTTCATAACCAAGTGCTGTAAAATTATTGATGGTGTCACCAGCATTCAGGTATGACTCCGGCCCGATAATAGTACTGTTATAAACTGATGCACAATTAGTCATTGCCGCATAACCTAGCGCAACACTTCTTTGTCCGTTAGTTGCTGAATTCATTGTTTTATATCCACATGCTGTTAAAGAACCTCCACTGGTCAGATTTTCAACAGCTTTCGCCCCAATTACGGTATTTCTTGAATCAAAATAATAAGTACCCGGTGTATGATTTTTTAACGCATTGTATCCGATTACAGTATTGTAATCCCCCACCGTACTGGAAGTAAAGGCATTTATCCCCAAAGCAATATTATAATTACCTCCACTATTGTTTTTTAAAGCTTCGTTTCCGATGGCAATATTATTTGATCCCGAATTATAATAAAGGGCCTGATAACCAATAGCCAAACAGCTATCGGCTATGGCTTGTCCCATGGCGTTATCGCCGATGGCAATATTCAATCTTGAAGTGTCTGCATAATAAAGGGCTCGATTTCCAACGGCCACATTGCCATTTCCTTTTTGACTATAGTAAAGAGCCTGTCTTCCAATAGCTACATTATTATTTCCCGAAATGTTTAGGTAAAGTGCGCTATCACCTACTGCTGTATTATAACCTCCGGTTGTATTGCTGTACAGGGCTTTAAATCCTCCTGCATAGTTGCCGGTACCGGTGGTGTTGCTATAAAGTGCCTGATATCCTCCTGCATAGTTATAGGAGCCTGTCGTGTTAAACCTTAAAGCATACATTCCTGCAGCCGTATTTTTTTCACCTGTGGTGTTGTTTTGCAATGTCCTTGCACCTAAAGCCGTATTCCTCATGCCACTGGTATTGGAATACAAAGCTCTTTCTCCGACAGCAGTATTATAATAAGCTGTATCATTATGCGACAATGCACTTTGTCCCACGGCCGTATTGCTCGAACCTTTTGTATTGTTCAGCAAGGCAAATTTACCTACTGCCACGTTTTGGTTACCTGAAACATTGGCCTGCATGGCCGAGTCGCCCACGGCCGTATTGGATTCGCCGGTTGTGTTATTGTACAAAGTTGTCATACCCAATGCTGTATTGGAACTCCCCGAAATATTCGATACCAATGCTTTATAACCGAGTGCCGTATTAAACCGTCCGGTATTGTCAGCCGGTGTACTGCTTCCTTTAAGAGCACCAAACCCTATGGCAGTATTGTAGGTGTACCTTCCCGAAGTACGGTTATCCGCATTTTCCATGGCACTATATCCCACGGCTACCGAACCGGTATTGGATTTGTTGTTCATCAAACTGCGGTAACCTACCGCCGTGTTATAATCACCCGTGGTGTTATATACCAGCGAGGAGGTACCGTAAGCCGTATTTCTTCCTCCGGTGGAGTTGGAGTCGAGCGACTGGTAACCCACAGCCGTGTTAGCCCATCCGGCGGTGTTATTTAGCAAGGTTTGATAACCCAATGCGGTGTTGTACTGACCGGTATTGGAGGAAATTGAACTCGAAGGACCTTTTAACGATTCGTAACCCACGGCCGTGTTATAAGTAAATCTTCCCGAACTGCGATTGTCACAGTAGGCCATTGCAAAATGACCGATGGCAACACTACCGTGGTTGCCGTTATTTAATGCAAGTGCTCCTTTACCGATAGCAATATTAAAATCGCCCGAGATGTTATCGTTCAAAGCCGAATAGCCGAAAGCCGCATTATCAACTCCCGTTGTGTTGCTATTTAATGATAAATAGCCGAAAGAAGAATTATTATCACCTTCCGTATTTGAATTAAGTGCTTTATACCCCATGGCTGTGTTCTTTTCACCGTCATCATTATTTTCCAATGTATAGCTTCCCACCGCAGTGTTTTTATATCCGGTAGTATTATTGTAAAGTGCTTTTTTACCAACAGCTACATTGTCAGTTGCTTCAAGCGATGAAGTTGCGCCATAGCTGTTGGAAAACAAAGCTGAGTCGCCGATGGCTACGAGATTACTTTTGTTTTTGTTAAATAATAGTGCTGCAGAACCAATTGCGATGTTGGAGTATCCAGAAGTATCCAAACTAAGTGCATGGGCTCCGATAACAACATTATTGTAACCTGTTTTATTGTTTAGCAATGTATTATGGCCCAAGGCCACGTTTCTATCACCTTCGGTATTGGATTGAAGTGAGAAAGCACCTACGGCAATATTTTCTTTACCTGTCGTATTGCTATATAAACTGTAACTTCCAACCGCTGTATTACCACTGGCAGAGTCACTTCTATTTAATGCATAAGCCCCTAAAGCCGTGTTGTCATTTCCAGTGATATTGTTTAGAGAGGCAATACCTACTGCCGTGTTTTTTGTTGCCGAAGCATCGCTTAAAGAACCTGAGGCTTGACCTAAAAACACGTTGCTGCTAGTGGTTTTTCCGTCGCTCAAATCATTAATGGAAAGAGCTTCCGCTCCAAGAATTTTCCAATCGCTTCCGTTATAAAAGTAAAAGCCCGGTGTGTCGTCAGTCTGATAAATCATCAGGCCTTCCACGGGTGAAGCGATGGCATCGCGCCGGGTTTTGGTCATGCGCGGAATCAGCATCCCTTTGGTGGTGGAACTTACATCCAGCATGGTAGCATTGTTGGCAGCTGTACCGATAGTGTTAACGGCAACCTGGGCAAAAAGAGAGGCT
>QMPP01000274.1 GCA_003650425.1 Bacteroidota bacterium | reverse complement strand
CGGAAAACAATGCTTTACCCACGCCCGTTCTCGATTCTGTCAGACATATTATAATTAAAGGGTTTTTTGGTGATAACTTTAGCCAAGACTCTCCAACCAAAATGCTAAACAATTTTGAAAAAGAGTTTTACAACAATTATAAAAGCTCGAATTTGGAGGAATACCAAAAAATGAAAAACGGGCAATCGTTTTCATGGTCATCCATGAACTCCATGTCGGTACTTTTCAACTCCTCCTACCTGCTTTGTCTGGAATATCAGCGTTACGCTTTTACCGGTGGTGCACATGGAATAACCAACAACGCTTACGATATCATCGGCCTGAAAACGGGAATAGTGTTAACTTATAGTGATATTTTTACAAAAGGTGCTGACTCCGCTCTTTCAGCCTTACTGACAAATAAAATGCTTGACAAATACAAAACCAAAGATGAAGCCGGTTTAAAAGAACTTGGTTTTTTTATTGACAAGGTAAACCCCAACCAAAATATTTATGTTACCGGAAACGGAATCGGTTTTAAATATGCCAGTTACGAAATCGCACCCTATTCGTACGGGCTTCCGGAGGTATTTTTACGTTTTGATGAAGTGAAAGATTTAATCCGCCCGGGTACACCTGTTTTCCAGTTAAGTCGTCAAAAACAGCAGTAAAAAGTATTAATGAATAACACAACGCCAATAGCACAGCCAAAAGCCAAAGCGCTCAACATTTGCGTTGTAATGCCTACCTACAACAATGCTTCTACTCTTATCCGGGTTATTAACGATATCAGGCAATATTGCCCTGATGTAATCGTGGTAAACGATGGCTCAACCGACGAAACAAAAATCTTGTTAACCCGTTTTACTGAAATAGAAGTTATAACTTTCAAAGAAAACCGCGGGAAAGGGGTTGCCCTTCGGGAAGGACTTCGGAAAGCTGCCTTAATGGGTTTTGCTTATGCCATCACCATCGACTCCGACGGGCAGCATTTTGCCGATGATATACCACAATTTGTAGAAACTATTGAAAAATCACCGGGTTCCGTTATTGTCGGTGCCCGCAATATTCAGGCCGACGGCATGCCATCGAAAAACACTTTTGCCAACAAGTTTTCCAACTTTTGGTTTAAGCTCGAAACCGGCATCTCGCTTCCTGATACTCAGTCAGGGTTTCGGCTCTACCCATTAGACCCGATAAAAGGGATGAAATTTTTCTCTTCAAAATACGAGTTTGAGGTAGAGATACTGGTTCGCCTTGCCTGGAAAGAAATTCCAATTCTTTCACTACCCGTTAAGGTGTATTATCCACCCGAGGAAGAACGCGTTTCCCATTTCAGGCCACTAAGAGATTTTACACGGATTAGTATCCTGAACACCTTTTTGGTTTTGATAACACTTTTATGGATCTGGCCACGCGACCTGGTTAAATATTTTATGGCCAACAAACTTTCGGGCATTATCCGAGAGCAGCTTACCAGTCATAATGAAAGCCCTAAAAAGGTAGCCTCCGCGGTGGGCTTTGGCCTGTTCATGGGAATACTTCCGGTATGGGGATTTCAAATGTTGTTGGCAGCCTTTTTCGCTCATCTTTTAAAAATCAACAAGGTTATCGTGTTAGTGGCTTCCAACATCAGCCTCCCCCCCATGATTCCGGTTATTATCTATTCCGGTTACCGGCTGGGCGGGCTTTTTATTAAAGGAAATACCAACCTGATGACGAAAGAGTCGCTTGATATTTTATACCAGCATGTAATATCCGGCGATTTTTACCGGGCACTCGAACAACTGGGGTTGGGTTTTTGGCAGTACTTATTAGGGAGCATTTTTCTCGGATTGACTGTTGCCGGCACAGGCTACCTGATAACCTGGATTTTATCGGCTGTTTATGTAAAGAAAAGGAGAGCGCAGCAATAACTTTGTAGCAGTAATAAAATATGGAAAAAGAACTTTTAACATTGTCTGACGGTGCAGTTATCAATGAGTACACCCTTCAAAACAACCGGGGTGTTACTATAAAGCTGTTAAATCGTGGTGGCATTATTACCTCTATCGTTACTCCCGATAAAGACGGTATTCCGGGCGACATAGTTTTGGGATACGATACGATAGAACCCTATTTGGAAAACCCTGCCTATTTTGGCGCCATTATCGGGAGGGTTACCAACCGCATCAGCGGGGCAACTTTTAAAATTGATGGTACGGAATATAAAATACCTTCCCCTTTTGAGAAATATGCCCTTCACGGAGGAATAACCGGTTTTGATAAAAAAGTATGGGATGCCAAGCCGTACAAAACATCCGACGAACAAGGGGTTGAGTTAACCTGTTTAAGCGTTGACGGCGAGGAGGGCTTCCCCGGAAACCTGGAAGCCCGTGTTATTTACCGGCTGACCAATGAAAATGAATTCATCACCGAATATTTTGCCACTACCGACAAGCCTACGCATGTAAACCTTACGAATCATGCATACTTTAACCTGTCGGGCAAGGAGCATGTGCTGGATCAAAGGGTACTGATATTGGCAGATAAAATGCTAGCCACCGACGAAAATATTTTACCCACCGGCGAATATCTTCCCGTTGCTAACACGGCGTTTGATTTTCGTAAAATGCAAGCCATTGGCGACAGGATAAACGAAACCGAGGTTGGTTACGACCATTGTTACGTTTTTGATAAACCTGCCAACGAAATGGCACCGGTAGCTAAAACTTATGACCCTAACAGCGGCAGGGTGATGGAAGTGTACACCACCTATCCTACCCTTCAATTTTATACCGGAAATTACTTAAAAGGCATCACCGGAAAAAAACAGCAATCCTATCAAAATCATGGTGCTTTTTGTATGGAAACCCAGCTCTACCCCGATGCTGCCAACAGGCCTGAATTTCCAAGCACACTGCTTACTCCCGAAAACTTCTACTCGCACTCAACCATTCTGAGATTTGGTGTAGCAGAGTAAATGACACACCTTGGTTAATAGGTACTTTATATGAATTGAAACTATTCTTTTTACAAAGAGTTCTTCGTATAAAAGATACTATGAGAAATTTTTTAATAAAATTGTTTTTTTAGAAAAATAACCTTAACTTTAGCAATTTAATTCAAACTTACGATGAAAGATATTTCCATATTGGTTTTACCGTGTTGTTATTCTGCATATTATATTAATCCTTTATCTCCCCCCCCCCCCCCCCCCCCCCCCCCCCAAAAAACCCCCCCCCCCAGGGATCGGCGGGGGGGAAGGTTTAACCAGGCCCTCCCCTCAACGGATGGGGGGTGAGGGG
>QMPP01000273.1 GCA_003650425.1 Bacteroidota bacterium | reverse complement strand
TCGTAGCTCAGGCCAAATCCTGAAGAGTTAAACAAACCCGAACGTTCTAAAAACATGGGGCCTTGTAACCGATACGTGTTGATATGCTCTTCAAAGTCGAACCAGGGACGTTGCGTAACCCCGAAACGAAAGTGATTATTCGAAAAAAACAGATAGTCGGGTAAATTATATTGCATGTATGCATATTTAATTCGAAGCTCAACATTCCCGGCATCACCTCCTTCGTTATCGATGGTTATATCCTGTGTATAGCGTACCGAAAGATTTTTGGCAATGTTGGCCCTAACCGTGAGGTAAGCTCTTCGAACCGAAAAAGCAAACTCCTGATTTTCCGGCTCGTGCAAATAGGTTGAGGCCAGGTAAAACAGACCTGAAACCTTAACGGTTTTGTTAAAACCGAAAACTTTACTTTTTACGGTATCGATTTTTGAAGCGGGTTGACCCACGACAAAAAGTGTAAAATGTAAAAGAGAAAATAATAAGAGAAATTTTATGTGAATATTTTTCATTAATAAGATGAGATCGTGAATTTATTACTGATTTTCTTAATTGGATAAAAAATTCTTTTAACTAATCCTTGTCATGTTCGTTATCCACTATTTCAGGTGAATTGGCAGGAGGATTGGGAATGACTACTTTTGGTTGTTCGGTAAAGTGATCTTTAACGTGCAGGTCGATTTGAGGAAATGGAATGCCGATATCTGCTGCTGCTAATGCATCGTAAATGGCAATGGAAAGTTGGCTTTTGGTGGATAACGAATTGTTGAAATGAACCCAGGCCAACAGACGGAAGTTTAACGAACTGTCACCAAAGTCATCAAACAGGGCGATGGGAGCCGGATCTACCAAAACATTATCGTTGTTAACGGCTACTTTTTGCAAAAGTTTTAGCACATCATTGGGGTTGTTTCCATACGCTACCCCAACTTTTATTTCCAGCCTTCGTTTTTTATCGGAGAGTGTCCAGTTTATTAAATCGTTGGAAATAATATTTCCGTTTGGAACCACCACGTCAGCACCATCAAAGGTTTTGATTTTGCTGGCTCTCACCCCGATGGATTTCACCTCTCCCATCAAAGTGCCAACGGTAACAATATCACCTACCTCAACAGGTCTTTCGTAAAGAAGGATGAGACCTGAGATGAAGTTGTTGACAATATTTTGAAGCCCGAACCCGATACCAACACCCAGGGCGCCCGCCAGCAGGCCGAATTTTCCTAGGTCAATTCCGGCGTAGGCAAAGCCTAGTACAAATCCAATCGTAATAATGATATAGCCTACCGTTTTATTAATAGCGAACATAAAACCTTTCGACAGTCGTTTGTTTACCTGCTCAGAATTCCCGAATAAAACTTTAAAAATGTTTGCAGTAAAGTAGGAAACAACAATAATGAGTATCATTCCTAATATTCTACCCATGGAGATTGATATGCTGCCAATGGCAATATCATAAACAAGTGCTTCGGCAATCCAGTCGGCAACCGGTTTGTAAATTTCCAATGTTTCAAGCGCCATCTCTATCAGTAAATAAAATGCGGCTAATTTCAGCACGCGAATAAGATTTAATTCAATATTGCTACAATATTTGACCGCATTCCACTTAAAACTTTTGCCTGCTTCGCATCCTGATACAATTATTATTTCCAATAATTTATACAGTAGAAAGATGATTAACAGGATGGCTGGAATTTTTGTCGTGGTTTTGGTAAGTAAGGTAGCAAGGTTAACGAAACCAAAAATATCAGCAACAATAGTTATGGAAAACAGGGCAATAATAAAGCTGGAGATAAGAATCACTTTTTTAGCATAAGGAGCATTTTCGGTTTCTCTTTTTTTGAATTTGAAAGCCATCAAATAGTAGGTCATGACTATTCCTGCTATCGCTTCAACTAACAGGTAGTAACGCAGCAAGTCGCCAAAGTACCAAAATATCACCTCTGTTTCATTAATTACAAACAGAAAAAAAATAATCATGCTTTGCTGTTTTCCTTTATCTCCTGCAAACCTTGACACCAAGGGTATTGCCACTAATAACAGAGCCATGGTGAGTAGTGCGGAAATAGAAAGAGGGATGGTTTGTAATACGATTATGATGGTTGAAAGCTGGATAAATAATAACGAGGGAACACGCTTTGCATTAAAAACAAAATTGGCATTCACAAATCCTGGATTACTTTCATTGTATCCTAGTTTATTATACCGGTTCCTAAGAAAAATAAAAGCAACAGTTTCTAACAAAAGAATCAGTAGTATTAAAAAGAAGTTCTTCTGTACGAAATAAATTGAGATACTTTTTTTGTTGATGTTCCAAACATTGCTTAAATGGTTGGCGACGGGAAAGATGTCGCTATGTTTTAACGCGCTTTTCCATAAAACAGATTCTGATGAAATAAACAGATTGGCACGCATCTGCTTTTTTAGGTTTTGTATTTTGTCCAGGACATCGTTAGTAGTTATCAGTAAATCAGTAAGCTTGTTTTCCTGAAGGATTAGCTTTGTTTGAGTAGCTTCAAAAGTGGTTTTCAATTTTGAAATTTGAGTAATCATTTTATTAATCTGTGACTTCAGTTCATTGGGAACATCAGCTTTTTCGCTTGCATTCTGCAGCGTTAGCTGCCAAACTTCTTTTTCGAATGTTAGGCTTTTGATATTTTCTTGAAGAATGGAGAGTTGACTTCGTATGTCATTAATCGCTACCTTTATCCTTTTTTGATATCCTGTCCAGTTTCGCGAAGCATTTTCCAGATAAAAGTTTGAAATCGTTTGGGCTTTCACCTTGTTCACATCGTCTGCTTCGCTTTCTAAAAAATGAGAATGGACACCAATTAGCGAATCAAAGTCCGGTTGTATATCTAGCTCTTTTACATTTTGCGATATCTTAACAAGCCTGTTTTGGGTTTGTTCAAGTTCGTTGCTTACATTAAGTAAACTGATGGCTACAGGCTTTTTAAGAGCAGTAGTATCTGTGGCAGTTAGTGTTTGCGCCATCAAAACGGATGGTACTAACATCACCAACGAAAGACTAAAAAAGAGGAGAGTACGTTTCATTAAAAAATCTTTTAAACCAAACAAATATACACTATTTTGTTTCATTCCAAAGATTTGAAGAAATGGTAACCATAATTTCATACAGGTTTGTTTGGAAGTATTTAGCCACTTTTATTGTTTTTCTATTCATCAGGAGTCTTGCCTGTCAATTAACAAGACTCCCGAGAAAAGTCTTCCGGCTTCTGTACTACAATTACGCGTGCTATCTACCGGGATTTATCAGGAAACGGTGGAATGGGCGGAATGGGTTTAACATTCTTCATCTGCTCCAACACCACTTCAATGGCT
>QMPP01000272.1 GCA_003650425.1 Bacteroidota bacterium | reverse complement strand
ATGGGGAAAAGTCCATGTTTTAACCCATATTCACCCCATAGGCCGCAAAGAGCCTTTCGATAAAATTTTTAATGTAGGGCCTTTTGAAGATCCCGGAACAAATGAAGTTGTTGACAAAGAGGGCTTTAATTATAACGTAACCGGAGTTTATCCGGTAAAATCGGGTCCTGCTTTGCGTTTTTTAATCGACATGGCTGACCCTACTACCAAGCTAACCATCATCCCTACCGGACAGTCGGGTAACTTTATGAGCCCTCATTATGCCGATCAGGCAACCATGTTTGTAACCGGTAAATACCGCACATTGGTTACCGATGCTGCTAAAGTTAAAAAAGGTTCTGTTTTGACGTTAAAACCTGAAAATTAGTCTTTTTACTGAGTGGTTTTATTAATCATAATTTTTGAAAATCATATTATTGTAAAATGAAAAACAAATATGTTGATTTTATTTCGGATAAACATTTTTTATCTTGTGTTGCTAATATTCACAATTCATATTTGAAAGCTAAAGCGAATATTTCCAAAAAAAAGTTTTACAAGAATAAGATTGATACAATCAAACTCACATTCGATGCCAAGTTTAACGATATTGATGAAGAAAAAGTCATTGAAGTTGAAATTCTTCGCCAAATTGATAAATCAATCAATAACTCGATAGGAACCTTTCACGAACAAATATTAGGTGGCATTGAAGGTTTTGAGATGGGTAATCTGAGTGGATTTGATATTAAATCGAAAGACAATACTTTATTTGCTGATATAAAAAACAAGCATAATACCATGAACAGTAGTGCTTCGGAAAGCTTATTTCAAAAATTGGCTAGATATGCGGACACTTATAAAAAGGCAAAATGCTATTGGGTTCAGATTTTAGCAAAGAGTAGTTTCAATGAAAACTGGTACGGTGAAATAAACGGGAAAGAATATAGCCACAGTAGAGTTTATAAAATATCCGGTGATCAGTTTTACGCACTGCTTACCAAACAAGATGATGCTTTGTTCCAATTATACAAGGCGCTCCCTCTTGTAATTGAGGATTATTTAAACAGTTTGGTAAAGTTGAAAGATAAAACAATGAATTCTGCTTTATCTGAAATTAAGAATGAAATAAAAGAAACTGGACGTTCCGTTTTTGATCAAATAACAGTTGATAATTATAAATATTATCTTGGTTTTGATAAGTTATAATATTGATTTAAAAATTTTACAATTGAATAGCCAACTTCCTGCCCCAGATTAACAGGAACGGCGTTTCCAATTTGTTTATACTGTTGGGCAACTGATCCTGCAAATTTCCACTCATCAGGAAATGTTTGAATTCGTGCGTATTCTCTAACGGTAAAAGGTCTTGTTTCTTCAGGATGGCATCGCTCAGTTTGCTTTTGGGCAGGGCTACAAGTTAAAGTTAAACAAGGCTCATCCCAGCCAATGCGGCGAGCCATACCCGTTTTTCCTCCTCCAAGATAGAAACTCCCGCCCATGTATTCTTTCTGTAATTCTATAGGAAGGTTTCTCCAGTATCCTTTTGGTGGTATTAAATCAAGTATCTCCTTTTTGTATTGTGGATATTTTGCTCCTTCTGATGCGGGTACATCACTTTTAAATAACTCACCTTTTTTCAAGGCATCTGACAATGTGTAAATTTTGTGATATGGCTTAGGATACTCATACTGTATGCTGATATCTTTCCGTATACCAACCAAAATTAATCGTTCTCTCTTTTGAGGAACCCTGTAGTATATTGCTTTAAGAACTTTGATAGGAACAACATTATACCCAATTTCATCCAAAATAGAAATCATCCCCTTTAACGTTTTACCTTTATCATGGCTTAATAAACCTCGTACATTCTCACCAAGGCAAATAGGTGGATTTACTTCTTTAACAACTCTGGCAAATTCGTAAAATAATGTACCTCGGGCATCATTTAAACCCAATTTTTTTCCGGCATAACTAAACGCCTGACAGGGAAATCCACCTGTAACAACATCAACTTTATCACGATACTCGATAAAACTGAAATTTTTTATATCTCCCTCTAAGACATTCCAATTTGGCCTGTTGTTTCGCAATGTTTGGCAAGCCCATTTATCAATTTCGTTTAATGCCACGCATTTTAACCCTGCTCTCTCCATCCCGATTGCCAAACCGCCTGCCCCGGCAAAAAGCTCAATAACGGAATAGTCGTTTTCAGGTTCAGCATAATTCAAAACTTTATCATCAGTAATTTCAAAAAAGCTACCCAATAAAGCATGAACATCATCTTTCCTGTAAACCCTATAATTTGAAACGGGTTCTCTTACAGCATTTAAAATGCCTTCTCGATCCCAACGCCTGAGGGTTTCTTTACTTTTTCCTATTAATTCCGCAGCTTCAGATAATGATAAATATTTTTTCATAACCATATTATTAAACCTTATGCAATGGTTACAAAATTAATAATTATATTAAAAGAAAAACAAAAAGTAAATATATTTTAAACACTATATAATTTTCCATCGGAATTTAATAGAAAAGACAATCTAATTTCCTATTTTTGTAATAGTAACAATTAATTTTTTGTAAAATGAATCTATCCCATATTGAGCATATTGGCATTGCCGTTAAAAGCCTTGATGAAGCCATCCCCTATTACGAAAATGTTTTGGGGTTAAAATGTTATGCCATCGAAGAGGTGGCTGACCAAAAAGTAAAGACCGCTTTTTTTAAGGCAGGCCAAACGAAGTTGGAATTGTTGGAGCCAACCGACCCGGAAAGCCCGGTAGCTAAATTTATTGAAAAACGGGGTGAAGGTATTCATCACCTGGCTTTTACTGTCGATGGTGTTGAACAGGCGTTAGAAGAAGTAGCCGAAAAAGGAGTTCGCCTAATCGATAAAAAACCACGTCCGGGTGCCGAGGGACTTAATATCGCGTTTTTGCACCCCAAATCCACTTTTGGAGTGCTCACGGAATTATGCGAAAAAAAGTGATTAGGTTTATTGGCGTTACCAATCCACCGTATAAACATTAAAGTCCTTACTCTTGTAGTTGCTAACAATGGTTTTTCTTGATTTTTTAGCTTCTTCAAGTTTTACAAACCCGTTTTGGATAATGTTGCCCTGATCGATGATGGGCCACTGAGAATAGTTTTTTATAATGTAGGCTTTGAATGCTTCTTCCATCTCGTACTGCTTTACGGGCTTTTTAATGGTACTGACGAACGTATTGTACTCTTTCTTCCCATCCCCATCCATGTCGAAGTAGCCGGATGAATAAACAAAATACCAAACCCGGTTGGCTCGCTCGTAATTGAAATATTTACTATCGTAGATACTGGTAATAGCCTCTTTTTTTGCAGCCGCTTTCT
>QMPP01000271.1 GCA_003650425.1 Bacteroidota bacterium | reverse complement strand
ATTTTTCAAATGATGGTTATTTGACTATTGAATCAAATAGTTCCGGAGATGATGGTTCGCTTATCATTAAAGGTGCTGTAAGTGGCAGCGGTGATATGAATGTTCAACGATATATTGCAGGATGGGGTACTGGTGATCAACATGGTTGGCATCTCCTCTCTTCGCCGGTTTCGAGTCAAAATATAAGCACCGTATTTGTTGATATTACGGCTAGCCCCATTAGTAGTAATGTTGATTTTTACCGTTGGAGTGAAACAGAAAATGTTTGGATTAATATTAAAAAGAGTGATGGCAATTATAATCAGGGAACTGCAAGTACTAACTTTTCTAACGATGCATCGCCTCTGTTTTCCATTGGAACAGGCTACTTAATTGCTTATTCATCCAATCTAACAAAAACATTTATGGGAACTCCTAATGTTGCTGATGTAACAATTAGTAGCCTATCCAAAACAAATGACGGATGGCATCTACTTGGCAATCCTTATCAAAGTGCTTTGTTATGGAATAATACTACCGCAGATTGGGGATTAGGTACAAATTTTAGTACAACGGCAAAAATATGGAACGAAAGCAGTGCGAGTTATACAGATATTAGTTCGGGAAATCCTATTCCGATTATGCAAGGATTTATGGTTCAGTGTTTAACGGCAAGCTCATCACTCACTATTCCGACTTCCGATCGTACTCATAATACTACACAATGGTACAAGAACAGCTCAATAGATTTATCGAAAAACACACTAAAACTTATCGTTTCCGAAACAGAAAACAATACCGCTCAGGAAAGTATTATTCGTGTTAATACAAACGCTACCGATGAATTCGACTCTAAGTTTGATTCGCATTTTCTTGCCGGCTTTGCTCCACAGTTTTATTCTGTTTTAGATGATGGTACCGCTCTGTCAACCAACGCGATTCCAAGTGTTTCCTCAAAAACAATTTCATTTAGTTTTGTTAAAAACAGTGCTATGGAGTACGATATCAAAGCCGAAGGAATTGAAACTTTTGACAATAATGTTGCAGTTTATTTAACTGACCTCAAAACTAATCATACTCAAAAACTAAATGATAATCCGGTTTATCATTTTACTGCCGGTGAAGGTGATATCCAAGAGCGTTTTGAATTGCATTTTGGACCGGTTGGTATTGATAACCACAAATCAGTTGAAAATAGAATTAACGTTTTTACTGCTAATAATCAAATAGAAATTAGAAGCAAGCTGCCGTTAAATGGTGTAGTTCAAGTTTACAACATTACAGGGCAGCTGATATTTAAAACATCAATTCACAACCAAAGTTCTGCATCAATTAATGCCGGTAGTCTTAAAGGTATAGTTATTGTTTCAGTAGTTGACAATAATAAGGTATTTAATCAAAAAGTTCTCATCAAATAAAATACATACAATCATGAAAAAACATATAATACGATTTTCAATAATCACGATTTTAACACTATTTGCTTCTGTTGGTTTTACGCAACCTCCCCCACCACCATCAGATGCCGGTCATGGTGCTTCGGGTAACCAGACAGGTGGCAATGCACCTGTTGGAGGCGGCCTGTTTATTTTAATGGGGCTGGGTGCTGCTTATGGCGGCCGGAAGCTTTATAAAGTAAACTGCGAAGAGTTAGAAGAATAAAGTAGTTTTTCCAAATGTAAAAAGAGGCTGTCTAAAAAGTCCTTAATAATAAGTCTTGTCAGATTGAGCGGAGTCGAAATTAATTTATTACCAGTGTAATACATTCTTCGACTCCGCTCAGACTGACACAATTTACGACTTTTTAGACAGCCTTTTTTTAATCCCGCCAGCCTACCGTGAAGGAAAATTCTTTCCAAGAATATCTTCGGTAGAGAAAGGCTCAAAACCAAACACCTCCCCTACCATTGCCCTGTACACCAGGTTGGTTGTAAGCGCCCACGAAGAGGTTTTTACATCTTTGGTATCTTTAAGGGTTCTCATAAATTTACGGTAAACCGTTTTTTTATCGTACAGCTCCAGCCATACCTCTTCCATGGTATTTTTCAAGGTTTCGGCATCCATCCGAGCCGGTTGCATCACTACATCTTCGATACTGTAATATTGCCAATCCTTTGGAAAGTCTTTTTTGATGATTCTGTCCTGCTGTTCAAATTCACGGTACATTTTGGTGCCCGGCAACGGGGTTAAAATTCCGGTTTGATAACTATCGATGGGTTGATTGATGATATACTGCTTTCGATGATGAAGCGACTCCACAGTATCGCTATCGAGGCCAAAGATAAATGAACCCAGCACCGACATACCATACTTATGAATTTTGTTAAAGGCCTCGGTATATTTATCTAACCCCATTCGGGCGTTAAGTTTTTTGTTGGTATCTTTAAGGCCCTCGATTGTTTCGGCTTCAATGCCGATAAAAATCATTCGGCAGCCGCTTTTGGCAAACAGTTCAAGTACTTCTTCGTCATCGGCCACATTTAGCGAACACTGTGTCCACCACTCTTTTTTTATTCCACGATCGATCATACCCTGCAAAATGGCCTTGACATGTTCTTTCGACTTTTTAGAATACCCCACCAGGTTGTCATCAATAAAAAAGATTCTGTCTGTCGTAACCATCTCTATTTCATCCAGCACATCCTCCACCGGACGCATCCTGTAGGTAGAACCATTAAAAGCAGTAACAGAGCAAAAACTGCAATTAAACGGACACCCTCGTGTGGTTTGAATGCTGTCGATGGTATAATTTTTATGAAACAGGTCGTGGCGGGCAAAGGGCATCTTATCCATCGAGAGACGCTCACCGTAATAAAATGGCTTCAGCTTACCCGTGTCAAAATCACTAATCACGCTCTCCCAGTAGCTTTCGGCTTCACCAACGCCAACCACATCAACATATTGAATAGCCTCCTTAGGAACCATACTGGCGTGAATTCCACCCATCACAACCGGAATATTGGCCTTTTTATAAATCGATGCAATTTCGTACGCACGATAGGCTGACGAAGTAAAAGAGGTTAGCGCCACCAAATCGGCTTCAATAAGTTTATCAAAGGTTTCAAAATTTTCGTCAAATATTTCAATATCCCAATTATCGGGTGTTAAAGCTGCCAGAATTCCCAATGCCAATGGCGGGTACATAGCATCAACTTTTAAGGTAAATCCTTTTCTGAGAGAAGATACCGGATTTATCAACAAGAGCTTTTTGTTAGTCATAGCATTAATTTATTATCCCATACTTCCGTGCACCACGTTTAAAAAAGAGGCTGCATCAAAATTTTCGTCAATAATCTCTATCTCCCAGTCATCGGGAGTAAGCCTGGCAACAATACCCAGCCCCAATGGAGGAAAATTTGAAAACTCTTGTTTTAACAATCCTCCTTTTAAATAAT
>QMPP01000270.1 GCA_003650425.1 Bacteroidota bacterium | reverse complement strand
TTAGCTCCAAAGCGCTGGAGTATCTGTTTCAGGCGGCACAGGCTTCTCCTTCCATGTCCACCAATAAAGAGATTTTATATTATACAGCCTTGGTTTATTACAGTTTGAATGAATTTAATAAGTGCCGCGACTATGCCCTCCAAAGCCTCTCCATGCAAGCCAAAAAAAATAATCTCGAAAACAATGCAAATGCCTATATTTTACTTTCCAACACATACAACTCTTTTGATTCCATCAATTTCTATCTGAATAATGCATACAACATTGTTAAAGACAATCCCGAAATGGCCTACAAAAAAGTAGTTGTGCTAAACAATCAGGCTCTGTTGTACGACATGGTTGGAAAACCGGCATTACGAAACCAAAAGTATCAGAAGGCTATCTCCATTGCAAAAAAAAATCATTTTACTTCCTTTTTAACAGAACTCTACAACAATTACTCCTATGTTTTGATGGAGGAAAAAAAGTTTGACAGCGCCCAACTATTGCTTGATACTTCACTTGCTGTCGCCGGACAAAATAAGAATCTTGATCTGCAAGCCTCCTTGTACGACACATACAGCGATTTATTTAAGGCGAAGGGTGATTATCAGAAATCGCTGGAGTACCTGCGAAAATCAATCCGCAAACGCCAAGAGTTTAATAAGCAGCAGCAAATACAAACCTCTCTTTTTCTTTCCACCGTGTTTGAAACACAAAAAAAAGAAAAAGAGCTGTTGATACAAGAAGCAAAACTAAGCCGCTACAACGTATATTTTTTAGCTGCAATATTATTAATACTGATACTTGTTGCAGTAGTAATCTATTTCAGGCAGAAAGTTTCGCTCGACAAAATACGCATGGAGAACATGCAAAAAGCCAAGTCGTTGGAATTAGCCGACGCCATGATTAAGGGGCAGGACGAAGAGCGGAAACGGCTTGCCATGGATCTGCACGACGGATTGGGTGCGAGGTTGGGAGCCTTAAGGTTAAAAGTGGATACCGTACTTTATGAAAACCCAAATTACTACGAATTAGTCTCCGCCATCGACAATATCGCCCGCAATGTTCGTGAACTATCGCATAGAATGCTGCCGGCACGGCTTTCGGAGATAGGGCTGATTCAATCGCTTCAAAATTTAATCAAATCGGTTAACGCCTCTTCCGAGATGAAAATTGACTTTCAAACCAACGTAAAAACCAAATTGGAAGACAAATTTCAGGTGAATTTGTATTATCTTATATATGAGCTAATTAACAATGCCATTAAACATTCAAAAGGAAATAATCTCACAATCCAGTTGTTTATTGAAAAGGAAATATTAACTTTATCGGCCGAAGATGACGGGGTTGGTTTTGATATTTCTAAAAAGGGAGAAGGACACGGATTAAATAATATCAGGCAACGCGTTGATTATTTGGGCGGTAAGTTAATAATTGAATCGCAGGAAGGCTACGGTTCAGCATTTATGATTGAAATACCCATGAGTTAATATGATATATCTATACCTCATAGACGATCACCCGCTTTTTATCAATGGTGTAAAAGCTGTTTTAGAAACAGATTCCTCACTGGCGGTTTTAGGTTCTGCGAATTCTTGCAAGGAAGGATTCAAGAATATGAATACTGATGTCGTGGATATTATTTTGCTCGACTTGCTGATGCCTGAAGTAAATGGTGTTACTTGTGCGAAATCGTTAAAAAGATTGTTTCCTGAAATTAAACTTATTGCCCTCACCGGCGAGCTGGATGAAAACCTGTTGCACGACGCCTGGCTGAGTGGTATGGATGCCATTTTACTTAAATATTGTGGGCGCGAAGAGCTGATTGAAACCATCAAAACCGTAAGCCAGGGCAATAAAATTATTGGTAAAAATGTACCTTATTTTTTCAGTCTCGAAAAAAACACCAGAACCGATATTCCAAAGCTCACACGAAGGGAAGAAGATGTCCTTAAATTATTAGCACTTGATCTTTCCAGACGTGAAGTCAGCGATCGTCTTTCAATTTCAACGGATGCAGTTAACTTTCATTGTAAAAATTTATTCAGGAAGTTTAACAAAAGTAAAATTACTTCACTTTTAACCGAGGCACGACGACTCAGTATCATCAGATAACCAATTTTCTTCCTTATTTATTCTAATTATCTGGTATAACGTTGTTTAAGGCGTTTTTTAGGAATTTTGTTGTGCAAGAGAGACAAATTTTCCTGAAAAAACCTACCATTAATGGTAGGGAAAAACCTACCATGTTCCTCCCTTGTTTTGCCTTTTTGAATGCAGTATTTTAGCAGAAAATAATTTTAAACAATACGACTATGATTAATGTATTTATTATCGATGACCATCCAATAATGGTTGACGGGTTGACGGAAGCTTTTAAAGACAAAAAAGATGGTATCAACATAGCAGGTTTTGCTTACTCGGCAAAACAGGCTTTAAAAAAATTACGTAACACGCCCGCTGATGCAATTATTCTCGATCTTGCCTTGCCGGGTGTAAGTGGGGTGGAATTATGTACTGCCATTAAAAGTTTATTCCCCGAAAAAAAGATTGTGGTATTAACCGGCGAAAGCGACATCCTTATGCTGAAAAATGTTTGGATTAATGGTGCAGATGCTATCTTATCAAAATATTGCGGTAAATACGAAATTAAAGACACCATTGAAAAGGTGCTCGAAAACAGGCGTATTATCGATAATGATATCAGGCACTATTTTGAGGAGGCCATGCAAAATAATTAGTACGGTACCGAAAAGTTGGCAACAATGCGAAAGCCTGCGCACATTTAAGCTCTTTTGGTTTTTTGCCGAAATAGAAGTAAATAGAAAATTAGTGTTACGAATTTTAGTAGGTTTGTAGATAGAAAAATTAGCAGTAAAGAAGGTCGGCACGCAGTATAGTCAAACCGCTGGCGGTCATTGTAACAAAAATACAATAGACAGTAAATATAAGATAAAATTATCGTAAATTTGGATAAAAAATATCTTGTTGTTAAAAAGGTATTTCAACTTTAAACAACTTCCATATTAATTATGAGTAATTCCAAAATATCCATACGTTTTTTTGATGACCGCGAAGTGCGTGCTGTTTGGGACGAAAAAAACGCCAAATGGTGGTTTTCAGTTTTGGATATTGTTGCCGTGCTTACCAATCAAAACGACTATGCCAAAACCCGTAACTATTGGAAATACCTTAAAGCCAAGTTAAAGAAAGAAAACAGTCAAGTGGTTAGTGTCACTACCCAGTTGAAAATTCTTGCTCCTGATGGGAAAAAGCGTTTATCAGATATGTTGGATTACAACGGCATTATTGCATTGGGTAAAACATTTCCCGGAACAAAAGCCAACCGGTTTATTGAATGGTTTACCTACAGCCATGAAAGCATCGATGGAAAAAGTAAAACAAAGGCTTATGCACTGT
>QMPP01000269.1 GCA_003650425.1 Bacteroidota bacterium | reverse complement strand
TTGCAACGCCTTCAAGATTGACAGTAAATGCAGCAACCTACAGCAGTTAAAATATTGATGCTTTTTAGAGCGGACTCATGAAATAATAAAAAATGAACGACTTAATTCAAGTACTTTAGTGCACTCCAAACTCTAGGCACTTCAAACTTAAATAATTTTTTAGCCATGAAAGACTTTAGTCAGTTAATTGATTTAATAAAAACAACCCACGATGCTTTACAGAGGCAGGCGGTTAACGCGGTTAATCAATCATTGACAATAAGAAACTGGCTGATTGGGTTTTACATCGTGGAGTATGAACAAAACGGGGAAGACCGGGCTGAATACGGGAAAAAACTTCTTTCAAAATTAGCCGTAAAACTCAAAAATATCAAAGGCTTAGATGAACGTTCATTACGAAATTTCAGAAAATTTTATGCTTTATATCCACAAGTAGGAACATATTTACAACAGTCTGCAATTTGGAGGTCACTAACCCCCAAATCACTATTTCTTGAAAAACGGGGGTCACTGACTCCCAAATCAAAACAGAATAATATTACTGTTCCGGCAGAAAAAATAATTTCTAAGCTTTCATATACTCATATTGAACAACTTATTAAAATAAAAGATAATCTGAAACGAACCTTTTACGAAATAGAAACCATCAAAAATATATGGAGTGTAAGAGAATTAAAAAGACAAATCAACACGCTTTATTATGAACGATCATCCCTCTCCAAAAAACCTGAAAAGCTTTCAGAACTTATTAAACAACAATCATTATCGCAACAACCTGCCGATATTATTAAAAATATCTATTCCTTTGAGTTTCTCGGTTTAAATTTCAAAGATGTTGTAGAAGAATCCGATATTGAAACAGCACTACTGGATAATTTGCAGGAATTTATTCTGGAGTTAGGAAACGGATTTTGCTTTGAAGCCCGCCAAAAAAGAATTCTGATTGGTGAAAAATATTATTTTATTGACCTGGTGTTTTATCACCGTATTTTAAAATGTCATGTATTAATTGACCTGAAGATTGGGGAGTTTGAACATGGCGATATTGGTCAACTGAATACATACCTGAATTTTTATAAAGAAAATATTTATGAAAAAGAGGATAATTTTCCTGTAGGAATTTTACTCGTTGCGGAAAAAGATACCGCTCTGGTTAAATATGCCACCGCGGGAATGGATCAAAATCTTTTTGTTAAACAATATTTGATTAACTTGCCAAGCCCCGAAAAATTGAAAAATTATATGGAGGCAGCATTAAAAAAATTATAAAACTAAATAACATATCATGGAATTTCTTATTATCACTACGATTTTAGGCACTCCAAACTCCAAGTACTTAAAGTGCCTAGAATGCCTAGAGTACTTAAAGTAGAAAGTGTAAAATAATAATTGGAAAAATAATAAAAAATGAACGACTTAATTCAAGTACTTTAGTGCATTCCAAACTCTAGGCAATCCAAACTTTAATTAATTTAGCAAATTGATAAATAAACCAGAAAAAAATTAAATATAAACCCAAGCCCAAATACTTTAGCGCACTTTAGGCACTCGAAGTACTTTAGGCACTAAAAAAAGTAAAACATGAATTTTGAATTATCAGATGAGCAACAGATGATACGCGATACCGTTCGCGATTTTGCCGAAAGAGAAGTAAAGCCTGTTGCTAGTGAATTGGACAAAAAAGGAGAGTTTTCGTACGACCTGACTAAAAAACTCGGGGAGCTGGGCCTCTTCGGGATGAACGTTCCTGAACAGTATGGCGGTCAGGGAATGGATACCCTGTCGTACATCATTGCCGTGGAAGAGCTGGCTCGTGTTGACGGCTCCACTGCCGCCACCCTTGCCGCTCATAATTCTCTTGGCATCAGTCCGCTGTTGGAATACGGAACAGAGGAACAAAAAATGAAATACATCCCTCAGCTTTGTACCGGAGAAGCCCTATGGAGTTTTGGTCTTACCGAACCCGAAGCCGGTTCCGACTCACGCGGCACCAAAACCACGGCTGTTTTAAAAGATGATGAGTGGATTATCAATGGCTCAAAGATTTTCATCACCAACGGGGCATCCAAAATAACCAAAGGCTGTACCGTTCAGGCGGTAACCGGAGAAAAAGACGGGAAGAAAATATTCTCCACCATTATCATGGAAACAGGCACTCCCGGCTTTACCCAAAAGGAGATGCATGATAAAATGATGTGGCGCGCTTCCAACACGGCAGAGCTTTATTTTGACGATGCACGTGTTCCAAAGGAAAATCTGCTGGGCAAAGAGGGCGAAGGTTCACACATTATGCTTCATACTTTGGACGGTGGCCGTTTGTCAATCGGTGCCATGGGATTGGGACTGGCACAGGGAGCGTTTGAAGCTGCTTTAGCCTATGCTCAGGAACGCAAGCAGTTTGGAAAACCGTTAACCAAATTCCAAATCAATGCTTTCAAACTGGCCGACATGGCTATGAAAGTGGAACTTGCCCGCAACCTGCTTTACAAAGCCTGCTGGCTGAAAGACAGCAAAAAACCTTACGGTAAAGAAGCAGCCATGGCCAAATTATACTGTTCTGAGGTTGCCAATCAGGTGGCTTATGAAGCGGTTCAGATTCACGGTGGTTACGGCCTGATGAAAGATTACGATGTGGAGCGCTTCTACCGCGACCAACGCCTCCTGCAAATCGGAGAAGGAACCTCCGAGATACAGAGGCTGGTGATTTCGAGGTATATAGGTTGTTAAAAGCACTAAGTCTCAAGCATCAAATCACAAATAAATTCAAAATAAGAAAATAACAAATTACCAAAACTTCAACCTTATATGTATATGAATTTTGAAAATTTAAACATTGGTGTTTATTTGTTGTTAATGCTTGTTTTTGTAATTTAAACGAAATAAAATGACTGATAGTTCTGAAACAAAACACAAATATGATTTGGAAGAACGTACTTTTTTGTTTGCCAAAGGAGTTCGTGTTTTTGTTAAATCATTACCGTTTTCTGTTTCTAACCAGGAAGATAGTAAACAATTAGTCAGAGCTTCAGGATCAGTTGGTGCAAATTATATCGAAGCTAATGAATCGTTGAGCAAAAAGGATTTTGTAATGAGAATTAAAATCTGCCGGAAAGAAGCTAAAGAAAGTGCGTATTGGTTACGATTGATTTTAAATACAAATACTTTTGAAAGCACCCTGGAAGGAGACAATTTATTAGATGAAGCGATTCAATTAAAAAAGATATTTAATTCAATTCTTCAAAAATCTCAATAGCAGATCTGTTTTGGAGCTTTGAATTATTGACATTAGAATTTATTTGTAATTTGGTGCTTGTTATTTGTGATTTCAATCAGAATGTTAAATGAAAATATTAATACATAACTTATGAACAAAGTAGTAAAAAATGCCGTAGAAGCCATCAAGGGGCTGGAAGACAACATGACCCTGATGCTGGGTGGTTTCGGGCTTTGCGGTATCCCTGAAAAAAC
>QMPP01000268.1 GCA_003650425.1 Bacteroidota bacterium | reverse complement strand
TCAAGTTTGAAGAACAGGAAAAAGCTTTTACCACTACCCCTCCTGTGGCCAATAACAAAGGTGATTTCAGTGATTTGTTTAGCGTAACCATCCGCCATTCTGATATGGATTTGAATGGCCATGTCACCGCGCGGCGCTACTTCGATTGGATGGATGATGCCCTCTATCAGATTCATAAAGAGAAAGAAATTGATTTGATACAAATCACCTTTCTAAACGAAACCTACCTTGACGAGACAATTATTCTGCAGGTGGATGAAACCAACACAACCGTGCGCGGAATTAGAAAAAGTGACGAAAAAACGGCCTTTATGGCTGCTGTTCAATACAAAGCATAAACCAGTTATGATTAATTTTAATTTCCATCAACATTCGCTTTTTTCCGATGGCAAAGCCGAACCCGAAGAGTATATCAAACAGGCACTGGAGCTTGGTTTTGAAGCCATGGGGTTTTCGGAACATTCGCCTTTACCTTTTAAAACACCCTTCTCCCTAAAAATAGAAAACATTGAAAATTATGTTGAAACCCTTGACGCTTTAAAAGAAAAGTATCGGGATCAACTGTCTGTTTACCGGTCGCTGGAGCTGGACTTTGTTCCGGGGTTTTCGGAGGATTTTGAAAAATGGAAACGCTTATGTAAAGTTGATTACGCCATCGGAGGCGTCCATCTGGTAAAACCAAACGATACCGAGGAACTTTGGTTTACCGATGGTTCCGATCGCAATATTTACGACCAGGGGGTAGAAACCTTTTTTGGTAACGATATAAAAAAAGCGGTTAAAACCTATTACCACCAGCTAAACGGCATGGTGGAGAGCCAGCACTTTGATGTGGTGGCTCATGTTGACAAAATTACCATGCACAACCAAAACCGCTTTTTTACCGAGGAAGAGAAATGGTATCGGGATTTGGTTTCCGAAACCCTTCATCTGATAAAAGAAAAAGAACTAATCATTGAAGTAAATACGCGCGGTTTGTACAAAAAAAGAAGCAATAAATTGTTTCCCGATGGTAAAACACTTCAGCAGGTTATCGAATCAGATATCCCGGTCATCCTTTCATCCGATGCCCATCAACCCGGTGAAATCAACCTCTATTTCGATTATGCTATTAAACGGTTGCACCATTTTGGCTGTAAACGGTTACTCTTTTTTAACGGCTCCGGCTGGGAAGAGAGAGGGCTGGAATAGTGAAAACTATTTTAAAAGACAACCTTTAGGCTTTAAATTGCCACAGACCCGGAAAAATTAATTTCTGATTTAACAGGTGCTTTCATTTTAAGAGTTATAACAAGTATATAATTTATTTATTCTTCAAAACAACGATGCATCTGACAATCCTGAAAAGATTGAATATGAATAATAAATTAACGATATTTACAGCAACCCTGAAAGGGTTGAATAATCATTAAACAAAGCGATGAGTACTTATGCACAAATTCTCTGTCAAATAGTAATCTAACTAAAACCGGGAAGAAGTATAGAAGTATTTGCCTAAACCCTCAAACTAAAAAAACCGTTTGATGGTTTTTATACCTTTGCCGCTATAAATCGAAATATGCCGACCAAATTATCTATCGAAGAGTTCTTGCCGTTAACCGACACCCTGCCCCTTGTAGATGTGCGCTCACCGGCCGAATATGCCAAAGCACACATTCCCGGAGCCGTTAACATCCCCCTTTTTGATAACGAAGAGCGAAAACAGGTGGGAATCAGGTATAAGCAAGGTGGTAAAGAAAACGCCGTTTTGCTGGGGCTCGAATATGTGGGGCCGAAAATGGCCGATTTTGTTAAGCAGGCCAAAAAACTGGTAAAAAAGGATAAGAAAATTTTACTTCATTGCTGGCGTGGCGGCATGCGCTCGGGCAGCATGGCCTGGCTTTTTGAAACCGCGGGACTAAAAACCTTTACGCTTGATGGCGGATACAAAGCCTACCGCGGCTATATCAGAAAACAGTTTTCGAAACCTGTTAACATGGTTGTTTTAGGAGGATATACCGGTAGTGGCAAAACCGCCATTTTACAAGAACTGGAAAAACAGGGAGAGCAGTTTCTCGATATCGAAGGCATTGCTCACCACAAGGGCTCGGTATTTGGACCATTGGGACAAGAACCTCAACCCTCCAACGAACAGTTTGAAAATAATCTTGCTGATATCTGGCGAAAATTCGACCCTGCTCAAGCAATTTGGGTTGAAGATGAAAGTCGACAACTGGGAACCTGTAGTATCCCTGACCCATTATTTGTTCAGATAAGAAAATCACCGGTTATCAAAGTCATTATTCCTAAAAGCGAACGGATAAAGCGGTTGGTAAAAGAGTATGGTGATTTTGAAACGGAACTATTGACCCGACAAGTAGAAAAAATACGCGAGCGATTGGGGGGACAGTTTGCCAATGAAGCCATCGAAGCGTTAAACCAAGGTAAAATGGATAAAGTGGCCGATTTAACTTTGCGGTATTACGACAAAGCTTATGAATTTGGCGTTTCTAAACGAAACCCCGAAACCGTCACCAAATTAGAACTAAAAAAAGATGACCCGGCTGAAAATGCTAAAGCAGTACGAGCCTTGGCAAAAAACAGGCTTAAGGGACAAAATGGCTAGCATTTTATTAGAAATCATCATCCTTTCATAATCTCTTCCAGCTTTTCAGTAGCCTCATCCCAACTGTAGTGCTTATGAACAAAGTGGTAACCCTTCTCTGCGATATCGTTAGCAAACTTGTCATCAGTTAAAAGACGGACAATATGGTCGGCCAGCTCCCGGGCACTATTTCCAATAAGAATCTCTTTCTCATGGGCAGCCCTGAGGGCATCGTTGGCCAAAGGGGTAGTGATGGCCGGGATTTTCATAGCCATCGCCTCCAGCAGTTTATTCTGAAGTCCGGTTCCAATGCGCATGGGGGCAATAAATACTTTGGCCGCTGAATAGGCATCACGAATATCGTCGAGCCATCCGGAAACCTTAACCTTACTACTCTCCAACGACTTTACCTTTGCACTCGGTTTCGCCCCTGCCAACATCACCGTGGTTTCCGGCAGTTTCTTCCAAACCAACGGCATAATGTAATGAACCAAAAACCCCGCTGCATCCACATTGGGCGGGTAACTCATGTTCCCGGTAAAAACCAAATCGTACTGTTTGGTTTTTACCATGGGTTTAAAAAAGGTATGGTCAACCCCGTTGGGGATAACGGCAATTTTATCTTTTTCGCTAACCTGCATCAGGTTACGGTCGGGATAGGAAATGATGGTTTTGTTGTCGAAAGCCAAAAACATCTTCTTCTCATAAGCCACCAGGCGCTTGTACTCAAGCTTTAAAACAGGTTTCATCCAATAGGAGGATCGCTCCACGCGACGTTTTACGCCATACGAAAAAACATCCTGATAATCAAGCGTTTTGGGTGCTGGCAAATGAACACCAAATTCAGCCGTTCGAACCAGTTGGCAATACACATGATCGGGACGATATTCGTTAAACAGCTTTTTAATTTTCCTGTTTGCCCCGGCGTTGTA
>QMPP01000267.1 GCA_003650425.1 Bacteroidota bacterium | reverse complement strand
GATATGATGAAGATGCGTGGTAAACCCGATGTAGTAGAAAAAGGAGCTGCTTCAACCAAACAGATGGCTGATGCCGTTATTGCAAAACTGTAAACACGAAGTACCAATACAATGTTTAGCTCACGGTTTTAAATTTCGATCGGTTTTAGCTCACGGTTTAAAACCGTGAGCTAATTAATTTTTAAAACAAATATTATGACTAATGAAGTAGCAGCACTCTGGCCTGAGTTAGAGTGGATAAAAGATGAGGCTCTTCGTGAACAGACTTCCAAAACCTGGGAGTTGGCTCTGGAACGTAGCGTACTTACCCCCGAAGATTTAAACAGGATTCCTTTTACCCTGTTGGTAGGTTCCGATTTAAAGGTTACCTTTATGGATCATAAACGCTCGGTGGTGCATATTGCCCGCGATGCCGGCCAAAAAATCAACGACATGTATCACGGCGAGCTTACCGTGAATATGGATGTGTTAATTGCCGGAGCTATTTTGGCCGATGTTGGTAAGTTGTTGGAGTATGAACTGGATGAAAACGGTAATGCCGTTCAGGGAAACTACGGTAAGTATGTTCGTCATCCCTTTTCGGGTGTGAGCCTTGCCGAAGAAGCCGGAGTACCGGCCGAAGTTTGCCACATTATCGCGGCCCATGCCGGTGAAGGAAACATGATTAAGCGAACCACTGAAGCTTACGTGGTACACCATGCTGATTTTATGACCTTTCTGCCCTTTAAGGAGAGATTGAAAATCTAAATAGAGTCAAAAAAGGGAAGCTCTAATTCTTCAGAAATTTGTTTTAGCTTCATCAACGTTTGGCTTGAAACCTCAATGCTCTTTTCCCTGTTTTCCTGTTCTGCTATTCGTTCGGGGTCACCCGGAATAATTATCTTTTCCCGGCCGGGAACGGTTTCTGCATTACGAAAAGTTTCTATCCATAAATCCATATTGGATTTAAACTCTTCCGCCGTTTGAAAAGCATCAATTCGGATTGCGCCAAAAAAGTGGCCGATTCCTTTATCCTCGCCACCGGTTTTATCTTTTACATAACCAAGGGTGGGTACTACCGTGGGGCCAAAATTGGCACCGGGCAGTACAGCCGATAAAATATCAACAATGGCCGTCATGCAAAATCCTTTATGGCCTCCTGTTTCCGGATTGCCTCCCAAGGTTAAAAGAGCACCGTTTTCTTTAAGAATACCCGCGTCCATGGTTGGGTTCCCATATTTATCGTTAAGCAATCCCGAAGGGGCCTCTTTACCATTTTCTTCCATCACGTCCAGTTTACCGCGGGCGATGGGCGCTGTAGCAAAGTCAGCCACAAAAGGCGGTTGCATCCCGGTGGGAATGGCCATGGCTATGGGATTGGTGCCCAGCATGCCATGCAATCCGAACGTGGGAGCCACCAGCGGGTTGGCGTTGGTCATGCTGATGCCAATCATATCGTGCTCCAGCGCCATCATGGCATAATAGCCGGCAATACCGAAATGGTATGAATTACGAACTGCTACCCAGCCTGTCCCTGCTGTTTTGGCCTTCTCAATAGCCAAACGCATAGCCTTGGGAGCAGTAACCAACCCCAGCCCCTTGCCACCATCAACCAGTGCTGTGGAAGGAGTTTCGTGTACAACGGTAAAACGAGGACTAACCGTAATACGCTTGTTTTTCCATAGATTGATGTACTCGGGAAGGCGCATCAAACCATGCGTTGAAATATTTCGCAACTCGGCGCGCATAAGTATATCTGCCGCCTGATGCGCTTCTTCTTGGGCCAATCCTATTTTTTTGAAAACCGATTGGGTAAAATCAAATAACACTTTATAGGAGTACATCTTCTGATAAATTTTTATTATTAAGATTGTTTGAAGTTAACATGTTGAATAATTATGCAATATTGTAAATCAATTCATAATTTGTGCTTCTTCCTCTTGAATTTTCTTGTCTTAAAACCCCCTTTTCAATTAAATCTTTTATGTCTCTTAATGCTGTATCTTGCGAACATTTAGTAATCTTTGCCCATTTAGATGTTTTCAATTTTCCCGTAAATCCATCAAGAAGCTTGTTTAGCATTAATCGTTGTCTTGCATTTAATTCTGTATTTTTATGTTTATCCCAAAAATCGGCTTTATTAAGAACCTTGTTAATTGTTTCTTCTGTATTTTTTAATGCTCGGTATAAACAATTCAAATACCAAGTTACCCATTCAGTAATATCCCCGGCTTTGTATTGAACTCTTTGAAGTATTTCGTAATAAACTTTTCTTTCTGTTAATATTTGATTGGATAAGCTGTAAAATCGTTGTGAGCTATTGTCTGAACGGGCTAATAATAAATCAGAAATAGTACGAGCAATACGCCCGTTTCCATCGTCAAAAGGGTGAATTATTATAAACCAAAAATGTGCAATTGCTGATTTTACTACATAATCTAATTTTGTATCGTTATTAAACCATTCTATAAGCTTATCCATTTCTGGTTTTACTTGTTCTGCCGGCGGTGCTTGATAATGAATTTTTTCTTTTCCCATTGCACCCGATACAATTTGCATTTCTCCTTTCCTGTAATTTCCGACATCAATTTTATACATTCCGCTTCTACCTGTAGGGAATAAAGCGGCGTGCCAACCAAATAATCGTTCTTCCTTAAGAGGTTCTTGATAATTTTGTATTGCATCAAGCATCATTTCAACAATACCTTCCACATTTCTGTCGGGATATACCATTCCAGTATACTCTAAACCTAATTTTCTGGCAATTGAAGAACGAACTTGCTCATAATTTAACAATTCCCCTTCTATTTCAGATGATTTTAATACATCAAGTGTCAGTGTGGTAAGCATTGTTTCTTCTTTTACAGAAAAGCCTAATGCATTTATTTGTCCAAAAATTTTTCCTTGCAGATGACGAACTTTTCCTAAAATTGATTGTATTTCACCTTCTTCCCAAGTAAAATTTGGCCAACTGTCATATTGGTAGATATATTTTGCCATATATAAATTCTATTATATGGGGCAAATATATAATAATCTCCGCATAAATAAGGAAATTACAATAAATAATCTCCGCAAATTCGTTTCTTATAAAGACTCTAACATTAATGTACATTCACCTCAAATTCCAGCCTAACCCCGAATTCTTTCTCCACCGATTTTTTTACCTCTGTGGCAAGGTTTACCACCTCTTCCCCGGAAGCACTACCATAATTAACCAGCACCAAAGCCTGTTTATCATGAACCCCGGCATCTCCAATCCTCTTTCCTTTCCAGCCACACCGCTCAATCAGCCAGCCGGCAGCCAGCTTTGAACTATTTTTATCAAAAGGATAATGAGGTATCTCAGGGTAAGTTTTAAGTAGCTTTTGCAGCCGGCTGTTTTTTACAACAGGGTTTTTAAAAAAACTACCTGCGTTACCCAACTTATCAGGATCCGGTAACTTTGAACGCCTGATACGTTTTACCGCTTCACTCACTTCAAGTACAGAAATTGATTCGGTATCTCTGCCCTCAAAATAGCTTTTTAAAGGGGCGTAGTTTAGATTTAGGGTT
>QMPP01000266.1 GCA_003650425.1 Bacteroidota bacterium | reverse complement strand
TTTGCCAGTGATGCCGGTAAAAAAGCCGGAGAATTTTTTACTCCAAGCGAGGTGTCGACCCTGCTGGCCAAACTGACCAAATCGGCTCCTGGTTCACGTATTAGTGACCCTACCTGCGGTTCAGGTTCTCTTTTAATCAAAGCCGGAAAAGAAGTGGGCTCGGAGAATTTTTCTCTTTATGGACAAGAAGCCAACGGCAGCACCTGGGCTCTTGCTGTGATGAATATGTTTCTACATGGGTTTGATAATGCCGTAATACGGTGGGGAGACACCATACGTAA
Organism: Bacteroidota bacterium; assembly: GCA_003650425.1. Taxonomy (GTDB): domain Bacteria; phylum Bacteroidota; class Bacteroidia; order Bacteroidales; family F082; genus B16-G9. The sequence goes on along the minus strand of QMPP01000266.1, from coordinate 3,253 downwards.
CCCTAAGCTAAAAGAAGGAGATGCTTTAATGAAATTCGACACGGTTGTAGCCAATCCTCCTTTTTCATTGGACAAGTGGGGTGCTGACTTTGCGGCGGAAGACCCTTACAACCGTTTCTGGCGGGGCATTCCTCCAAAGAGCAAAGGCGACTGGGCTTTTATTACCCACATGATCGAAACTACCTATGAAGGTAAAGGAAAAGTTGGCGTTGTGGTTCCGCATGGCGTGTTGTTCCGCGGTGCAGCCGAAGGCAAAATCCGTCAAAAAACAATTGAAGAAAACCTGCTGGAAGCGGTTATCGGACTGCCTGCTAACCTGTTTTTCGGAACAGGAATTCCCGCTGCCATAATGGTATTTAACAAAGGGAAAGGCAATAACACAAACATATTGTTCATTGATTCCAGCAAAAATTTTGAGGCGGCAAAAAACCAGAACAAATTGCGCGAAAGCGATATTGAACATATCGTGAATACCTACCGGAAGTTTAACCGGAGGGAACTCAATCCGGGCGTTGTTGAAGAAAAATACAGCTATGTGGCCACTTTTGACGAAATAGCCGAAAATGATTTCAACCTCAACATCCCGCGCTATGTGGATACCTTCGAGCCCGAACCCGAAGTGGATATTGCTGCCGTTCAAAAAGAGATTGAAACCCTTGAGGCTGAACTGAAAGAAGCACAAAAAGAAATGGAGAAATATCTGAAAGAATTAAATATCAATTAACATGCTTACTACCGAACAAAAACAACAATTTAGCAACATCCTTGAAGAACTGGGAAAATCGCTTGACATTACAGAGGAACAGCATAAAAAAGCTGTAAAGAGTTACGAGTTTGTGGGTAACTGGCTTGCCGCTGACGATTCTCTTTTGGCCAGATATAAACCGGAAATCTTACCGCAGGGCTCATTTATGTTGGGCACTATGATAAAACCGGTGGTTGAAGATGATGAACTTGACATTGACCTTGTTTGCCGACTGGAAGGGAAACAGCCCTATTGGACACAATATGATTTAAAACAAAAAGTAGGCGACCGCTTAAAAGAGCACGGAACAATAAAAGATTTATTGAAAATTCCGGATGGCCGGCGTTGCTGGACGCTGGATTACAAAGGTGACTTTCACATGGATGTTTTACCTTCCATAGTAAGTAGTGGTTATCGTATGGTTTTAGAAAAAGCATTTGCTTCAACTGGATGGGCTGATTTTAGTTCACTTGAAATCAGAATAACAGATAAAAAACGAAAAGATTACCGAACTGAAACTTTACCTGAACGATGGTTAAAAAGCAACCCGTTTGGTTACGGAATATGGTTTGCTCAAAAGGCATCATTATCTTTGGAAAAACGTGTTCTATTGAGTAAAGCCGTACAACCTGTTCCCGCTTATCAAAAGGAGAAGCTTCCATTGCAAAGGGTTGTCCAGATTTTAAAACGCCACAGAGATATGTGGGCAGATGGGGATGAACACAAACCTATTTCCATAATTATTACGACACTTGCAGGGAAAGCATACAGAAAAGAAACCAGCATTATTGAAGCACTGATAAATGTGGTAAACTCAATGGAGAATTACATTGAAGACAGGTATGTTCCTGAATTAGGCAAAACAATAAAATGGATTGCTAATCCTGTAAACGAAGAAGAAAACTTTGCGGATAAATGGGTTGAGGTGCCTCAAAAGCAGACGAATTTTTACAAATGGTTAGAACAAGTAAAGGCTGATATAAATAAAATGACTCAAAGAAGGGGCTTACAGATGATACAGGAATCACTTGAAAAACCATTTGGAGAGAACGTTGTGCGGAAAGCTTTCAGTACTTATGGTGATAATTTGTTAAAACAGCGTGAAAGTGGCACATTGAAAATGGCTGCCGGAACCGGAATACTTGGCAGCACAGGAAGAACCTCTGTTCCTCAACATAAACCATTTGGCAAGAATGAATAGGAAGTCTCTTTTAAAACAGGAAGGCGCACTTAAGTCCTATTTCCCCGGAAGTATCATTAAACGCAAGGGTGAAAGAGAGTTGACATGGATTGGAGAGATTACCCCTTCCCCTTTAAGTGCTACTTACAAAATAAAACTTCATTACCGATACAATGAAGGAGCCAAGGTTTATGTGCTTGACCCTAAACCCTTGAAATTAGCAAAAGGGAAAACCGTTTTGCCGCATGTTTACAGTACGCCTGAACAAAGACTTTGTCTTTATTATCCCAATGAAAATGAATGGGATACCAGTATGTATTATGTGAAAACATTAATCCCGTGGGCTTGTGAGTGGTTGGTGCATTACGAATGCTGGGTGGCTACCGGAACTTGGCATGGAGGGGGAATCCATCACGAAACCGAAGCGGAAAAACAAGCCGACGAACAAAAAGAAAAAGTTAATGAACAGTGATATACAAAATAGAACGGGTTACAAAAAAACCAAACTCGGCTGGATACCGGAGGAGTGGGAGGTTAAAAAACTGGGTGAATTTGTAAACATAATTAGCGGCATAAGCCCTTCAAATTATAGATTAGAAAAAGAGGGTGACTACCCATTTCTAAAGGTTGAGGATTTGAACAACTCTGAAAAATTTCAAGTTCTTAGCCGCTATTATTCAAATGATGAAAAAAATATAATTCCCAAATTCAGTATTATTTTTCCCAAACGGGGTGCAGCTATCCTCAATAACAAAGTTCGTATTAATGAAGTACCAGTGCAAATGGATAGTAACCTAATGGCTATTTTTCCAAAGAATAGCCTCTTGTACTATGAATATTTATATTATCGAATTACACATGAAAAGCTGTATCGGATTGCAGACACTTCTACAATACCACAAATCAATAATAAACACATAATCCCTTATAAAATCCCCCTTCCACCCCTCCCCGAGCAGCATACCATAGCCGCCTGTCTGGGCACCTGGGACCGCGTCATTGAAAACACCCAACGGCTGATCGAACAAAAACAACTGCGCAAAAAATGGCTAATGCAAAATCTGCTTACCGGTAAAAAACGGCTGCCGGGGTTTATCGGGGAGTGGAGTGAGTATTCTTTAGGTGATATGTTTACCGAAAGAAATGAAAGAAACACAAATGGATTGCCGTTGCTTTCAATCGGGCAAAATGGGGTTTATCCCCAAGCTGAATCGGACAAAAAAGATACATCAAATGCCGATAAATCCAACTACAAAAGAATATGCCCCGGAGATATTGGATATAATACAATGAGAATGTGGCAGGGAAGAAGTGCACTTTCTGCATTA
>QMPP01000265.1 GCA_003650425.1 Bacteroidota bacterium | reverse complement strand
GCTTCAATAACTGTATTCATATCGCCATGCCCACTAATCATAATCACTTCGATATACTGGTTTTGAGCCTTTATCTTCTCTAAAACTTCCAGGCCGCTCATCTCGGGCAACCGAATATCAAGTATCATAATATCAATTGTGTTCTTTTCTAATAGGGTGAAAGCCTCCGAAGGTTTTGAGGCTGAGAATACCTGATACTTTTTGCTTTCCAGAAATTCTTTAATTTCATCGATAACCCTTGCTTCATCATCAACTACTAAAATATTAAGTTTACTTTTCATTTGTTTCATTTTATATTGTTGGCAACTCTACAATCATTGTAGTTCCTTTGCCGGGGATACTTTGCGCAATAATATTTCCGTTCGATTCTTTAATAATGCCATACGAGATGGAAAGGCCTATGCCTGTACCCGATTCACTATCCTTAGTAGAAAAGAAGGGGTCGAAAATTTTACATAGCACCTCCTCATTCATGCCGACGCCATTGTCTTCAACCATAATAAGCATCATTTTAGCTTTGGAAGCCACTTTAATGGTAACGTTTTTTTTGTACCTAGTGTCGTTGGAGAGTGCTGATTTTTTGTTGACAGCATATTTCGCGTTGGAGAGGAGGTTTAGTAATACTTGTTCAATACGGAACTGGTTTACATGGATAAAAACAGGTTTATCGGCGTACTCAATGGTAAGGGTGATATTTTCGCTGCTAAACTGGTTGGCAATAAGTGATACCGAGTTTTGAATTATTTTTTTTACTTCAATCTTCTCCTTCTGGATGTTTTGCTGGTCACGTGAAAAAACCCTTACATGGTTGATAATACTTCGTATGCGCTCGATATCTTTAAACAAAACAGTTAATTTTGACACGAGGTACTCGTTGGTGAGCTCATTTTCGTTAAGTTTATACAGGATATTGTCGAGTCCCATGGAGAGCCCTCCCAATGGCTGGTTTATTTCATGTGCCAGTCCTGCCGAAAGTTCACCCATCGATTCCAGCTTCGATTTTTGAATGAGTAACTGCTGTTGCTGTTCCACTTTTCTAACCTCTGTTTTAACTCTGTTTTCCAGATGCAGGTTCAGCTTGTTAAGCTCATCCTGTGCTTTTTTACGGAGGGTTATTTCGGAAGCAAAGATTAGAAAAGCCTTGTTGTTGTCCCAATTAATGGCGGTGGGCTTTAGTTCGAGCCAGTGTTTTTGTTTGTTTTTATGCGTGATAATAACATCGGCGGTAACAGGTTCAGGGTTTGTTGAATCTATCCTCAGAATTGATTTGGCAGGGTCGCGAAATGGTTTGTCAATAAAACCACAAAATGATTTGCCAATCACATCTCGTGGTATTAAACCAAAAATCTCAATCATTTGCGGATTGAGCATGAGTATTTTGCCTTGTTTGTCTGTTAATAGAATTCCATCGTTGGCATTTTCAAAAATCAATCGGTACTTTTCTTCACTTTCGCGAAGCAAAATCTCTGCTCTTTTCCGCTCGGTAATTTCTAACTCAAGTTCTTTAGTGCGCTCTTTAACACGGCTCTCCAAATCAGCATTAAGCGAAATAAGTTGGTATTCCACTCTTTTTCGATAAAAGGCGGCGCCAATATTAGACGCCACCAGGCGTAATGCGTTTATTTCCACATCCGACCATTGCCTTACCTTTTCGCATTCATCCAGGCCAATAAAACCCCACCATTCGTTTTCTGCAAAAACAGGAATGACCAACAGCGATTTGATATCCTGCATTTCAAGCACCTGCTTTTCAATGTCAGGAAAGTCGGTTTTAACATCACCAAGAATGATGCTGTTTTCTTGTAAAAGCCCTATCCATCGCAAAAAGATTCCTGAATTAACAGGGATGTTTTGTAGGTCATTGTTATGAAGTTGGCTTTGAATACCGTTGTTAACCCATTCGTAAACCTGACTAACAACTTCCATCTCTTTATAGATATGTTTTTTAAAAATGTATAATCGTGAAGCGTGCGTGGCTTCTCCCAACAATCGTAACGTGGAATTGACATTCTCGTCAGAAATACCCTGTTTCAAGAACAGCGCTGTCGTTTCGCTTAAAACCCTGAGTATATTATCACTTTTTTCTCTTGCCTGTTCAGCCTCTCGCCGCCGGATTTCCTCCTCCTTGATTTTTTGTTCCAGAACAATTTCGTGGATTTGTTCTTTTAATACCTTTGCTAACCTGGTGCTGTCAACGGGTTTGGTGAGGAATCCCTTTACTCCCGTTTCGATGGCCTGAATAAAATATTTGGTATCGATAAATGCCGACATCATTATCACTCTGGTAGTTTTGTCGTTCCGGCGAATTTTTCGTATCATGTCGATTCCATTGATTACCGGAAGTTTGATGTCGGTAATAATTAAATCGGGTTTGGAAGATTGGAACATCTTAAATCCTTCTTCCCCATCAGTAGCTACAAGTACATGTTTAGTCTGACCTGCAATAATTCTTCTGTAAACAGTTCTAAGAATATCATCGCTTTCAACAAGTAAGACGGTTATGTTTTCTGTATTCATTTCTTGTAGTTGTTAATGAGAATCTCTATACTTTTTTTCACCGGCTAAGATAGAAACTTCCAGATGATTTTCAAAAGGAACCAGCGGACACGACCACCGGTCGGCATAAGCACAATAAGGATTGTATGCTTTGTTAAAATCCAGGTAAATAGAATCGGAAGCAGGGATAGAGATGTCTAAATAGCGGCCTGCCCCATAAGTGGAATGCTCATTGGTTTTGTCGCGAAAGGGTAAAAAAAGAAGTTTCCCGTATTCAGGATCGTTCATAAAATCAACATTTTGGTAAACTGTGAGCTGTTGAGCTGTGTCGCCAATCATAAAATGTAAATGACCGTAAATCCGGTAGTTTGGCTTTCGGTTCGTATTGGTGGCCATGCCAAAAATTTCGCCTGTTGTGTCGATTTCAAATCCGGCTTTTACCCTGAAAGTAGGATTGGCAGAAAAATAAACAGGATCATGATACGCCGTGTAAAAATGAAGACTATCTAAAGGCGTTTTCGAAGGATCGGTAAACTCGGCAATCGATTTAGCACGAAATTTTTCGATAGAATCGACGTACTTACCAAAATCTATTTGTTTTATATATTGATGGATGTCGGGATGAAAAAAGAAACGTACAAACAGGTAAGCCATAAACTCGTTGCTAACATTTCTAAAGCCTTTGCTCGATTTCCACCAATGAACAGCATCGAATGATTGATCGTTGTCGGCATAAATACCTATATGATAATCGTCGCCAAAAGCCTTTTCAAACATCAGCCGGCTACGGCGCGAATGTACCCCAACCGAATAGATGTTAAACGATTTTTTCCATTGGGGATGTTGTTCAAACAGCTCCCTGGTTACTACTGCCGTGGAGTAGGTACGGTCGCGAAGAATGCTGGCAGGGATGGGTGCCAGATAAATGGTATCGCGAAAGCCTAATTTTCGTATAACGGCAGCAGTAGCTTCGGCTACATTATGATAACCCGAAACAGGCTGCCATTTCAGGATGGGAATACCTGTTACAATCATATTTTCATAATGGTCATCTCTAAAAAGCTGAATAGCCTTTTTTACCGAAT
>QMPP01000264.1 GCA_003650425.1 Bacteroidota bacterium | reverse complement strand
ACCCCGCTATGTTGCAGGAGCCATGGGACCCACCAACAAAACCGCTTCCATGTCGCCGGAGGTGGGCGACCCGGGTTTTAGGAACATCAGCTATGATGAACTCTACCAAAACTATTACGAGCAAGCGGCAGCTTTGCTGGAGGGCGGTGCCGATATTTTGTTGGTCGAAACCGTTTTCGATACGCTGAATGCCAAAGCAGCACTGATGGCCATCAACGATTTGATGAAACAAAAAGGAACCAGAGTACCCGTCATGGTTTCGGGAACCATCAGCGACAACAGTGGCAGAACCCTCTCGGGACAGACCATCGGGGCTTTCCTGACCTCTGTATCGCACATCGACCTGTTAAGTGTAGGATTGAACTGCTCACTCGGTGCCGAACAACTGCGGCCCCACCTTGCCGAGCTGGCTAAAAAAGCACCTTTTCCGGTGAGTGTCTATCCCAATGCCGGATTGCCCAATCAGTTTGGCGAATACGATGAAACCCCGGAAGTGATGGGTAGGCATATCAAAGATTTTTTGGATAACAAATTTGTCAATATCGTGGGGGGATGTTGCGGTACCACTCCCAACCATATTCGTAAAATCGCCGAAGAGGCTGCCCATGCCAACCGCCGTGAGATTCCAAAACCAAACCATGTTACCGAGTTAAGCGGGCTGGAACCTGTTGTTGTTGATAAACAACGCAACTTTATCAACATCGGTGAGCGAACCAACGTGAGCGGCTCCCGCAAATTTGCCCGTTTGATTCGGGAAGGAAAATATGAAGAGGCCCTCTCCATTGCCTTGCATCAGGTGGAAGGGGGTGCTCAGGTACTGGACGTCAGCATGGACGATGGTATGTTAGATGCTGAAAAAGAGATGGTGAAATTCCTGCACATGCTGGCTTCCGATCCCGAAATCGCCAGACTACCCATTATGATCGACTCTTCCAAATGGGAAGTGATAGAAGCAGGACTGAAATGTGTACAGGGGAAAGGAATTGTCAACTCGCTGAGTTTGAAAAACGGGGAAGCCGATTTTCTGGAAAAGGCCGAAAAGGTTAAAAATTACGGAGCAGCCCTCGTGGTGATGGCTTTCGATGAAAAGGGACAGGCAGCCACTTACGAAGATAAAATTGCCATTTGCCAAAGAGCTTATGATCTGCTGGTGAATAAAATCAACTTTCCTCCCGAAAACATTATTTTCGACCCCAACATTCTGGCCATCGGAACCGGTATCCGGGAGCATAACAACTATGCCGTGGATTATATCCGGGCGGTGAAGTGGATTAAGGAAAATCTGCCTTATGCCAAGGTGAGCGGTGGCGTGAGCAACCTCTCGTTTGCCTTCCGCGGTAACAACACAGTTCGCGAAGCTATGAATTCCGTGTTCCTCTATCATGCCATTAAAGCCGGTATGGATATGGGTATTGTCAACCCGGGTATGTTGCAGGTTTACGATGAAATTCCCGAAGAGCTGCGAAATCTCGTGGAAGATGTGGTACTGAACCGACGTAAAGATGCTACCGAACGGCTGTTGATGTATGCCGAAACCATCAAGGATACAGGTTCAGCCAAAGAGGAAAAGCAGCAGGAGTGGCGAAACCAGCCGGTGGAAGAGCGCCTGAAACACGCCCTGATTAAAGGAATTACCGAATATCTGGAGCAGGATGTGGAAGAGGCTCGCCAAAAAGCCGACCGTGCGCTGGATGTGATAGAACAAACCCTGATGGCAGGGATGAACGTGGTAGGCGACCTGTTTGGCGATGGTAAAATGTTTTTACCGCAAGTGGTTAAAAGTGCCCGCGTAATGAAACAGGCGGTCTCTTATCTGCTACCGTATATCGAAGCGGAAAAGCTGGAATCGGACAACAGCACTTCAGGGAAAATCTTACTGGCAACGGTAAAAGGCGATGTGCACGACATCGGTAAAAACATCGTAGGCGTAGTACTTTCGTGCAATAATTACGAAGTGATTGACCTCGGGGTGATGGTTCCGGCAGAAAAAATTCTGGAGATGGCCCAAAAAGAGAATGCCGACATTATAGGACTAAGCGGACTGATAACCCCTTCGCTGGAAGAGATGGTATATGTGGCCAGGGAGATGAAACGCAAAAATCTTAACCTGCCGCTGCTGATTGGCGGGGCAACCACTTCGCCGGTTCATACGGCAGTTAAAATTAAACCCGAATTTGACGAGCCGGTAATCCACGTGAAAGATGCTTCCAAAGTCATCAATGTGGTGAATAAACTGCTCTCCCCCGCCGACCGCAAGGTTTACCTCGAAAGCATTGAAAAAGAGTATCAGCAACTTCGTGAAAAGCATTTGAGTAATCAATCTCAAAAAAGATACATTCCCCTTTCGAGGGCACGAGCCAACAAGCTTAAAACGGTGTGGGATGAATCGGTGATCAGTAAACCAAATTTCACCGGGGTAAAGACTTTTGATGATTATCCGCTGGAAGAGATAAGAAAATACATCGACTGGACTTTTTTCTTTCATGCCTGGAAACTCAACGGTCGCTATCCCGAAATATTGAAAGACCCTGTTAAAGGCAGCGAAGCCAAAAAGTTATTGGAGGATGCCAACCGGATGCTGGATGACATCATTAACAATAAATGGCTCAAAGCCAAAGCGGTGTTTGGTATTTTCCCGGCGGTAGCCGTTGGCGATAGTCTGGAAGTTTTTGATAATGATAAAACTAAAATTACCGACTTTCATTTTCTGCGCAACCAGGAGGAAAAGGAGGAGGGGATTCCCAATCTGGCGCTTTCCGATTTTATTGCCCCCAAAGAGAGCGGCCTGACCGATTACGTGGGGGCGTTTGCCGTAACGGCAGGGCTGGGTATTGAAAAGCATCTTGACAGGTTTGTAAAAGATAACGACGATTACAGCGCCATCATGTTGAAGGTGCTGGCCGACCGGCTGGCGGAAGCACTGGCGGAACTGCTGCATTATCGTGTTCGTAAGGAGTTTTGGGGTTATGCTGCCGATGAAAACCTGACGGTGAAAGAGATTATCAGGGAGAAATATCGCGGCATACGTCCTGCCCCGGGCTATCCCGCCTGTCCTGAGCATTCGGAAAAAGCAACGATTTTTAAACTGTTAGAGGTGGAAAAAAATGCAGGCATCACCTTAACCGAAAGTTATGCCATGTACCCGGCAGCCTCGGTAAGCGGCTACTATTTTGCCCACCCCGAAGCAAAATATTTTGCCGTTGGAAAAATCCTTCCCGACCAGGTGGAAGATTACGCCAAAAGAAAAGGATTAACTGTTGAGGAGGTGGAAAAATTGTTGAGGATAAATTTAGTTGAAGAATAAACAAGACAAAACCGCAAAGACGCGAAGACGCTAAGAAATAATTAATAAATGAACTGCGAAAAGAATGAACCGCTAAGACGCGAAGACGCTAAGAAAGAAAAAACCGGAAAGACACGGAGACGATATAAAAACCTTTGCGCCTTTGCGTCTTAGCGGTTAAAAAGCCTTAGCGGTAAAAAAACTAAAACCATGAATAAAGAAAAGTTAAATGCCATTGCAAGACAAATTGTTGACGCCAGCGTAAGTGTTCACAAAGAAATGGGGCCCGGGTTATTAGAAAGTGTGTATGAATATTGTTT
>QMPP01000263.1 GCA_003650425.1 Bacteroidota bacterium | reverse complement strand
CCACTATTTTAGCTCAGTCAGGAATGCCATACAGCGCAGCACTAACGGCTACCGTAATACTTAGCGCAGTTTCTACCATTGCCATGGGGCTCTATGCCAGAAACCCGATTTTAGTGGCACCGGGTATGGGGCTGAATGCCTATTTTACCTATACGATTGTACTGGGTATGGGCGTGAAACCCGAAGTGGCATTGGGTGCCGTATTTTGGTCGGGTGTGGTGTTTGTACTGCTGTCGGTTTTTAACATACGCAACGCCATTGTAAAAGCCATCCCTCCCGTAGTACGTATTGCAGGGGCGGTGGGTATTGGTATTTTTATTGCTTTAATAGGATTTGTAAATGCCGGTTTTATCGTGGCCAAAGCCCCGCTCATCGGGGTTAAGAATATCGATGCTGCCACGCTTACTTTTTTAGCAGGACTGTTCATTACCATTATTTTAGTGGTGAAGCGTGTTAAGGGAGCCCTTATTTTAGGCGTTATCTTAACCACCCTGCTGGCTTTCCCCATTGGACGCTGGTGGGGCAATGCTGCTGAGATTAATAATGGAGTCGCCTCACTGGTTAACTGGAAGGGGCTTTACGCTGCCCCCGATTTTAGTTGGTTTTTTAAGCTCGACATGATTGAATCACTCAAATATTCTTTTATACCCGTCATTTTTGCCATGATGTTTGTGGATATGTTCGACAGCATCACCACCTTTGTGGGGGTGGCCGAGGCTGCCGGATTAAAAGATGAAAACGACGAACCCCGAAATATGAAAAAATCGTTGATTGTGGATGGATTTGCCACTTTACTGGCAGGCCTTTTTGGTACCAGCGCCGGAACTGCTTATGTTGAATCGGCAGCAGGCATATCACAAGGAGGGCACACAGGTTTGTCTGCCGTAGTGACAGGATTACTGTTTCTGCCTTTTATGTTTTTTTCGCCACTAACAGAACTGATACCTTCCATTGCTACAGCTCCTGTATTGGTATTGGTTGGAGTATTTATGGCCGGCCCGCTAAACAAAATAAAATGGGGAAACCTGGAGGAGGCTATCCCCGCTTTCCTCACCATCGTGCTCATTCCGCTTACCTATTCGTTAACGCAGGGTTTGGTTTATGGTCTGTTTGCTTATACACTCATCAAAGTTGTTAATGGCAAATACAGTGAGATTCCGTTAAGTCTTTGGCTCATTGATTTGTTCTCTGTTTTTTTGCTGGCTATCGAGTATGGTGTGATGTAGCCAAATTTTCAAACTTTTTTATGACCGGATTCAACCATAAATTCTTATTCCAAAGCCCAATTGATTTTATAAGTCCTAACTTGGACAAACCGGAAAAAAGGCCACTATGCCGGAAGGAATTAAAATTTACGCTTGACAACCGATCATTAACCATTAACCATTATTCATTTACCATGTATGGAACAGCATATAACCCTGAAAGGGTTTCATGTTATAATCCGGGGTGAAACCCCGGTATTTTGCGAAGAACAAAAGGAGGGCTGAAAGCCCGAAACGTTTTAATGTGTTATAACGTGCCGCCCTTACAGGGCTGCTTCTTTCTATTGGGTATTCCCGGAGTTTCGCTCTGCTACACTCCGGGGTGTTACGTTTCGGGGCGTTGCCACTTTATCAACAACCCTGAATTAGTCCATGGTTAGCAATCACAAGTGGATATCAAAAATTGAGCCTCTCTGCCGGCAAAGACAGGCATTCCCTATAATGACAATTGCGCTTTTTTGCTAAGATTTTGCCTAAAACACAATATTATCTCCACGTTCAGTTATCTTTATTATTAATACACTTATTAAATAACTACACGCGATTATAAAATTGTTAAATATTTGCTTTCTTAAAACTTTTCTATTTGCTTTTTCTAACCTATTTTTAACGATTCAATAAAATTGAACATTATCGGAAATTTTAGTTCGCTCTTTGCGAACGATAATCCGGTTAAAGATGTCAGTTTTATGTGTTCAGGATTAATTAATAAAAATATTATGAAAAAGATTTATTTTCTATTAGGTTTGTTGGTATTAAGTGGTGTTGGTTTTGGACAAGGTTTGGAAGATTTTACTAATTCAAATGCTACTAGCAGCTATGCTGACAATAATTTTGTTGGACAGAATGGCATTACATGGTACTATGTTGCTTCAAGAAATGCCAATGGTGATGCGAATGGTTCGGGTATTACGCTTCCGGCTTTAATGTTAAGACGATCTTCTTCAAGTAGTAAGGTGTATTCCGAAACTATTCCGGGAGGTATTGGCAACTTTTCTGTTAAGCTTTACAAAGGTTTTACCGGATCAGGCAACAGGCAAGTTGAATTGTTTATCAACGATGTTTCTTATGGAACTTCAACTCCATTTGATGATTTTAATGAGCATTTGTTTACTGTTGATAATATAAATATTTCAGGAAATGTTGTTATAAGAATTGACGATATTACATCTAAACAGGTTATTGTTGATGATATAACCTGGACAGGTTTTGGCGCTTCCGGCCCTGATAATCCAACTGATTTTGTTTCAGCCGCTGTTTCCACTACTGAAATCGATCTTTCCTGGACTCAAAGCGGAAATAGTGATGACGTGATGGTAGCATGGAGCTCTGACGGTACTTTTGGTATCCCGGCCGATGGTACAAGTTATGCGGCAGGAAATACCATTGCCGGTGGTGGAACAGTAATCTACAACGCAAACGGAACTTCCTATAATCATACAGGACTTACACCCGGCACATACTATTATTACAAAGCCTGGTCGGTGGATGGTTCAACCAATTATTCTTCGGGAACAACAGACGATGCCACTACCTTTAAAAACGAGCCTTCCAATCACGTTTCGGATTTTGCTGCCGACGAAGCAGGTGCCACCACCATTCCGCTTACATGGAACGATAACGACGGAGCGGTTGTTGCCGATGGTTATCTGGTGTTTATCAATACCACCGGTACTTTTTCCGCACCTGTAGATGGAACCTCGCAAAGCGATGACACCGATGTGTCAGATGGCTCAGGACAGGTAAACATTGCGCATGGCGCAGAATCATACAGATGGAATGGGTTGTCTCAAAATACGCAGTACTATTTTGCAATATACCCTTACACCAATTCAGGTACAGCCATTGATTATAAAGTTGACGGTACGGTTCCAACGGCAAGTGCAACAACTACCGTGGTATTTGGTGCACCCGACTTGTTTATTTCAGAATATATCGAAGGGTCAGGCAGCAATAAAGCATTGGAAATTTTTAATGGAACCGGTGCTGCTATTGACTTATCAAACTACCAAATTTGGAAAATATCCAACGGTGGAAATTGGCCGGAGAGCACTTTAAGCTTAAGCGGAACACTTGCCAACGGTGATGTTTATGTAATTTATAATTCCGGTGCCGACGCCTCTATTGTTTCAGTAGGTGATATTATTTGGGGTTCAGCAACATGGAATGGCGACGATGCCGTTGGCCTTGCCAAAGACGACGGAACAGGCACTTTTACATTGATTGATGCCGTTGGCGAAGATGGCTCCGACCCCGGTTCAGGCTGGGATGTGGCCGGAGTTACCAACGCCACCAAAGACCATACCCTTGTTAGAAAATCATCTGTTTTAAGTCCCAACACAAACT
>QMPP01000262.1 GCA_003650425.1 Bacteroidota bacterium | reverse complement strand
GCAATGTTGCAGCAAACTATTTAAACGAACATGGGTAGTCGCCTTCCGGTTTTGAGTGTTTGTAGTCGTGTAGTCGTACTCCGACTTGAAGTCGGGGTACGACTGGTATAAACAATTTCAGGGAGTCAGCACATCAAAATAGGATTTAGCCATGTTTATTATATTTTATTTTAACAAATGTAATTTTTTTCTTACATTTGAAAAGTTAATACCGCCTTATATTTTTATTTAACTAAACTATAAACTATAAAATTATGAAAAAATTAAGTTGTTTTTTAATCAGTGTATTGCTGTCAATCACCTTGTTAGTTGGTTGTCAGGAAAAAAGTAATTCGTTATCTTCAGATAATAATTCAGGTCAGGTATCCAATAAGACTTCTCCCGATCACTTTGATACAATAATCGGGCAAGTGATTAACGGTAATTTTGTTTTGGTGGCTAATATCAATGAAAAAGTATCGGATTGGGAAGATGCCATTAATACCGGCTCATCATTAAACCTTTCGTTTGATAATGTTTCCATCGAAATAAATGATGGTAAATATTTTCTTACCGGTGTAGATGAATCTGCTGATGCAACCTCCAGAATTAAATTGATATTGTCATCGGGAAATTTTTACGAGGCTAAATTTCAAGGAGGTGAAGTAGGTTCTTCTTCTCAGGGATATGGTTGTACATGCTCAGGATGTACAAGTACCGGTTCCGGTTCAGCAGGAGAATGTTCCCCTAAGGAAAATGAAGACGGTTGGTACTGCACAAGTTGTTCTCAAGGCACATGTACTAAAACAATTAGCGCAGTTAACGGTGGAATTATTAGCCGGTAAAAGTAAATTATAATGTGGTATTATTAAAGAGGGGCTGCCAGTTGATGCTGTCTCTCTTTTTTTATTTTTTTTGTTGTTCCCTCTTTTCAGGAATCAAACTCATGGCTCTTTCTGACATGGCCGTGATGGTTAAACTGGGGTTTACTCCCGGATTGGCCGAAATGGCGGAGCCGTCGCAAACATACATGTTTTCATAACCAAAAACGCGATGATTTTTATCAATCACGCCGGTTTTTGAAGATTCGCCAATAACAGCTCCTCCCAGAATGTGGGCAGTAGTGGGAATACCAAATAGCACCTCGGTGGTCATAACATAAGGCTTACCGTTGATAACTTGCGACGTGCGCACGGCAAGCTCCTTTGCTCTGGGAATAAAAGAGGAAGGTGCTTTGCCCGTTGAAACGCGGGAGCCCAAATTGAAGAGTCCCTTTTTAAATTGCAAGGTGCTGTTGAGATGTTGCATAAAAAGCAGGATAACCGACTCTTCGGCAAAGTTTTTTGAGAAATAGATTCTGAAAGAGGAGGCCGGGTGAGCTATAAAATGCCCCAGCAACTTGATGGTTCTGGTAAAGCCGTTTTTCCCGAGAATCATGGGGACTCCCATTAGTTTAAAAAACCCTGAGCCGGAGCCGTAACGTACCGGCTCTACGTGCGAATCTTCATCAGGCGGAAAAATTGAGCCGATGGCTACTCCTTCGGAGAATTTTTTTTCTTTTTGTCTGGAGTGAACCAAAATCAAACTTTCGTTGTTGGTACGGATATCGTCGCCGGTTTTATGGCTCAGGTTGGGAAGCCCTTTGGTTTTCATATCGAGCAACAGACGAATGGTGCCCAATACACCGCCAGCCATAACAACGCCTTTGGCTTTAACCGTTTTGGATTTAGAAAACAAGCCGGTCATTTTTTTAAAGCTGACAACATACCCGTCTGATCCGTTACCGGCTCCATCAGGCCTTACATCGGTAACGATGTGTTCGGCTACTACTTCGGCACCGAGATTCATGGCCAGATAAAGGTAGTTTTTATCAAGGGTATTTTTAGCGTTGTAACGGCATCCGGTCATGCAGGCACCGCAATGGGTGCATCCTGAACGTTCGGGTCCTTTCCCGTTAAAAAAAGGATCGGGGACGGTTATTTCAGGTTCTCCAAAAAAAACCGCCACATCGGTTGGTTCAAACTCTTTTTGGTGTCCCATTTGAGTGGCCACCTCTTTCAACGCGTTGTCGGCATCAAAAAGTTTGGGGTTGGTGGTAGCGCCCAGCATTTTCTCGGCTTCACGGTAGAAAGGTTCCAATTCGGATTTCCAGTCGGCAATTCCTTTCCAGCTACCACTTTTAAAAAAGGCATCTTTTGGCCGGGGAAGAGTGTTGGCATATACCAGCGAACCACCCCCAACGCCCACGCCACTAAGGATTCCCACGTGTTTTAGAAAGGTCATTTTAAAAAAACCAAAAAATCGAAGGGATGGGATCCAGAGCCATTTACGGAGATTCCAGTTGGTTTTGGGAAAATCGGAGGGTTTCCACCATTTTCCTTTTTCAATAACCAGCACTTTGTATCCTTTTTCGCTAAGCCGCAGGGCTGAAACGGAGCCTCCAAAACCGGAGCCAACGATGACGTAATCGTAATTTTCGCTAATTGATTTTTTCATAACCTGACAGTTTTCAACAAATATAATTTTTTTTGATGAATTAGCTAATGATACTGCCCGCGGCAGGGATGGAAGTGGCAGCCCCCGACCTGGCAGGCCGATGTGGAGTAGTGGTGGTGGAGCGACCAACGGGAGCTACCGCCACCGCGTTACGGAACACGGCCTGCTGGGTCGGGGCTACAACGGACAGCCCGGTTTAGCCGCCCTGAAACAAATTATTTTCCGATTACTTTAATTATCGGAAACAAACCTTATTTTTGTGCAAAACCAAAGTTTATGGCATACACCTATCTTGCAGACAACCCGGATTCTATTATTCGCGAGAGTGAATCGCTGGTGGAGATTATTAGCAAAAGAGCCGTGGCGCAACCGGATCACGTGGTTTACAGGTATCTTGGCGATGGCGTTAACGAAACGGAGATGTTTACTTTTAAGGAGCTTGACAGGGTTGCGAGGTCAATTGCCGAGACACTGTCGAAAAAGCTGGTTAGGGGCGACCGGGTGCTGCTGTTATTTCCGCAGGGGCTGCAATATATTGCGGCACTTTACGGTTGTTTTTACGGCGGATTCGTGGCTATTCCGGCGTATCCTCCGCGGCGCAACCGAAAGATGGACAGGATACATGCCATGATTGAAGATTCGGGTGCTGCGGCCGGGCTGGTTACCGAAGAGGTGTTTGGCACGATTGAGCGTAATTTTTCGGAGGATGCGTTGCTGGTTGGCATGGAGTGGTTAAAGTATGAGGAGATTAGCACCAACAGTACACCCCGCGCCATAACCTCATTTCCGAAACCCGATGATGTGGCTTTTATTCAATATACTTCGGGCTCCACGGGTAACCCAAAAGGGGTGATGATAACGCACGAGAATATTATTTATAATTCCGATTTTATTCGCCGTTCGTTTGGCTTTAGCCGCGATACCGTAGGGATGAACGGGCTGCCGATTTTTCATGATATGGGCCTGATTGGTGGTATTTTCCAGGCGGCTTTTTTAGGCCTTATTAATATTGGTATGCCACCGGTGGCTTTTTTAAAGAACCCCTTAAACTGGCTTAAAGCTATCGATAAGTACAAAGCTACTACGGGTGGAGGCCCCAATTTTAGTTACGATTATTGTGTGCAGAAAATTAAACCCGAAGAGGTGGAAGGG
>QMPP01000261.1 GCA_003650425.1 Bacteroidota bacterium | reverse complement strand
AATGCCATCAGGCAGGAGCTTAACCGCTTTGAAAAAGCCGGCCTTCTCGTGGCCGAAACACAGGGAAATAAAAAGATTTATCATACCAACACAAAACACCCGCTGTTTTCCGATCTGAACTCCTTACTAATGAAATACATCGGTTTAGACCAAATTATCGAGAAAGTGGTTCATAAGTTAAACGGCCTTGACAAGGTTTACTTAACCGGGTCGCTGGCACGGGGTGTTGACAGCAAAATTATCGACCTGCTTTTTGTAGGAAACGGATTTAATAAAGATTATCTGCTGGAGCTTATTTTAAAGGTAGAAAAATTGCTCGAGCGACAAATACGTTACGAGATATTATCTCTTTCGGAAATCGGGAATTTGTTAAAAACAAAACCTGAAAACGAGGTGCTTTTACTCTGGGAAAAGGAGTAAAGCACAACAAACATAAGAAACCCTCTTTCAGTTCCTTACGAAAACAGTTTGGGACTTAGGAGGCGAAGCTGTGAAAACGAGAGAGAGAAAGAGTACAGGGGTTGATGTTGCGAGCATCTGTTTAAATAAATAAAGTATTATTTTCCAAAGGCTCAAATTCTCACAGAAATCACAAAATTCATTATCTTTACATCATGCGGCTCACACCAAAGCCTGAAAGCAAATTTACCAAATATGCTTTTAATAATAGTTTATTGATTTGAACAAAACCCTGAACTTAGAACGCCAAACCTTTAAATTCAAATTGTTAATAAACTAACAGATTTTCCTTTCTTGTTGTAACCAATGAAACAAAAAAGAGTTCCATATTACCATAAGCCTGATAACCTTTCTCTTGAGGAGTGGCAGGTAGCTTTACGAAAGCAATTTGCATACAAGCAAAACTTCACTGTTCGTAATGTAGGAGGCCATCCTGTATTTTCCGATTTTCTGGTTTATAATCCGGAAAGCGATAACGAATACAAAGTAGCCATCCGTGATTATGAGTTTGGAATGAACTTTTGTTCTTGCCCCGATTTTAAGAAAAACGGACTGGGAACGTGCAAACACATTGAATTTGTCCTCAAACAACTTAAAGATAATCCTAAAAACAACAAATATTGGAAAAAGGGTTATCAACGTGCCTATTCTTCGGTAAGTTTAAAATATGGTAAGGAGCGAAAAGTATTTTTAAGAATAGGAACCGACAACGCTGAAGAGATTACTCATATCGCCAAAAATTATTTCGATGCACAAAATTACCTGAAACCGGAGGCGTATCATTATTTCGGTGAATTCATGGATGCGGTTCTCAAAATTAATAAGGATTTCAGAGTTTATCAGGATGCGTTGGACTATATTATTGACGTAAGAGATAACAACTATCGTAATGAAAAAATCAACCGGCTTTTTCCCCAAGGTATCCACAGTCGTTATTTTGACAGTTTGATAAAAGGCAGCCTTTATCCATACCAGCGTGAAGGGGTTTTATTTACCGCTCGGGCCGGGAGGGTGTTGTTAGCCGACGATATGGGTCTTGGAAAAACCATTCAGGCTATTGCTACTGCCGAATTGCTGGCAAAAGAATTTTCAGTAAGTAATGTATTGATAATTTGTCCTACCTCTCTGAAGTATCAGTGGAAAAATGAAATCGAAAAATTCACGGACAGGAGTATAAAAGTTATCGAGGGTCATATTGATAAACGTAAATTTCAATACCTTGATGATTCGTTCTATAAAATTGCCAGTTATGGTGTTGCACTGCACGATGTGGAATATATCAACAGAGCCGGATTTGATATGGTAATTCTCGACGAGGCTCAACGCATCAAAAACTGGAAAACCAAAACAGCAAAAAATCTTAAAAAACTTCAATCCCAATATGCTATTGTCCTTACGGGAACACCTCTCGAAAATAAACTGGAAGAGCTTTATTCTATTGTTGAGTTCATCGACCCTTTCAGACTGGGTGCATTGTTCAGGTTTCTCGACAATCATCAAACCACCGATAGCACAGGGAAAATTATCGGTTACCACGATTTAAATAAAATCAATGATGTGTTAAAAGATATCCTGCTTCGTCGTACCAAAGTAGAGATATTAAATCAGTTACCCGAAAGAACGGATAAATATTATTTTATTGACATTACCAAAGAACAGTGGGAAATTCATGATGACTATAATACCACGGTGTCACGACTCGCGTTAAAGTGGCGTCGTCAGGGATTTCTTAGCGAAAAAGACCGCAAACGTCTTTTATTATCGCTGGCATGTATGAGAATGGTATGCGATAGTACTTATATCCTCGATGAAAAAACGCGTCACGACACAAAAATTACAGAATTGCTGGTCGTGTTGAAAGATATTTTTGACAGTGGTGAAGAAAAGGTGGTTATTTTCAGCCAGTGGGAACGGATGACCCGCCTTGTAGCTGCTGAACTGGAAAAAATGAACATCGGCTACGAGTATTTACACGGAGGTATTCCGTCGATGAAGCGAAAAACACTGATTGATAGCTTTCAAGGTGATATCTCAAAACGGGTATTTCTTTCAACTGATGCAGGCGGGGTGGGACTAAACCTGCAATCGGCCAATATCATAATCAATCTGGATCTTCCCTGGAATCCTGCTGTATTGGAACAACGTATCGCCAGGGTGCATCGTCTCGGGCAACAAAAAAATGTACAGGTCATCAACTTTGTTGCAAAAGACACAATTGAACAACGTATCCTAAGCGTGATTGGTGTAAAAAAATCACTCTTTTCAGGAGTGCTTGACGGAGGTGAAGACAGGATTGTTTTAGACAATAAGAAATTCGGTAAGTTGATGCAAACAGTTGACGAACTCACGACAGTGCCGAAAGAAGAACCTCAGGTACGTACATTTGTTGATTTGTACGATGAGTCTGAAATAGAACCGGAAATACCAACAGGAAGTTCAAAATCTGAAAAAACAAAAAGCCTGTTTACAGAAACTGAAAAAAAACAAAAAGCCATTTCCGGTTCAGCAGCATCAATTCAAATGGACGAGCTAATTAAGACCGGACTTGGTTTCATGGAAAAAATCGGTTCCGCTTTTGTCGCACTGCAACAAGGAGAAATAAAAGTTTCGGACTTTGTGGAGAAAGACGAAAAAACAGGGCAGACCACTTTAAAAATTCCGGTCAAAAGTGAAGAAACCGTTTCGGATGCCATAAATGCAATAGCAGGCTTTTTTAATAAACTCGCGAGTAAATAACATTAACTTCAACAAACGCTGAACCCCAAACGCCAAACGCTGAACACTAAACGCTGAACACTAAACCCTAAACCCCAAACGCCTTAACGCCAAATACCAACAAATGAAAAGTGAAAAGTAATGGGAGGAGTTTACATTATTCACTATTAACTATTCATTTTTCACTTCAACACAAAACCCTGATTTACATTTCGCATCATTTCGACTGTAGCGATAGCGGAATGGAGAAATCCCACGAAGATTTAAAAATAGAGAATAGTGATTTGAGATTTTAGAATTATTTTTGATTAAACCCCAAACGCCCGCAGGGCAAACGCTGAACTCTAAACCCCAAACCCCAAACCCTGAACCCCAAACCCCAAACCCCAAACATCTCTAAAATGAAAATCGATCACTTTGAAGACCTGGAAATCTGGCAGGAAGCAAGGGAACTTACTAAATTGATT
>QMPP01000260.1 GCA_003650425.1 Bacteroidota bacterium | reverse complement strand
CCCATGACGGGTATCGTGTTTTGGCAGGATCAATATCAAAATAAAATTCAGGATGCCACCTCCTTGGAGTTTTCCTACATGCTGTTTAACGATGTAGTGTCGGAACAGGAAGTTTACGACTGGTCGAAGGTGGAGAGTAAACTTAACGACATTGCCTCCCGTCACCATCAGGCTATCTTTCGGTTTAGGTATGTTTATGTTGGCGAGGAGACTTCGGTTCCGGATTACATCAAGGCTCTGCCCGATTATCACGAAACGGAAGGTATCTCCGAAGGTGAAACTACCTGGTTTCCAGATTGGACAAACCAGGAGCTAAAGGATTTTACCCTTGACTTTTACACGCATTTTGCCCAACGTTACGACAATGACCCGCGTTTGGCTTTTGTTGAAGTGGGCTTCGGCTTGTGGGCTGAATATCATATCTACGATGGGCCCTTTATTTTAGGGCAGACTTTTCCTTCAAAGGCGTTTCAGGAATCATTCTTCAACCATTTAGACACCACTTTTATAACCACGCCCTTTATGATTTCAATCGATGCCGCTTCCGATAAATACTCGCCCTTTGCCGAGGTTCCCGCGCTGCTTGATATTCCCTTCGGCTTGTTTGATGACTCTTTTATGCACGAGGGCTTTGATGAACCGGGTGAGTACAATACCGAAAGCTGGAATTTCTTTGGCCGTAATCGCTATCAGGTAGCACCGGCAGGAGGAGAGTTCAGCTATTACACAAGTTACGACCAGCAACATGTACTCGACTATCCCGATGGCCCCTACGGCAAACCTTTCGAGTATTTTGCCAACGATTTTCACATCACCTTCATCATTGGAAACGATCAGGCGATTTATCAAACACCTGCCCGTATTAAGCAGGCATCTATGGCAGCCGGTTATCTATTTAAGATTACCTCTTTTTTATCGAAACAGGACTCTTCAATCGTAACCGTTAAAAATGTGGGAGTAGCTCCGTTTTATTATGATGCTTACGTTACTGTTGATGGTATCCGTTCAACGGTTTCGTTAAAACACCTCTTGCCCGGCGATAGCCTTGTTTGCCCGGTTTCTGCCGGGGGTAGTCAGCCCGCGCTTACCATCGAATCGGACAGGTTGGTGGAGGGGCAGGCAATCGAATATCTTGGAACTGAAAACCATCTGGGCATCATCAATCGGAATAAAAATTCAGGTTTTATCATTTACCCGAATCCCGTTGAAAAGGGCAATCCGGTTTATTTAAAAGCATCAGATAATAAAATAAAAACTTATAGCATGATGAGTTTAACGGGGCAGATAGTGGATTCCGGTAGCTTTTACCGGCAGATAAGTATAAATACAACAGCATTAAAAACCGGATTATACATCGTTACCGTTAATAACGGCGAAGCTTCCTTTTCGCGAAAGGTTATTGTAAAGTAGGTTGGTTATAAACTAGATGCCTGAACATGGGATAAGTAAATATAAAATGACAAACACATGAAAAATATAACTCTTTTCGCCGCCCTCCTCATGTTGTTTTTCATCACCGGATGCAAAATAAAGACCACCTCTATTCATAGTGGTAACCTGACTATTACTGTTGATGGCCATTTGAGAGCCAGTATTAAATCTAGTGAAAAACTTCAAGCACCTCTCTCGTTTGGTAATGCCCCCTCTGAATATCTTGTGGTTAACGGGCATGTTATTGCCGATTTTGAAAGTCGCTCTTTCAGCCAAAAAAAGATAGAAAGTAATTTAGGTAACGGGACAGCCTACAGTTTCACGGGTTTCTACAAGGCAGATGGATTATCAATCGAAAAGCATCTTACCATAAAAGTTTATAAAAATTTTCCATCCATGGCGCTGTTCGATGTAAATTATATCAATAAGGGAGATAAACCGGTGTTCATTGAAAAATGGGTGAATAACAACTATAGAATTTTACAGGGCAGAGATTCGCTATTTTGGTCGTTCCAGGGACAGTCAACCGAAGTGCGAGCCGATTGGATTTTGCCTGTAAAACAAGGATTTTATCAGCGAAATTATATGGGGATGAATAACTCCGATTACGGGGGTGGTATTCCCGTTTCAGATGTCTGGCGAAGAGATATTGGGCTGGCAGTCGGCCATGCTTCGCCACATCCCGAGTTGGTGTCTGTTCCGGTTAGTATGGAAAACGCCAACTATGCAGAGGTTGCTGTTGAAAAATCTTTTAAAAAGCCGTATGAGTTGGAAGCAGGGGGGGAATTGTCAACTCCCGAAACATTTGTTTTGATTCATCATGGTGATGCCTTTAGTGCTTTGCGGGAATTTTCACAGTTCATGCAGAAAAATGGCGTTCAGCTCACCAAATCTCCCGAAGCAGCTTACGAGCCGGTTTGGTGTGCCTGGGGTTATGAACGGAAATTTACCGAAGACGAAGTGATTGGAACCCTTCCAAAAGTAAAGGAACTGGGGATTAAATGGGCTGTGATTGATGATGGTTATCAAATGGGTGAAGGTAACTGGAATGTTAATCCTAAGCGGTTTCCCGCCGGCAACAAAGCCATGAAGCAGATCGTTAGGAAAATTCACGATAACGGATTAAAAGCCAAACTTTGGTGGGCACCGCTGGCACTCGACCCCTGCACCCCGTTATGGAATAATCATTATCACGATATTTTACTCTTTAACGAAGATACCAGCCCCCGTTTTATCACCTGGTGGGATGCATATTACATGTCGCCACTGTCGGATTTAACCTATTCCGAGACTAAAAAGGTGTTGAATCTCTTTTTTGACGAGTGGGGTTTTGATGGGCTCAAGATGGATGGGCAACACATGAACGATGTGCCACCCGATTATAACTGGAAAATTAACCATGATAATCCGGAGCTGGCACCACAAAAGCTTCCTGATTTTTTCAAGATGGTATATAAAACCGGGTTGGCGAAGAAAAAAAGTGCAGTTATCGAGAACTGTCCCTGTGGCTGTTGTGTTAATTTTTACAACCTTCAGGGGATGAATCAGGCTGTCAGCTCTGACCCCACGAGTTCGTGGCAAATCAGGCTGAAAGGAAAGGTTTATCATGCCCTTAATCCTGATTTGGCCTACTATGGTGATCATGTTGAGTTAAGTGATAATGGTAACGATTTTGCCACCTCTTTTGGCGTGGGAGCCGTGTTGGGTACAAAGTTTACCTGGCCCGAAGATAATCCTTATGCCGAAGGCAGCTACCTGCTTACCCCTGAAAAAGAAAAGGTCTGGAAAAAATGGTTTGGGCTTTATAACACGATGATGCTTTCAAAAGGAAAGTATCTTGGTAATCTTTACGATATTGGTTTTGATAAGCCTGAAACCCATGTTATTGAGAAGGATGGGGTTTTGTATTATGCATTTTATGCCGGGCAATGGGATGGGAAGATTACCTTAAAAGGGTTGGGTAGTAACAAAGCCTACACGGTTTACGATTACGTGCATAACAATATTATCAAAAAGTTAAATCCGGGAGAGTGTATTATTGATGTTTCATTTAAGGGAAGTTTGCTTGTCTCGGTGAAATAGAGTGTTCATTGCAGGGTAATATAGATGAAGTTGTTTAAAGTTAACTACGTGGATGATTATGAAATACCTTGTAAATCAGAAAACAAATATCTTTTTAATTGATCCTCCTTTGTTTTCCCTCCAAAGAGGGAAATAATGGAATTTATT
>QMPP01000259.1 GCA_003650425.1 Bacteroidota bacterium | reverse complement strand
TTTGCCTGATGGCTTTCATAAGGTTAGAGGCGTGCAAATCGCCCGAAGCTTCACCGGCAATAAGATAATATTTCACTTTTACTGTGGGTTTTGAAAATAGTTAATAAAATAGAGTAACACAAAAAGTAGTGTTAAGGTTAAAATCGACAATCCCGTTTTTGTAAACTTTTTCCGTACAAGATAATATCGTAATAACAGGAGGTTTGGAATAACGGATAACAACATTAAATAATGTGATTTTTCCACCATTGGCCTTCCCAACGTTTGAACTACCAACAGATTAACACCGTATAAAATACCGTAAAACACCACCGTTGCTGCTATCCCAATTAAAAGGCCGGTCCAGTAATTATCTTTATTCAGCATCATTAAAAAGTTAATTTATCCAATAAATCCGAAGCGGTAAAGTCGAACTTCACAGGTACAACAGCTACATAATTATCTGCCATAGCTTTTTCATCGGTGTCAACGCGCTTGTCGCCATCCAAAAACACGCCTGACATCCAATAATATTTACGGCCAAACGGATCAGTACGCTCTTCATAGGTCTCTTTCCAGGTGGCTTTGGCCTGACGGGCAATTTTAATACCTTTAACAGGTGCATCCGTTTTTTTAGGAATATTTACATTCAGGGCAATACCCTCCGGAAGACTATCATTTAATACTCTTTTCGTAATCTTTAGCACAAACTCCGAAACATGGCTAAAGTCAGGATGTTGGCCATATTCGGCCAGCGAAAAACCAATAGCCGGTATCCCGTCCATGGCAGCTTCCAGCGCTGCCGCCATGGTACCTGAATAGATAATATTGATAGCTGCATTGGAGCCATGGTTAATTCCCGACACCACTAAATCAGGTAATCTGTCGAGTAAAAGATGTTTTCCCATCTTAATATTGTCGGCAGGTGTCCCATTGGAAATATACTCGATAAACCCTGGTTCATCCTTTATTTTATTTAAGCGCAGCGGCAAATTCATTGTTACCGCATGTCCCATGGCAGAGGTACTCTCCAGAGTGGAAATAGCCACCACATCGCCAAGCGTTTTCATCAAATCAACCAATAATCGATAGCCATCGGCTTCGTATCCATCATCATTTGTTATTAATATCAGGGGTTTGTTCGCCATTAGCTTTTCTTTAATTTCAGGCAAAGATAGGCTGTTTTTATTTTGCAAAGTCATTTACCAAATTAACTTTTCCTTCCGAAAGGAACTTTACTATTGTTAACCACTACTTAAAAAACCTATCCATGATAAAGCCCTCCGATTCCAGCAATGCTTTGTTTGAACGAAGAAAGCGTCTTATCTCATCAATGGAAACAGAATAGGTAACGCCATAATTGATCATTCGCTCGCTGGCAACAATAGCATCATCATGGTAAACCTCGTTATTTTGATATAACTGTTCTTCATCGGCAGGTTTTAAATAGTAGATACTTTTTGCCGAAGTTGAAGCAGCCATGCCTACCAGCTCGAAATTGGGCACTCCGTCACGAATGGCCAGCACCGGTGAGCCGCTGATTCCCTTGTTAAAAACCGCATCGGTTAAGAATTTACTGCTGCCGGCACTTCGAGGTTTACTAACAATAGCGGTTGTAACCATTAGGTTACCCAAAGGATACCCAACTATAAAAACCCTTGAGCCCCAGTCCAGGTCTTTTACCTTTCCCAAAGGGTAGTTCAATACCTTGATAGAGGCACCTGTTATATCAACTCGTTGTTTCAACAAAGCAATATCATTTCGTTTGTCAACCGCTACAATTTCCACCTCATCTCCATCCGGCAAACCTAACACAAAGTTATTCTGCTTTACTTTAACAGCAATAGCACGTATTCCCTGCACTTTGCTACGGTACCACACTATGATCGTGTCAGGAAAATCAATAATGTGGTTACAAGTCAGCATCCCCAATAAAAGATTATTATTATAGACTACCGTTGCGGTTCCTGCTACTGATTGTGTACTCATACTGCTTGAAGACGACTTAATAATAAGATTTCCTTCATTGAGTCTTGATTCATTCTGTATAGCTCCGGGAGGAAACTCGTAGGTCATGTAAAAGGCTACCACATTTAGTTTATGAACCGCCATTGAAACCCGCTCAATATCATCCGATACTGATTTATTAGAAAACTCACTGTCATACTTATTATCCGTTATAACCGAGTTGTCATTAATACCGGTTTGAGTTGATGTACATCCCTGGAATAAAACCAAAAGGATTAGTACCAGGAAAACAAAAAATCTCAAGTAGTTATATCTCAGCATAAATTTATTTTCTGATTTACAAGATGTTATTGATAAAAAAGTATTTTAACTTTAAACAACTTCATTAAACTTTTAAATATCCCGTTTTCGTATAAGCAGAAAAGCTGCTGCAACAAATATAATCATCCAGGCTGAGCTAACCAAAACATCTTGTGTTGCAACATATTCTCTAAAATTTACACCAAACAATTTCATAAGGGCTGAATTGGGAACATCTATCAAGTTACCCATGGCTTTTACAGGCAAAAAAGCGGCTACCTCATCGGGTAATTTATAGGCAATTATTCGTTCCAGGATTAGATAATAAAAAGAGAGCAAGCCAATTGCCAAAGCTGACCTTCGTAACAAAAAAGCTATAAAAAGTGCAAAACTTCCAAATGCCGTTAGCTCCAAAAAATAAGCTGGCAGAAAAAACAGTTTCCGGGTAACCAATTCCCAGGTAAGGACTTTGGTTTTAATAATTCCCATTACCAGTGAAGGGAAAAAGAGTATCAAAGTGGCAACCAGCGATAGCAGCACCACGAAAATCACTTTCGACCACACGAACTGATTTCTGCTCATACCGTTCATCACATTCTGCCGCATGGTGCGATATGAAAACTCGTTGGAAACAAAAAACACGATAATGAGCGCTAAAAATATTTTAAACATCCCCGCCAGGTAGGCCATATTGTGCCAAACGTACGGAAAAGCATAGAATGAGAACTTTGGTATGGGCACGGCTGAATCGCTGCCGGCTTTCGACAGTACTGCACTGTTTAAAAACTGCTCAATACCCACAATAGAAGCGGTCATGGTAACTACATAGGTAATAAACAAAACCCAAAAGGTGCGGCTTTTACTGTATTTATAAAAGTCTATTTTAATTAATCTAAACATTTTGTTCTGATAAAAGTTCGAGAAAATAATTTTCAAGTGATTTTTTACGGGAGGTGAGGTGGCTTACATAAATTCCTTTGTTTGCCAGCAGCCTGTTTATCTCGGCAGGTTCCACTTTCCGGGTAAGCTCGGCAATCAATAAATCATTTTCAAAACGGATAGCAGAAACAAACTCCTCCTCCTCCAACGCCTGTTGAAGGTTATCCATATTGTAAGCCGCCAGCTCCATGATTACCGAAGAGCTTAAAACATCTGAAACCCGGCCGGCATGTAATTTCTTCCCCTTTTCCAACACAACAACATGGGTACAAATCTTCTCCACTTCGTCCAGCAAATGACTGGCCAGCACAATGGTCATACCGCGTTTGGCAATGGAAACGATAAGGTCACGAATTTCAACAATTCCGGTCGGGTCAAGCCCGTTGGTGGGTTCGTCTAAAATCATCACTTCCGGGTCTCCAAGCAGCGCGGCAGCAATAGCCAAACGCTGTTTCATTCCCAGCGAATAGGTTTTAAACTTACTGTTTTTCCG
>QMPP01000258.1 GCA_003650425.1 Bacteroidota bacterium | reverse complement strand
GGCAACTTGAGACTTCTGATATACTTTTAGCAGCGTATCTTAACACCTTTTAACGCGTTAACAGCTAAAAGTTACTATTTTTGCTTTTCCAAAAACAAGCGGATATGTGGGCACTGTTCCTTAAAGAAATACGGAGTTTTTTAAGTTCACTGACAGGATATATGGTCATTATTATATTTCTTGCCATTACCGGGCTGTTTTTGTGGGTGATTCCATCGGAGTCAAACATACTAGACTACGGCTACGCCAACCTTGACGGGCTTTTTATTATCGGCTCTTTTGTGTTCCTGTTTTTGGTGCCTGCCGTTACCATGCGCTCCTTTGCCGACGAACGAAAAAGCGGCACCATCGAACTGCTGTTTACCCGGCCGCTTTCCGATTTTCAAATCGTGTGGGCAAAATACCTGGCGGCCGTTACACTGGTTCTGTTTTCGCTGATACCAACGCTGGTCTATTATATCACCGTTTACCGTCTGGGAATTCCATCCGGCAACATCGATTCGGGAGGCTTTTGGGGTTCGTTTATCGGGCT
Source organism: Bacteroidota bacterium (assembly GCA_003650425.1). GTDB lineage: Bacteria > Bacteroidota > Bacteroidia > Bacteroidales > F082 > B16-G9. The sequence continues at coordinate 3,214 of QMPP01000258.1, read as the reverse complement.
TTTCCTGCTGGGGGCTGTTTTTACTTCCATCGGAATATTCTCCTCTTCCATTTCCGACAACCCGGTAGTATCGTTTGTGCTGGCTGTTGTTGTTAGTGCCTTTATGTATCTGGGCTTCGAGTTTATCTACTCCCTTGAATGGTTTGGGAGCATCGATCTGTTTATTAAATCGCTGGGCATTTCCGACCACTACAGCTCCATCAGCCGGGGAGTGGTTGACACGCGAGATCTTATATACTTTTTTAGTATTATCGGACTGTTTTTGTTTTTAACGAAGTTTTCACTCTCGGTTCGTAAATGGTAAATATGGGTAAAAACAATAAAAATATCAGGCGTCAGAATTATATCCAGCTTTTGCTGTTAATGGCTGTTATTGTCATGGCCGGAATGGCCGGGTCCGTTTGGTTTACACGGTTTGACCTGACAGGCGAAAAACGTTATACCCTGTCGCCATCAACCAAAGACATCCTTACCAATTTAAATGATATTGTATTTTTCAGAGTTTATCTCGATGGCGATTTCCCGGCAGGTTTTAAAAGACTTAGGCGGGAAACCAAAGAGCTGCTGGATGAATTCAGAGCTTACAATAAAAACATCCAATACGAATTTATTAACCCTTCCGAAAGTGAAAATGCCAAAGAGCGTAACGACACCTATAAATTATTAATGGAACAGGGGCTGCAACCCACCAATCTGCAGGTAAACACCAAAAACGGGATGGAGCAAAAGGTAATTTTCCCCGGGGCGATTGTTACCTATCGCGAAAAGGAGATTCCCATTGAATTGCTGGATGCCCAACTCAATGTACCCCCGGAATCAGTGCTTAACCACTCCATCGAAAACCTCGAATTTAAGCTAATCAATGCCATACAGCGTATTACCCGTAAAAAGAAACCGCACATTGCTTTTATCGAAGGTCATGGCGAGTTGCGCGAAAAAGAGGTCTGGGACATTACCCAAACCCTGAAACAGGATTACGTGGTAGATCGTGTTGCCATTAACGAAAACATCAACGTTTTAACCAACCGTTTTTTAAAAGATTCAATTCATAACGATTACGAAATCGTGCCCAAATATGCAGCCATCATCATTGCTAAACCCGATTCCGCCTTTTCGGAAAAAGATAAATTTATCATCGACCAATATTTAATGTACGGTGGTAAAATACTATGGTTGATTGACCCGGTTATTGCTTCGATGGATAGCATCAAAAGTTCACCCTCCACGGTGGCTATCGATGCCAATTTGCGGTTACAAGATCAGTTGTTTGGCTACGGTGTTCGGCTTAACAAAGATTTGATCATGGATTTAAATGCCATGCCCATCCCACTTAAAACCGGTATGATGGGCAACCAGCCTCAAATCAGCTTTTTCCCCTGGTACTACTTCCCGCTGATTACTCCCATTTCACAACATCCCATCGTAAGAAACCTGAATGCCATTAAAACGCAATTCGTAAGCAGCATCGATACCAACAGGGTTAAAGGGGTGAAAAAAACCATTTTGCTTCAAAGTTCTAACTACTCGCGAACGGTTAACATGCCGGCCGTTATTTCGCTTTCCATGTTGCGTAAAAAGCCTAACGAATCGCTTTACAAAGGGCCTCCCAAAACGCTGGCCGTGCTGCTGGAAGGCACCTTTAAATCGTTTTACGACAACCGCATCCCGCCTTCGTTGATGGAATCAAAAGAGATTGGGTTTAAAAATCACAGCACTCAAACAGCCATGATTGTTGTTTCGGATGGCGATATCATTCGCAACCAGTTTAAAATCCCCGGCGGTTATCCGCTGCCCCTGGGTTACGACCAGTTTACCAAAGAAACCTTTGGAAATAAAGAATTTTTGCTGAATGCCATCAACTACCTGACCGACGGCTCTTCGTTAATCTCGGTTCGGTCGAAAGAGGTTAAACTTCGCCTGTTAAACAGTACACTTGTAAACAACAACCGGGTTTTAATTCAGGTAATAAATGTGGTTGTTCCTGTTTTAGTGGTTATCTTAGCCGGCTTGTTACTGGTTTGGTTTCGAAAGAAAAAATACGCGAAATAGCCTATGTTAAAAAAGAAAAGAAATAAATTTTTGATTGTTCTGATTGCCCTGCTGGCAGTATTTATTGCAATAAACAGCAATAGCAACAGCACCCTTGATAATGAGGAATCGGGATTTTCAGTACGCGATACAGCGTCTATAACCAAAGTGTTTATTGCCGATAACGGAATTAATGAGGCGCTTTTGCAGCGAACCCGACAAGGCTGGCTGGTTAATAAAAAGTTTCCGGCCAACAAACGATCAGTTGACTTCCTGCTGGAAACCATTAAAAAGATAAAGGTAAAATCTCCTGTTTCAAAGGCAAGCCGAAATAATGTTGTAAAACGGTTGGCAGGCTCGGCTGTTAAGGTGGAGATTTATCAGAATGTTCCTCGCATCAATCTTTTTAACAGGGTAAAACTTTTTTACCATGAGAAGCGAACCAAAGTATTTTTCGTGGGCGATGTAACCCAAAACAACCTTGGCACTTACATGTTGATGGAAGGCGCCGAAAACCCGTACATAGTTTATATTCCCGGATTTAGGGGGTTTGTGTCGGTACGATTTTCGCCCAAACCCGATGACTGGAAAAGCCACATAGTTTTTAATAAAAACCTGGCAGACATTAAATCGGTCAAGGTTGAAAACCATAAAAACCCCAATCAGAGTTTTGAGGTTAACATTATTGATGCCATGGGAAATTATGATGTTACACGGCTTTCCGACGGTTCTGCCGTTTCAGATTACGACACCCTGAAACTGCTCAATTTCCTGACTTCGTTTAAAGATTTAAGATACGAATCGAGGTTAAACGCCATTTTACCTCCCCAGCGAATCGATTCCATTTTGAACACCAACCCTATTTATCAAATTACATTAATTGATGTTCACCACGACACAACAAAAGTCATTATGTACAACAAAAACAAGTTACCCGATGCTGTTACCAAAGCATACGAGCAACTTGTTCCGGTGGATTTAGACCGTTTTTACGGTTCCCTTAATAACGGACAGGATTTTGTACTGATGCAATATTACACCTTCGATAAAGTGCTAAGGCCATTGAGTTATTACGAGAAAAAGTAGGAAAGTGAGAAGTTTGGAGTGCACTTGAAGTATTTGGAGTTTGGAGTGCCTAAAGTTTGGAGTGCACTAGAGTACTTGGGTTAGGTCATTCATTTTTTAT
>QMPP01000257.1 GCA_003650425.1 Bacteroidota bacterium | reverse complement strand
GGTATTAAAAAGCCCAACGAAGAGATATTTCATTACGCCATGCAAAAGGCCGGCGCAACGGTTTTGGAAAGTCTGATGATTGGTGATGATTTGGATGTGGATATTCTCGGCGCTAAAAAGGTGGGAATGGATCAGGTGCTTTTCGATCCAAACGCCAACCAGGTGGTTAACAACGCAACCTATTATATAACCTGTCTGGATGGCTTAAAAACCTTTCTTTAAGGGGAGAAGTGCAAGGTTTTGCTTTTATTCTTCTGAAGGATTCCAGAGGTAGCTTTCTAAATGAACTATCTTGTTCGCTTCTATTTTGATCCCTTCGCTTTCCAGTAAATTTTTCATGGTATCATTTCCTCCAAAATGACGCTTGCCGGTTAGTAATCCCTGCCGGTTAACCACGCGGTGAGCAGGTATGTTTTCCAGGTTGTATTTTGTGCTGTTAAGTGCCCATCCCACCATCCGGGACGAACCTTTGCTTCCTAAAAATTCAGCAATGGCTCCGTAGGTTGTTACTCTACCGTAAGGAATCTGTTTTACCACCTGGTAAACATGTTCAAAAAAGTTATCCTGTGTAGGCATCTTTGTTGATCCTGAATTCGAGGAATTTGATTTTAACACCATTCTTTAACCAAATTTTTTCGTAAAAGGTTTGTATTTGGGTAACTTCGTTATCGAGTTCCGAGTGGTAGATGTCCTCATTTTGATAAAGAAGCTCGTGATTGTCATCGCGAATAACATCCATTGTGTAGTCGTAAAAAATAATATTATCGGTTTTTAAATGGATGATGTGGTTTTCTTTTAGGAGGGGTTTGTAGCGTGCCAGGAATTGTGGTGAGGTTAAGCGCTTTTTCTCTTTGATGCGCCGTGGTTGAGGGTCGGGGAAGGTTATCCAGATTTCATCAATCTCTTTTTCATCGAAATAGAAACCAATCTGATCGATACGGGTTCGGATAAAAGCAACATTGGAAAGGTTGAGTTTTTGGGCATTGACAAGTCCCTGCCAGATTCGGGCTCCTTTAATGTCCATGCCAATAAAATTTTTATCGGGATATCGCTGCGCCAGCCCCACGGTATACTCTCCTTTTCCACATGCTAACTCTACTACGATAGGATTGTTGTTTTTAAAAAAACTCTTACGCCAGTTACCTTTTAAATAAAAGCCATCCTTTACTTCATCAAAGGTGTATTGAAACATATTGCTGAAAGTTTTGTTTTCGGCAAAACGTTGCAATTTATTTTTATTACTCATACTAAATAAAAGGGGTTATTTTCTCATGATCCAGGCAGAGGGGTTTTGATGTTGCCTGATGGTGGACAATTGTTGTGTTGCTTCTTCCATGGTGTTGAATCCGGCATAGGCAACTCTGGTCATACCGTATTGGTTGGTGCCTGCCACGATGGCCACGAATCCTTTTGCCTGCAACTCTTTAATCAATCTCAAGGCATTGTCGTGGTTTTTGAATGAGCCGGCAATAATAAAATAGGAGTAGTGCGGTGATGATTTTTCGATGTTATTTTCAGCGGACATGGTAATGTTTTCTTCCGGAAATGTTTCTGCGCTGGTAACAGCTTCTGAAGGTTCATCATCCGGTATTGGTTCTGCCATCTGTTCGGATTCAGAAATTGGTTCCTCCTTTACCTCGGTGTCAGCTATTTCATCTTCAATGGTGTTATTGTTTTCAGTAACTTCAGCTGAGTTTAATGCATCGGCACTATGGAGAGCAGGTTCTTCTATTTTTGAATCTTTGGTGGTTTCCTGATTAAATGTTTCCGGTGTAGTGGTTTCCGGAGTGTTTTTAAAGGTCAGGTCGTCGCTGGCCAGGGCAGTATTTTTTGAATCTGTATTTTTCTTATTGAAGAAATCAACCAGCCACAATCCGGAAGTGCTTTTGCTCAACTCTTTGATAGGAAGGAGTTCAACGTTGTTGGCAATATAGCTTCCCGCATTGTTATAAAATACCGGGAGTTTAGAGCCATATTGAGCATAATACTCTGTTACAATCTCTTTGTTCATTACACCCCATCCGGCAAGCATTCCCAGTAGTAGCAGCAGGATAAAATAGAATTGTGAACGATAAGGAGACCTTCTTCTTGCTACCAACACACGACCATCGGTATCTTTTGGTTTATTAGGTTGACCGGCAGGAGTTCTGTCTTTACGCTTGTTAACTTTTTCGGTGGCAGGAGGTGCTGTTTTTTCACTGCTGTTTTTAACCTTTTTAATCACTTCCTTAATTCGTTCTTCGTCGGTTACCTTGTTTACGGCCGGTGAAATAAAGGGTGACAGGCCAAATGAATTTGGGTTGTAATTAATGGTAGTGTCCTGATTGAAAACAACCTTGCCGTTCTCGTCCTTGCGAATGGCACCCACTTTATCAAACTTTATTTGTTTGCCGTTGTCGAGGGCTTGTTGACAAGCAATGGCAAAGCTGTCCATTCTTTTTTTTGCATCCTGATAGGTGAGGTTTTCTTCTTTGGCAATGTAATTTACCAGCAACCCGTCATTGGTGCGCAGGTACGGATTAAACATCACTTCACGGAAGGGAGGTTTAAAGTAATGGGTGTTGTAATTTATCGAAGCGGGCTTGTCGTTAATGATAAAACCACCCAGCCCGGGGATTACAACGCATTCATAATCGTACAGTAAATCACCTATGTACCTTGCAATTACCATTTTTAATTAGGGTTTAAAGGAACTTGCTAAAGTAGTTAAATAGTAATGAGTTATCAAATTTTATGGAGGATTTTTTCTAAATCGGCAGGCGTATCAATCGAAATACTCTCAAAATCAGTCGTTTTAATCTTAATCTTAAAACCATTTTCAAGCCATCTGAGCTGTTCTAATTTTTCGGAGTTTTCAAGAGGAGAGGGGGGTAGCGCGGTAATTTTTTTCAAAACAGTTGTCCGGTATCCGTAAATGCCAATATGTTTTAAATAGTGATGATTTTCTATCCATTGATCGGGATGGAGCATGCGATTAAACGGGATGGCCTGACGTGAAAAATAGAGGGCAAAACTGTTTTGGTCGATAACTACCTTAACCGTGTTGGAGTCAAAAAGCTCATCATTGTCGCTGATAATGGTTGCCATGGTGGCAATATCGGTTTGTTGATCCGCAAACAGCTCTGCCAGCTGGTCAATTTGAACGGGATTAATAAAAGGTTCATCTCCCTGAATATTAATCACCGCTTCTGCTGATTGAAATTGGGGTCTCTCTATCACTTCCAAACAACGAGAAGTGCCGTTAAGGTGGCTGGCAGCTGTCGTGACAGCTTCACCACCAAAGCTCATTACATGTGATGCAATTCGTTCATCATCGGTAGCAACAATTACGCGAGCCAGTTTTTTGGTCTTTTTCGCTTGTTCATAAACACGCTGAATCATGCTCTTGCCACGAATCAAAGCCAGCGGCTTACCAGGAAACCGTGTTGACGCATACCGTGACGGGATGATACCGATGATATTCATGGCATGGTTTGAATTAAAAGAGACCGTTGATTTCGGCATCAACCTTTTCGATAACGATACTCAAATCCTCAGGTTTTTTAAAATTCAGGTTGTCCACATCAATAATGAGCAGTTTTCCAAGGGTGTACTTGGTAATCCAGTTTTCGTAGCGCTCGTTGAGTAGCTTGAGGTAGTCGAGACGAATGGACTCCTCGTATTCACGCCCGCGGCTTTGAATTTGTTCTACCAGCGTTGGGATGTTGGCTCTGAGGTAAATCAGTAAGTCCGGTGCTTTGATAAAGGAGCTCATGAGTTCGAACAGC
>QMPP01000256.1 GCA_003650425.1 Bacteroidota bacterium | reverse complement strand
TTGTTTAATGTTTAAGCGTCAGGTCAGACTCAAACTTTAAACAACTTCACTTTAAAAAACAAAATTTTGCTCTGATTAAAAGTGATACGCATATTTTTTATATTTGCTGTTTGCTAATAAAATCATCTATAATGAGCATTATTAAAATTTTAGATAAAGAATTTGAAACCTTTATTCCCTACGAAGAAATTGATGCTGCCATTGGTAAAATGGCGGTAATAATAAACGATGAGATAAAAGACAAAACGCCCATTTTTCTAATTATACTAAACGGTTCGTTTATGTTTGCCGCCGATTTAATGAAGAAGTTGGATTTCCCTTGTGAGTTATCGTTTATCAAGCTGGCCTCTTATTCGGGTACACAATCTACAAACAAGGTAAAAGAGCTTATTGGTATCAATCAGGATATTAAAGGCAGAACCATTGTTATTGTGGAAGATATTGTTGATAGCGGGCTTACCCTTTCCGGACTTACTAAGCAACTTAAATCGATGGGGGCTGCTGATGTTAAAATTGCCACGCTGCTTTTTAAACCAAAAGCGTTTAAAGAAGATTACCCGATTGATTACATCGGCATCGAGATACCCAATGATTTTATTGTAGGCTATGGCCTGGATTATTATGAACAGGGAAGAAACTTAAAAGACATCTACAAAGTTATTGAATAATTAAATTTACAAATCATGTTAAATATTGCACTTTTTGGCCCTCCCGGGGCGGGAAAAGGTACTCAGTCGAAAAAGTTGCTTGAAAAATACAACCTCACCTATATTTCTACTGGCGATATGCTGCGATCAGAAATATCACAAGGTACAGTACTGGGATTGGAAGCAAAGTCTGTTATAGAACATGGCGGGCTTGTTTCGGATGAACTGGTAGTAAATATGATAGAAAGCAATATATCGCGTTCTGCCGGAAAGCAAGGAATTTTGTTTGACGGGTTTCCACGAACTGTGGTTCAATCGTATATTTTAGATGGGTTATTGTTAAAACTCAACACACAACTTGATATGATGATTGCACTGGATGTTCCAGAAGACGTATTAATAAAAAGATTACTGCTAAGAGCCAAGGAATCAGGAAGAACTGATGACACGCTCGAGGTAATAAAGGTAAGGTTAAACGAGTACTTGCAGAAAACAAAACCGGTTGCCGACTATTATGACGAACGTAGCAAATACATCAAAATTAATGGTGTGGGCAAGGTGGACGAAATTTTTGAAAACATTGTTAAGGTAATTGAAACACGGAAACCTAAAATTCACACCAACATCGTGTTGCTTGGAAAACCGGGTTCAGGAAAAGGCACCCAAGGCAAACTACTGGCAAACGCTAACAGTCTCACCTATATTTCTACCGGAAAAATGTTACGAAAAGAGATTTTGGATGATACGAAGTTAGGAAGGTCGGTTAAGCCATTTATGGATAAAGGAGAAATTGTTCAGGATGAAATACCCATTAAATTAATCGAAAGCAAGATTGCACAGAATCCCAAATCAAACGGCTTTATCTTTAAAGGGTTTCCCCGCACACTAATTCAGTCGTATATTCTTGACGGCTTGCTTATGAAAGAGCAGATGAATGTTACGGCAGTTATTGAAATGGAAATTGACACCATTACAGCACTAAAAAGATTAAATGCCAGGGCTTCTACCAAAAAAGCAAGGGTTTATGATAAGTCTGTGGATTTAATTGTTAACCGGCTGGAGCAGTACAAAAGCAAAACCCAACCGGTTGTCGATTACTATAAAAAGCTTAGTAAACACTTTTCGATTGATGCCACAGGAAGTGAGCAGGAGGTTTTTGAGAAGCTGAATAAATTAATCGCCCAAATTATTAAAGAGAACTATTAACCTGTTACCGAAGCTGACTAAAGCTTAACGACTTATAAACTAAAAAACGCCACATCAATGATGCGGCGTTTTTTTATTTCTTACTTAGAATGTCAGGCATTAAAATAACCTTGCTCCTTGGCGTCTTTAATGGCATTAAAAATACCTTTTTTGTTAATTACGCGGATACCAGCTGCAGAAATCCGCAGTGTTACCCATTCATTGGTTTCAGGGATAAAAAATCTCTTGGTGTGAAGATTAGGATGAAATCTTCTTTTTGTTTTGATATGTGAATGCGAAACGTGGTTTCCTGTAATCACTTTTTTTCCTGTAATCTGACAAATTCTTGACATCGTTCCGTGTTTTTAAGTCGTTTTTAAAATGGGAGTGCAAAGAACGTATTATTTTTTCAAATATTCAAGCATATCCCAATAATTTTATTTCGGCGCAAAAGTATCAATAAATCAGCTTCAAACGAAATGTTTTTTACTATTTTTATAGAAAAAGAAATAACAACAGGTTGTTGATAAATTGAAATTATTGTTGATTATTGTCTTCAACTTGTTACAAGACATAAAAAACACACATCAGAAACTCGTGTCCAAAAGCATGGACAGCATATTCATTATCTGGTGACTGCAAGAAAACTACCTACTTTTGAGGCAGCACTATCTATGGCCGTACATCTCCTCGTAGTACTTCTGGTAATCACCCGAGGTGGTACTGTCGAGCCACTCCTGATTGTTAAGATACCAGTCAACGGTTTTTTCAATACCTTCTTCAAACTGAAGCGAGGGTTTCCATCCCAGCTCATTTTGAAGTTTGGAGGAGTCGATGGCATAGCGCAAATCGTGACCCGCACGGTCAGTAACATAAGTAATCAATTTCTCAGAAGTTCCTGGCTCGCGCCCAAGCTTCCTGTCCATTACATTAATCAATACCTTAATCAGGTCAATATTTTTCCACTCGTTGTGGCCGCCAATGTTGTAAGTCTCGCCGTCAGGCCCTTTATGAAAGATAACGTCGATGGCAGCAGCATGATCGATAACATAGAGCCAATCGCGAACATTTTCTCCTTTTCCGTAAACCGGAAGGGGTTGATTGTTGCGAATATTGTTTAAAAACAAAGGAATCAGCTTTTCAGGAAACTGATTAGGACCGTAATTGTTGGAGCAATTGGAAATGATTACGGGCAACCCATACGTGTCGTGATAAGCTCTTACAAAATGATCAGAGCCAGCCTTGGATGCCGAATAGGGACTATGGGGATCGTAGGCTGTTTCTTCGGTAAAAAAGCCTTCATTACCCAAGGCACCGTACACTTCGTCGGTAGATACATGATAAAAACGCTTGCCCTCAAAATTATCTTTCCAAACAGCCTTGGCGGCATTCAGCAGGTTAACTGTTCCGATTACATTAGTCATCACAAACTCCATGGGATTTTCAATGGAACGGTCAACATGTGATTCGGCAGCAAGATGAATGACCCCATCAAACTGATGTTCTTTAAACAGGTTCATGATAAAATCACCATCCACAATATCACCTTTTATAAAGGAATAATTGGGTTTATTTTCCACATCGGTAAGGTTGAGCAGGTTTCCTGCATAGGTTAATTTATCCAGATTGAAGATATGGTAATCGGGGTATTTGTTTACAAAAAGCCGGATAACATGCGACCCGATAAAACCGGCTCCTCCGGTAACTAATAATGTTTTCATGGTATTTATTTTATGTTTTAACTTTTCAAAAACGTAAATAAAATTCACGTTTTTTTTAGTTTACGAAACTAACTTAAATTCAGTCATAATCAAAGAAAGATCTCTGTTTATATCCGAGTACGCCCCCTCAATAATTGATGGTTGGTCAGACGCTGAAATATTTTCTTTCATATAACTGCAAGATAACAAGGGTTTTACCAAGTGCTTAGAATTAAAAAATGAGT
>QMPP01000255.1 GCA_003650425.1 Bacteroidota bacterium | reverse complement strand
CTGGTCATTGCAGGTGTTGCAGCCGGTGCGCTCGGGGGTGTTTACGTGCTTACTAAAAAACCTATCGCCATCGCTAAAAAGAAGAAGCAGGAAAAAGCCATTAAAATGGTGCTGCCTCCTTTCGATACGCTGGAGAGTGTAAAGGTTCCCGATGCCAGAGGGGATGACTCATTGCTTTTTACTTATGCCAAAAAAGAGAGAAAAGTGATTGGCGTGGCCGTGAATACTTATTCTGATAAGGGGTTTGGAGGAAATGTTTACCTGATGGTGGGCTTTCTGCCCGATGGAACCATTAACAACACGGCGGTGCTGGCGCATTCTGAAACACCGGGGTTGGGTACCAAGATGAAGACACCTAAGTTTAAAGATCAGTTTATGGGTAAGAATCCCTCATCATTTATTTTGAAAGTTACCAAAGATAAAGGCGACGTGGATGCCATTACGGCCGCCACCATTAGCTCCCGGGCTTTTTGTGATGCTGTTGACAGGGCATACCAAACATTTGAAAAAGAATTCAAAAAATAACAATGCATGAATGCGAAAACCATTAAACCATTAAATCATTAACACTATGGGACAGATGCAAAACTTTACAAAAGGATTCCTTCGGGAAAATCCTGTTTTTGTTCTCCTGTTGGGGATGTGCCCTACCCTGGGAACAACCTCTTCGGCTATCAACGGGCTGGGAATGGGGCTTGCCACCTCCTTCGTTCTGGTGATGTCGAATATGGTGATATCGATGGTAAAAGATTTTATTCCTGACAAAGTAAGGATACCTTCTTTTATTGTGATTATTGCCTCGTTTGTAACGGTGGTGCAGTTGACAATGCAGGCTTACCTTCCTTCGTTATACGAGTCGCTGGGACTTTTTATCCCTTTGATTGTGGTAAACTGTATCGTGCTGGGCAGGGCTGAAGCCTTTGCCTCAAAAAATACCGTGTGGTCATCCATTATTGATGGTTTGGGTATGGGGCTGGGATTTGCCTTTGCCTTAACACTGTTGGGTGCTGCCCGTGAGTTGTTGGGTAGTAGTGCCATTTTCGGTATTAATCTGGTAAAAGGCGATTTGATGCTGGTATTTATATTGGCACCCGGTGGGTTTATCGTGCTCGGATACCTGATTGCTCTTATTAATAAATTGAACAAAACTTCATAAGGAGGATATATTATGGAATATTTTGTAATAATTGTCGGATCCATCTTTGTCAGTAATATTGTATTGACCCAGTTTTTGGGAATATGTCCTTTTCTAGGTGTCTCCAATAAATTATCTACTGCCATTGGAATGGGTGGTGCTGTTATTTTTGTGCTTACACTGGCTACCATGGTTACCTGGATTATCCAGTATTATGTGTTAACCCCTTTCGGGTTGGATTTCATGCAAACCATTGTGTTTATTCTGGTGATTGCCGCCCTGGTGCAGATGGTGGAAATTATTCTGAAAAAGGTAAGTCCTGCCTTGTATCAGGCTTTGGGTGTTTTCCTTCCGTTGATAACCACCAACTGTGCCGTGCTTGGTGTAGCGATTCTTACCATTCAAAAGCAGTTCAACTTGTTAGAGGGGGTAACCTTTGCTGCCTCCAATGCCATTGGCTTTACCATGGCGCTGGTTATCTTTTCAGGGATTCGTGAACATCTCGATTTGATGGAAGTGCCCAAAGGTATGCGGGGTATTCCCATCGCACTGGTTACTGCCGGTATCCTGGCACTGGCTTTCATGGGATTTACCGGAATGGTGAAATAGAGGGTTTTTACCGCGAAGGCGCAAAGACGCGAAGAGAGAAATTACCTTTGTTTTTTAGCGGCTAATACTTCCATCCTCGTTACAGATTAATGCTTCTCCTAATGTCAGAAGAAACCATCCGGGATGACCACCACCCGATTTTGTCTGCTCGTTTGTGATCATCTTTGCCCCGTTCTTCAGGGCGGGGCAACAACCAATTTTACTTATAAACTTTGAAATTTCTTAATTTACCGCTTTATAAACCTCTTTGTAATGATGCCGTGGTTGGTGCTGAATCTGGCAAAATATAATCCTGAAGGTATATCACTGATATCTATCGTGCTGAAAATACTGTTGAGTGCCACGGTTTTAATCAGCTGACCGTTTAGAGTATAGATGCTCAGTATATTATTTGAAAGTGATGGGGGAGTCAAAACAGAAATTGTTTCGTTGGCCGGATTAGGATAGAGCGTTATATTGTTCGCAGTCTCTTCATCAATGCCATGGACTTCTATTTCTGACCAGTAAAACTCATATTTTGCATTATTTTTCCAGTCTTCGGTTTCATTGTTCCAAACCTGTCGGGTGTACTCAGTATTGATGCCAGCCTCATTAACAATATCTGTTTGAGAATTGTTTTCCCATTGTTGGGTATCGCCATTCCAGTATTGTTGAAGTGTAATGGTGTTGTTACCATCATTTTCCCGGGAAATAATCTGTCTCGAATAGTTCTCCCACAATTCTTGCTCGCTATTCCATTCCATTGAAATTAAGCTGTCAAGATTTCCCGCATCATTGTAATAATAGTTGTATTGCTGCAAATTTTCCCAGGTTGCTGAGTCTGTATTCCACAGCTTGTCAAGTCTTAAAACTACAGCACCATTGGTGTTATAGCTGTATTGCGTGTTCCTTTCGTTTACCCATATATTAAGATAGCTGTCCCAATCCATGGTTAAGGACGTAACCTTTTGGCCGTTGTCGTAAGTGTAAAAGAATTTGGCAATATTAAGCCACTCATTGCTATAGCTACTCCATGATCGTTGAACAATCAAAGTATCCTTATGATTTTCGTTAAAGTAATGTCTTTCGTTAAAAGTTAGCTCCCAAAGATTGGTGTTCATGTTTAATGAATAGGATGTGAGGTCGTAATAAGAGCTGTCGGCTACCATGTTGTAAACACGTTTATTGCCATTGGTAAAGTGGTTGTTTGAAAAATCCCACGACTTATCCACCTGTAGTAAAAGAGCACCATCTTCATTAAAAATAAGATAAACTAATGTGTCGTTCCAGGTTTGGGTATCACTATTCCATGGGCTTTCTAAACGGGTATGCTCCTTGTTATTTTGAAAGTAGGTACTTGTCATATTGATGGCCTTTGACCATGCTTCCGTTGCGTCATCATAAAAATCAAACAGGCTGTTCACTGCATTGCCTGACGAATCACGTTGTGTTACAACAGAACGACTTCGTAAAATCCAGCCATCATCATTATGAGAATCACCTAGATAAAAGTAGCTGGAATCCTGAACCCAAATCGTTTCATTCGTGCTAAAGACGCCGGGATACGGCTGAACCGGATGTCCAGTCTGATTCTCTTTTATAAATGAAAAATGGTTTTCGGAAAGAGGCTGCTGGGCAAAAAGTCCCATGGACAAAAATGCAGCTACCATGGCAAGTAACAATGTTTTCATAACAATAGCATTTAAAGGTTGAACGCAACGGTTTTAATTTTTTTTATTCAGATTAATTTTAAAACCTGCCTGATTTTCAGGATACGCCCAAAGGTAGTAAAAAATAAAATTGGTTGGTATAAAAAAGAATGGTATTTTTATGAGCTCTAAACAAAAGAGTAATAGGATGAAGCCTGGAGAAGCCAAAGATATTGTACTTGACGCGGGAAAGCGTTTGCTGAAGGAGGGACTTGTAACCCGTTCGTGGGGTAACGTGAGCTTGCGGCTGGATGAGCGATGGATGGTGGTTACCCCTTCGGGGAAGAAGTACGAAGAGCTGCTGCCGGAACAGATGGTTTTGGTTGATTATCATACCATGGAGTATGAAGGGGTGT
>QMPP01000254.1 GCA_003650425.1 Bacteroidota bacterium | reverse complement strand
TCCAAAAGCAAGGAAAAATCCCCATGATGAGTTGCCATTAAACATGCTCTCTTACGGGCAGGGTGCTAATCTGATTTTTACCAATCTTACAGTAATCAAACAAGGCATCGTCATTAACAAAGAGGACAATAAATTCGGGGTGTACGTGGATGTACTCTTTCAAAAAGACACCCTTCGGTTTTTTAGTGTTCAGCTGCTGTCGTACAGCGTTTCCAACGAGCTGGAGCAGTACGATAAAGATCAAACTGTAAATCGCAAACGATTTATCTTCTCTATTGCTGCCAAACTTAACAATGGTTTTACGCGGCGTGTTCGCGAAACGAAAACCTTGTCAAAGGTAATCGCCGATTCACCCTATCCCGTTGTCGTTTGTGGTGACTTTAACGATCCGCCGGCATCGTTTACTTACCAGCAAATTGTTTCCAACAAAATAAACGATGCTTTTATCGAAAGTGGTAGTGGCTTCGGTAATACTTATTTCTGGACTTTTCCCAAAGTACGAATCGATTACATTCTCGCCTCCGAAAGGTTTAACCTATACAACTATCATGTAATAAAAACCAATCTTTCTGATCATCTTCCGGTTGAGGCTTTCCTTGAAATAAAATAGTCATACTGCCACTCTCTGTACCCATTAAACAGTGGCGGCGTGACTGATGAGGATTGTTTCTGCCGCAAAGACGCGAAGGCGCGAAGAGGAATACCACCTTAGCGTTTTAGCGGTTAATAATTTCCGATTCCACCTTAGTCGTACTCTCTTTTTCAACGAAAACGGCTGTTATAGTGAGGTCTGAAACAGTTTATGACAAATCATTTATCTACAGATGCTTGTGTAAATTTTTTTGTACATTTAACCTGTTCTATTAAAGCACGTATATTTTAATACATTAGGATGAATACAGAGGTTGAACAAATAACTTATGTTTCGGCCGGAGAAGTAATTGTTCGTGCCAATAAGGAGTGGCTTATTTCAACACCATTGGGATCGTGTGTGGCTGTAATAGCCTACGATATCACCACGAAAACGGGAGGTATAGCACATGTGATGCTTCCCGGTCAGGCGCTTGTTCATAACAAAACGGACAGCAGATTTCGCTATGCTGCCGATGCCATTGAGCATTTGTTTGCCGGATTGCAGCAAAAAGAGGTTCTGTACGAAAATATTGATGTTTGTCTCGTGGGAGGTGCCAACGTGCTGAAAAAGAAAAACGACGGCATAGCCCTCGAAGTGGCTAATAGTGTTTTGAACATTATGGTGAAAAAGCAAATAGTACTGCACGCCGTGGCTCTGGGAGGGTATGAACGTCATACAGTTTCCTTAAACCTCGATACCGGAACGGTTTATTATACCATAGGCGACAGCCCTGAAATAATACTCTGTAAATTTGAGTTGGATGGAAAGGTTAAGCGTGAAAAAATTATAAACTTAGATTGAAAAGGTTTTAATTATGAAAAATAATCGTGGCAATGGTGGTGGGGGTGATGCAATAAACTTTAATCAGTATAAAGACATATTTAATGCTGCCGCTAGTGGTATGCGACTGATTGATAATGATTTTAATATTAAAGTGGTTAATGAGGCATTTTTAAATCTGGTTAACCTTCCCGAAGATCAGATTGTAGGGCGTAAATGCTATGATGTTTTTCAAGGGGCGCTGTGTAAAACTGATAAGTGTCCGTTGGTAAAATTAATAAAGTACCCTGATAAAAAGTATAGTGTTGAAACGGTGAAACAAGATGCACTTGGAAAAAAAATATCTGTTTTGTTGTCTGCTGTTTTGTTTCACGATCTGGATAATCAGCCCATAGGTATTGTAGAAGATTTTACCGACTTAACCAAATGGAAGGAGATGGAAAAAAAACTTAAAGCTTACAATCAGCAACTCCTGGCATCTAATCAACAACTAAAAGCTTCTGATCAGCAGGTTCGAGCAGCTAATCAGCAGCTTCAAGCTACCGAGCAACAATTACGTGCTGCCAATCAGCAGCTCATTGCTGCTGAAATGCAGGCTCGGCTGAATGCTGTTAAATATAAAGCTTTGTTTGACGGGCTTAACGATGCTGCTTTTGTGCATCGCTATAAAGCAGATGGATTTAGTAAGTTTGTGGAGGTTAACAAGGTGGCGATTAAAAAATTGGGCTATTCCCGTGAGGAGTTTTTCCAATTGACAGCGGCCGACATTAGTGCTCCTGATGATGTGCTATTGCAAGGTAACCCACAAAGGAGGGGAAACCTGGCTGAAAACGGTTTTACGGTGTTTGAAGCGGTGCATACTGCCAAAGATGGCACTAAAATACCGGTTGAAATTAGTTCGCGGCTGTTCGAGTACAACAACGAAAAACACATTCTGTCGGTAGCCCGCGACATTTCTGATAGAAAACAAGCAGAAGAGGCTTTAACAAAAGAGCACTCACTACTTATTAATAC
This sequence comes from Bacteroidota bacterium, assembly GCA_003650425.1. Taxonomy (GTDB): domain Bacteria; phylum Bacteroidota; class Bacteroidia; order Bacteroidales; family F082; genus B16-G9. The sequence continues at coordinate 1,420 of QMPP01000254.1, read as the reverse complement.
GCTTGAAAGCATGAACGATGCTTTTGTCGCACTCGATAAAAACTGGTGTTATACATACATGAACGCGAATGCGGGAAAGATTTTTAACCGGAATCCTAAAGAAATGCTTGGTAAACATATTTGGACTGAATTTCCGGAAGGCGTGGGACAGCCTTTCCAAATAAATTATGAAAAAGCCATGAGGGAGGGTATCTCTATAACGATGGAAGCGTATTATCCTCCTTACAATAAATGGTTTGAAAATAGGATTTTTCCAACTGACGAAGGGATATCTATCTTTTTTACTGATATTACAGCACGCAAACAACACGAATTAATTCAAAAAATCATCTATAACATCTCCAACGCGGTAATCTCATCCATTAACATGAAGGAGTTTGTTCATGTTGTTAAAAATGAACTGAATAGAGTTATTGATACGACCAACTTTTACATCGCGCTGTACGACGAAAGCAGCGATTCCTTTACCATGGCTTCGCAATTTGATGAAAAGGACTCTTTTGAAAGTTTTCCAGCCGCTAAAACCTTAACGGGTTATGTACAGCGAACTAAGCAAACGGTTGTTGCTGACAAAACAAAACAAAATGAGTTGGAAGCGCTTGATGAAATTGAACTGGTGGGAGCACCTTCAAAAATTTGGATTGGTGTGCCATTACTTATCGATGGTAATTGCATTGGTGTTGTTACCGTTCAAAGTTATACTACAGCCCGGGTATTTGATAAGTCTGATATTGAAATGTTGGAAATTGTTGCCCGCCAAATAAGTATTTCTATCAACCGGAAAAAACAGGAGGAGGAGTTGCAGAAAGCCCTCGAAAAAGCATTAGAGAGCGACCGTTTAAAAACCGCTTTTCTTACCAACATGAGCCACGAAATACGTACGCCCATGAATGGTATCCTCGGGTTTACCAGTTTGCTGAAGGAAGCTGACTTTACAGAATCTGAAAAAGAAGAGTTTATCAAAAGTATTTCAGTTAGCAGCAAACGGTTACTGAGTACCGTTAACGACATTATAGAGATCTCTAAAATTGAATCGGGGGTAATGAAAGTGTCCCACGATCTTGTATCGGTAAAAGATATGATGAAGGAGCTGTTAACTTTTTTCAAACCCGAAGCAGAGCAAAAAGGTATTGCTTTAACCACTTTCCCATTACCCGATTTGCTTGAAGATAAGCTATATACCGATGATGCAAAATTACATGGAATATTAACCAATTTAATTAAAAATGCCATTAAGTTTACCATCAAAGGGGCTGTCTTTTTTGGTGTTACCGTGTTGGAGAAAGGAGAAAGTCCGATGTTGGAATTTTTTGTCGAAGATACCGGTATTGGTATTCCGGCCGACCGTCAGCAAGCCATCTTCGACCGGTTTGTGCAGGCCGATATTGCCGACACAAGGGTGTTTGAAGGCTCGGGGCTT
>QMPP01000253.1 GCA_003650425.1 Bacteroidota bacterium | reverse complement strand
CATGGAAAGGTGATCTGTCTAAATCAGGGGGAATCGTAACCAATATAGGCATTCATTTTTTTGATATGTTAAGCTGGATATTTGGTGAGGTAAAAAGTAACACGGTTCATCTGATGCAGAAAAATAAAGCGGCAGGTTTGTTACAGCTTAAAAAGGCCAACGTAAAATGGTTTTTAAGCCTCGATAAAAACGACCTCCCAAAACAAGCTACCGACAAAGGAATACCAACTTACCGCTCCATCACTATTGACGAGGAAGAATTAGAATTTTCAGGCGGTTTTACTGATTTACACACGGTTAGCTACCAATCCATTTTAAAAGGAAATGGTTTTAGCGTTTCCGAATCCAGAAACTCCATTAATATTGTTCACACGATACGGTCAAACAAGCCAATCGGTTTAAAAGGCGATTATCATTCATTTTTGAAATAGTATGGCCTTGAACCATGAAACAAAACATTGGTACGCTGTGTATGCCCGTTCACGAGCTGAAAAAAAGGCAGCCGAAGAACTTTTGTATCAAAGTATCGAACATTATCTTCCTTTAATAAAAAGGCTTAAGCAGTGGAGCGATCGAAAAAAATGGGTTGAAGAACCTCTTTTCCGTTCCTATATTTTTGTACACATTGAGCAAAAAGATTATTACCGTGTTTTGCAAAACCCGTACTTGGTAAGATACATCACCTTTGAGGGAAAAGCTGCTCCCATTCCTAATCAGCAGATCGAAGCCATTCGCTATTTCCTTGAAGAGGTGGAGCCTGAAGAACCAATAAATACGGATTGGACAAAAGGCGAACGGGTTGAAGTTATAACAGGCGACCTGACCGGCTTAACAGGTGAACTTATCGAGGTAAACGGAAAGCATAAGGTTAAAGTTCAAATTGATGTTATCGGAAAATCTGTTTCCATTTACATACCGAAAAACAAACTACGAATTATCGAGTAACTCTTTCGTTATTTTTAATGAAGTTGTTTAAAGTTGAAATTCTTTTTTAACAATAATTTCGTGTAAATCCTGTAATCACTTCATTGGTGAGCTTCAGTTTTGTCAGGTTTAAAACTACTCGTGTTTTTGCAGCCTTGTTTTCGCCAGTATTTTTCGCAAAGTAATACGGAATTATATATTTTCCCGTTTTTTCCATTCTTGTTATTGAATTGCAGATACATCTGGCAAAAATAAAAATTATATTCGTTGCCGGTATTTCTAATAATATTTCACTAATCCCTTTATACTGCTGCTGTATCGGGAAGCTGGTTCTGCCTTTTAAACAATAATTTTTACAACGAAATTGAAGCCACAGCCATCTCCTACACCGGTGATCTTTACAAAAAAGAACTGCCAACCCTGCTTTTATGGGGAAAATATGATTTTATTGTCCCGCTCGAACTGGGCTTTAACCATAGAGTTTGTAGAATAACAATAATATTTACATCAAAACCTTCAACTCTTAAAAAAAGGATAAACTTTAAATCGACTCAGGTAATTACACCCCGGCGCTTTCGGTTTCCAGCTTTCGGTCGATTTTTTTGAACATGCCCTGCAGGACTTTTCCCGGACCAACCTCAATAACTTTGGTAGCTCCGTCAGCAAGCATATTTTTCATGGTTTGTGTCCAGCGTACCGGCGACACCAACTGCTTAATCAGGTTGGTTTTAATAATTTCGGGGTCGTTGACCGGCTGTCCGGTTACGTTTTGATAGATGGGGCAAATACCCTGACTGAATTTTGTCGACATGATGGCTTCGGCCAGCTCAACACGTGCCGGTTCCATTAACGGGGAGTGAAAAGCCCCTCCCACTTTAAGTTTAAGTGCCCGTTTTGCACCGGCCTCTGTAAGCATTTCAATGGCTTTGTCGATACCTTCAACCGATCCTGAGATAACAAGCTGACCAGGTGTGTTGTAATTGGCAGGCACAACGATTTCTTCAATTTCTTTGCACACCTTTTCCACCACCTCATCTTCGAGGCCGATAATGGCTGCCATGGTTGAAGGCTCGTACTCACAGGCTTTCTGCATGGCAGCAGCACGTTTCGAAACCAACAGCAATCCATCTTCAAACGATAGGGTTTTGTTGGCAACAAGTGCCGAGAACTCCCCCAGCGAATGACCTGCCACCATATCGGGTTTAAAATCATCGCCCAGCAAACGTGCCAGGATAACAGAGTGTAGGAAAATAGCCGGCTGTGTTACATTAGTCTGTTTCAGCTCTTCCTCCGTCCCGTCAAACATGATATCCGTAATTTTAAACTTGAGGATACTGTTTGCTTTATTGAAAAGGTCTTTAGCCATTGACGATTTCTCGTAAATATCTTTTCCCATTCCAATGTACTGTGCTCCCTGTCCGGGGAAAACGTATGCTACCATATTGAGTTGTTAAGTATTTTACTTTCTGTTGCCAAAAAAACGCAGCAAAAATAGAAATAAATTAATAAAGTCGAGATATAATGATAAAGCGCCGAAAAGCATCATTTTCCTAACGCTGTCGTCAGCCGAGTATCCATCTACTTGGGCACCGATACGTTTTATCTTTTGAACATCGTATGCTGTCAGACCCGTGAAAATTAACACACCCAAAAAGCTGATGATATAATCCATCGATCCGCTATGCATAAACATATTAACAACGCTGGCAATAATAATACCTATTAGCCCCATAAACAGGATACTGCCAAATTTTGTAAGATCGGTTTTAGTAGTATAGCCAACTACCGCCATCACTCCAAACATGCCGCTGGTGATAAAAAAGGTTTTAGCGATAGATGCGCCCGTGTAAGCTAAAAAGATAAAACTTAAGCTGGCTCCCATCAGTATGGAGAACAGGATAAACAATAAAAGCATGGTAGCGGCTGACATACGGCGGGCACCGCCTGACATGATAAGTACTAATGCCAGTGGAGCAAGCATTACCACCCATCCGGTTAGGGTCATACCACCCGTGGGGTTAATTAAAAGTTGAAGCAATGCCGGTGTTGTGGCAAACCACCAGGCGGTGAGTGCCGTTATCGACAGCGCCACAAACATCCACATAAATACGCCTGAAACAAAGGTGTTTGAAACGGATACAGCTTCCGTTCTCTGGCTTACATTTCCGTATTGATTGTTTTGAAAATTCATCATAATTAATTCTCTTTTAATCTTAAGACAACTTTGCTGAAATCAAATTAATAAATTCCTCTCTCGTTTCTATTCTTTCAAAAGCTCCTGTAAAATCGGAAGTGGTAGTTACCGAGCTCTGTTTTTGAACCCCACGCATGGCCATACAAAGATGTTTGGCCTCGATAACAACCGCCACTCCCAACGGGTTAAGGGTCGATTGGATGGCCTCCTTAATTTGTGTGGTAAGCCTTTCCTGCACCTGTAACCGGCGGGCATAAGCTTCCACCACGCGGGCAATTTTACTCAATCCGGTTATATATCCATTTGGAATATAAGCAACATGAGCTTTACCGATAAACGGAATCATGTGATGTTCACACATCGAAAAAATTTCAATATCTTTTACAATAACCATTTGACGGTAATCCTCTTTAAATTTGGCTGAAAGTAATATTTCTTTCGGATCGTGGTCGTAGCCTTGCGTAAGAAATTGTATGGATTTAGCTACCCGATAAGGTGTTTTCTGTAACCCTTCACGTTCAGGGTCTTCACCAATCAGTTTTAATATTTCACGATAATGATATTCAAGCTTTTCCAGTTTATCCGGAGCAAAAGTGTCAATACGCTCGTAGCCTAATATCTCTTTTGTTTTATTCATTTTATCAATTTTATGGGAGGTAAATCAAATAGAATGCCATTGTCAATTTGGCAAGGTAAAACACACTATTTGTCACCAAAATATTCAACATAATTGTTTTCTGATTCTGT
>QMPP01000252.1 GCA_003650425.1 Bacteroidota bacterium | reverse complement strand
TGGAGTGCAGATTCGGGGCGAAGATGTAGGCGTCTTCGTAGATGGTTCTGTCTTGAATAACATTTTTCCCGCTTTCGTGGATATCGATAACCTGACGAAACCGGCTGTTGAGAAAATAGACTTGCAGGTTAAACGACCAGCGTTGCATATCTTCGTAAAAGCTGTTAAGATAGGGATTGTTTTCGACATCCTCGTAATGAGGTTTCCATTTATAATGTTTTGCTAACAACTTGGTTAGGGTTGTTTTACCTGACCCAATATTTCCTGCTACTGCAACATGCATATCAATAAGTTTAATTTGCTACGAAAGTAAAAAAATTACTTTATCATTTCCAGAATTTCATCAATGTATTTTCTGTCGTTTGACATTCGGGGTACTTTGTTCTGTCCGCCAAGCTTTTTACGCTTTTTCATCCAGTTGTAAAAAGTACCCTTAGGTACCGAAATGATTACCGGCGGTTTCAGTACAAGATTTTGATAGCGTTTAGCTTCGTAATCGGAGTTTAACGATTTTAGCGCTGTGTCAAATGCTTCTTTAAAGAAACCAAAATTTTGCGGTGGCTTTTCAAACTCGACAAGCCATTGGTGCGTTAACTCTTTTATACCCTCGTCGTTAGAAAATTTGGGTGCACCTGTAAACTCGGTAATGATAGCGTCGGTACGTTCGCATGCCATGGCAAATGCCTTTTCTGCATTGTCGATGATCACCTCTTCGCCTACCACGTTAATAAAAAGTTTGGTGCGACCGGTAATTTTTATTCTAAAGGGGTTTTTCGAAGTAAAGGTCACCGTGTCGCCGATTACATAGCGCCAAAGGCCGGAGTTGGTAGTAATTACTATGGCGTAGTTTTTACCCAATTCAACCTCTTCGAGGAGAACGGTTTGTGGTTGTTCGTCGTTTACGTGTTCAAACGGAATAAATTCATAATAAATACCATAATCAAGCATTAACAGCATGTCGAAGCTGTTTTTCTGATCCTGGATACCGAAAAAGCCTTCCGAAGCATTGTACGTTTCAAGGTACACCATTTTCGGGTTTTTAATGATATCGTGAAATTGTTTTCGGTACGGATTGAAGCTGACACCTCCATGAAAAAAGACCTCCAAATTGGGCCAGACTTCCATAAGGTTGTCGGTGCCTCTTTTTTTGAGAATCATTTTTATTAGCACCAGCATCCATGAGGGAACGCCTGAAATACTGGTAACATCGTGGTTTATGGTTGATTCAACCATCAACGCCAACTTGCTCTCCCACTCGTCCATCAAGGCAATGCTAAGCGAAGGTGTTCGCATAAATTCTGCCCAATAGGGGAGGTTTTGCATCAGGATAGCCGACAGGTCACCTTCGTAATAGGAGGTGTTGCTTACCTCCTGTATTTGACTGCTGCCACCCATCACCAGACTTTTTCCTTCAAATAACCTGGAGTCGGGATAGAGGTTAAAATAGATAGAAATCAAATCTTTTCCCGCTTTGTAATGGCATTCTTCAATCGAAGATTGACTCATGGGGATGAACTTACTTTTCCCGGCAGTAGTTCCCGACGACTTGGCAAACCACCTGGCTTCCTCGGGCCATAGCAAATGTTGTTCTCCGTTTCGCAATCTGCTAATGATGGGCTCCATATCTTCATACCTGCTCAGGGGTACACGGTTTCGGAATTCATTAATGTTGGAGATACTTTCATAATCGTATTTTCGACCCCATTCGGTGTTGCGCGCCGTGGAAATTAATTTGCCTATTAATTCCTCCTGCACATCAATCGGGTAGGTTTTAAATAGCTCAATCTGATGAATTCGTTTTTTTATCAGCCAACTAATTACTGAACTGATGATTGCCATAATGGGGTTCTCCTGTTAATTTATTTTTAGTCAGGCAGAAGTGCTAACGTGTGCACTCGCTTTAACCTGCGTAATTAGCAGAATTAATCGTGTTGATTACTTCTTTGAAATTTGCGTTCTGAATATTGTCCAAGAAAGTAAAACGCTATAATTGGTATCAACATAAATTTTGTGGATTTCTCAAGTAAGTTGAATTGATAAAGACTAATCAATATAATTGTGATTAGCAATATTACAATAATGTCAAATACTCTTTTTTTGAGAAATTAGTTTTAGTCCTCTTCTATTTTACCATAACCTTGGCCGTGGCTTTTGAGCCGTCGTTAAGAATAACATTGGCAATGTATATGCCACCTGTTAAATTTGAAATGTCGATGGTGTTATTTCCCGAAACAACTTGGGTATGTAACACAACTCTTCCCGAAACATCCATCAGCGATAGTTGTCCTTCGAGGTTACTGCTAAGGTTAAAATACCCTGTAGCAGGATTGGGATAGATAGCAACACTCGTGGCACTATTTTCGCCAACACCGATGGTTTTAACGCCATAAACAAACAGGTTATCTACTTCCCATGTTGATGAGGCAGCATCGGTGGAGGTGTATTTAAAGGCGAGATAGATCTTTTGACCTAAATAATCGCTTAAGTCAACGTTGGCAGATGCCCAGTCGAAACTTCCGTCTGACCAGGTGGCATTGTCTGAAATGTCATCCCAGGTAAAGGTTTCCGGGCTACTGGTTCCATCATAGTCAGTTGAGACCATTAATAACAGCGGATTGCCATCATAATTAAAGGCATTATCGAAGATGAAATTGCCACTAATAAATCCCGTGAAATCGAGCTCAGGCGAAACCAACCAGTCTTCGTTGGCGTGGCTTCCACTACTGTATCCTGACATCTTAGCAAAGGTATTATCACTATAAGTGTATGGTTCCCAAGCCTGATCGCCTGTAACATTGTGTGGAGTCCAATCACCGAGAGTACCATCTTCGAAGTCAACATTGCTTAGCACGTAAATGTCGGCTGTGGTACCTGATGCTGTTGTAGCACTACCATCCGTTCTTTAATCGATGTTATCGCCACCATTGCTATAAGGATAGATGGTGAAGGTGTAGTTTGTAGAAACGTCAAGTCCGGAAAAGGTAAATTCCTGAGCACCATAACTTACGTTTGCAGCTGCTGTGCCGTCGCTCCAATCCATATCGTCAGCAACAGGTGTTCCGTCTTGAGGAGCAGAGGTTGATGAGCCCTCTTTTGCTCCCAGAATAAGATATCCTGAAGGCAGCTGAGTCCCGGTAGCATCTGTCCATGTTAAGTCGATGGAAAGTCCATTGGCGGCAGCGGCAAAACTGGTGGGGTAATTGCTTGGCTCCGGATCAGTAGTTGTTTGCCCGGAAAAACCAAAATCGTCGAAATAAACATAACCGCCCGTGTTGCTGTTTTCTTTGTAAGTACGAACCTCGAACCGAAATTGCGCGGCATTAACCGGTGCTGTGAGGGTAACCATATAACGTTGCCATGATGCGTTGTCTTCGCTGTAGGTGCTTGGACGCAGATCATCAGCATTGTCGTCGAGGTAGGTACCGCTGGCATCCATCCAGTAGGACCAGATGCGAGTGCGGGCAGCAGGGTCGTTGTCATAATACCAATACACAATAGTGTATTCGGTACCGGGTGTAACATTGTCAATATCTTGTCTGAATTTCTGGCTGGAGGCATCCGACATTTGAGCGGCGGAGTAAGTGCCACTATGAATAACCGTTGCTTCCTGCGAGATGTTGTCGTATAAATCCCAGTCTGTTGGGGTGGTGGCATCGTCCCAATTTTCAAGTCCCGGGTTTAACACCATGTTTTGGCCAACCGACCAAAACGGGGTAGCCACTAAAATGGCTGCTACAAGTAAGAAATAAAATTTTTTCATAAGATTTTGTTTTAAAATACAACAGAGTTTTTGCATTGCAAAAACTCTGTTGTTGGTTAATAATGATATTTATTTAATGATTAATCGTTTTACTGCACACTCTCCGTTTGACTTATCTGTAAGTTTAAT
>QMPP01000251.1 GCA_003650425.1 Bacteroidota bacterium | reverse complement strand
GCTCTCCGGGCTAATTTGTTCTATCTAATCACAAATCAGGGTTAACAGAAATGCAAAAATAGGTAAATAGTAAACGTGTTTTATCGAAAAGGTGACATTTTGTCTGATATTAACAATTATTAGTTTTAACGATTTATTTTCCGGAGAAGGCCATAGCAGGCAAGCGTTAAAAATTATAGTAATTTTAGCCTCTGATTCGTTGGTGTAAAATAGCTTTATAAATTGTGAGTTCCATTCGTAACCATCTGCCGGAGGCTAAAAAACTTAGCCTGTTTATTAAAAACGAAGCCAGCGCTTTAGGTTTTTTTGACTGTGGTATTTCCAGAGCTAAATTTTTAAAAAAAGATTCAGAACGGGTTGAGCAGTGGATTGAAAACGGTCATCATGCCTCGATGAGCTATATGGAGCGAAACCGTGAAAAGCGTTACAACCCGGCACTATTGGTAGAAGAGGCAAAGAGCGTAATTACGGTTCTTTACAACTATTATCCTAAAACAAAACTTACGGAAGAGAACAATTTTAAAATCTCGAAATACGCTTACGGTAAAGATTACCACTTTATTATTAAAGAAAAACTCAACCGTTTACTTAAAAAGATTGAAGAAAAAACCGGCGAACGCATTGCCCGGGTTTTTGTGGATTCAGCCCCGGTTCTCGACCGTGCATGGGCAACCCAAAGCGGACTGGGATTTATTGGAAAAAACACCTTATTGATTAACAAAAAAGGAGGCTCTTTCTTTTTTATCGGCCAAATAATTATCGATCTTAAGCTGGAATATAACGAGAACCCCGATTTTACCAATTCTTGTGGTAACTGCACCGCCTGCATCGATGCCTGTCCCACGGGAGCCATCAAGCCTTTTGAAGTAGATGCCCGAAAATGCATTTCGTTTCTTACCATCGAAAACCGTGATGAGATTGCAGAAAAATTTAAAGGCAAAATGAACGACTGGATTTTTGGCTGTGACATCTGCCAGGATGTTTGCCCGTGGAATATCCGGTTTGCCAAACCACACAACGAACCGCTTTTTAACCCATCAGAGCAATTGCTTACCATGCGTAAACCCGATTGGGAAAACCTCGACAGACCCACCTTTAAAAAACTTTTCAAGAATACGCCCCTCGAACGGACCGGTTATAAAGGGTTGATGAGAAATATTGAGTTTGCCGGACAATAAAAGTTGTTGTTGATTACACTAATACTTGTAGTTATATAATGTTGTGGATGATTTTTAGAAATGAAAACAAGAAAATGTATATTTCCATATTTATAACAAAATGAAAATATAAAATTGTATATTTGCAGAAATGATAAATTATGGACATTAAAGATTTTAAAGCAGGAAACTATGTAAAACAGATAGAATATTCTTCATTTCTACCCGAAAAAATTTCAAAAGAATGGGTTATCTCGTCACCAAAAATAAACTCTCTATTATCGGAAGCAAATCGATTATTAGGCGAATTAAACGCTTTTTCACAGTTAATTCCCGATGTTGATTTTTTTATAAAAATGCATATTTCAAAAGAAGCTATAACATCAAGTCGAATTGAAGGAACAAAAACAAATATAGAAGAAGCTCTTTTGAATGAAGGTGATGTAAATCCTGAAAAAAGGGATGATTGGAATGAAGTGCAAAACTATATCAGAGCCATTAGTTTTTCTATAGGACAATTAGAAATATTACCATTATCAAACCGTTTATTGAAAAATACTCACAAGGTTCTGTTAGAGGGAGTTCGTGGCAAATACAAATTACCTGGTGAATTTAGAAAAAGTCAGAATTGGCTTGGAGCAACATTAAATGATGCAATTTATATTCCCCCACATCATACAGATGTTCCGGAACTTATGAGTGATTTGGAAATATTTTTAAATGATACCGAATTTTATGTTCCGCATTTAATAAAAATTGCCATTGCCCATTACCAATTTGAAACAATACATCCTTTTCTTGATGGTAATGGCAGGCTTGGAAGATTATTGATTACGTTATACCTCGTAAGTAATGGTATACTTATAAAACCTGCACTATATCTTTCTGATTTCTTTGAAAAACACAGAAACTATTATTATGATAACTTAATGCAAGTAAGACTAAAAAATGATTTAGAGCAATGGATAAAATTCTTTTTGGTTGGAGTTATTGAAACATCAAAATCATCAATACAAGTATTTAAAGACATTATTAAACTAAAATCAGATATTGAAAATAACAGATTACCGAAATTAGGTAGTAAAATAGAAAAAGGAATTCAAATGCTAAGAATCTTATTTGAAAACCCTATAATTACAGCAAGAAAATTAGTTGAAGAAATGAGTATTGCTTACTCAACTGCAAACAGACTATTGTCTGATTTTGAAAAACTAAATATAATCAAAGAATATACAGGGTTTAAGAGAAATAGAAAGTTTATTTTTAAAGAGTATTTTGAAATTTTTAGTAATGACAATGAATAAAACAACCCACAATAATACCTATAGTACATACCTGTGATTGAAGTAAATACAAAGTTTGTATTTTAAATTTTAGCAGGTTTGCTGATAGAAAAATTAAAAAAGGTCAACCTGTTTCAGGATAATACACTTACAAGCACCTTACCGGATGATGTTTTTACTAAACCGGGCGAAACAGTCGGGAAACTTTCTCTTCCAAAAAACCTGTTTAGATGAAATTCTGACTTATTAACGCCTAAACAAACTCTTTTTTCAGCTGAGCTACCCAGGCCTTTACCCTCTTGTCGGTTAAATCTTTTTGATGATGCTCGTCGATAACCAGACCAACAAACTTACCATCTTTTTCGGCCAATGAAAAATAGTAGTCGTACCCTTCAACAGGCCAATAGCCCACAACGGCGCTCTTTTCAGGCAAACGGCAATAGAGGGTTCCCAATCCGTCAACAAAACTTTCAGGATACTCTTTTTGATCTCCCAGACCAAACAATGCCAGTTTTCTGGTTGAGAAATCAACTTCAGGGAGGTTATCGATAAAACGCTCCCAGTCATCCTGCATTTCGCCAATACCCCATGCCGAAGTACCGAAAATAAGATTGGTGTACTTTTTCATCTCCTCAACCGAAGTATCCTTCAGGTTAAATATATCTATTTTGGCACTTTTGCCAAAAGCTTTTTTAATCTTGTCGGCTACCTTCTCCGTCATTCCATACGTTGAGCCGTAAAACAATCCTACAGGTTCCATTTTCTTCTATTTAGATTTAATACAAATAGTGTGGCAAAAATAGATTAATTCATCAAGGCAGCAAATATTAATTTCTTTTTTCTATTTCAGCGGGCGTAACCAGTTTATTCATTAAGGCATAAACGGTTAAACCGGAAACAGTTTTTATTCCAAGCTTTCTGGTGATGTTTTTCCGATGCGTGGTAACCGTGTGTATACTTAAAAACAATTTGTCGGCAATTTCCTGGTTGGTTAATCCGTAGGCAACATGTTTCAAAATATCATCTTCCCGTTCACTAAGCTTATGGTCGGTTTCCTCAGGTAAAAACTGCAACCCCTTCTCCAGCAAAACCTGCTTAAACAAATTTGTCAGCTCCATTTTGTCCATCATCAGGTTGGCAACCCTGGCAAACTTTCCCTGAACTTCAGTAGAAATGTCTTCTCCGGCCAGTGCCATCAGATAAACCGAAGGTTCTTTGCTAAGCGCCTGAAGTAACGGCATCAACAAGGGGTCATCGTTGCCGGGATTTACCATTACAATATCGGGTTTAATTTCAAGGATTCTTTTATCAAGTCCCGCTTCGCTCCCATCAAACGCAGCCACCACCGAAACATAGGGAAACTCCGACAAAAACGCCTCCAACCCGGCTTTAACCAGAAATGCCTTACCTATCAAAACAACTGAAATTATTCTTGTCATTTTTTAGCCTGTTATTTGTTTATAGAGCTGT
>QMPP01000250.1 GCA_003650425.1 Bacteroidota bacterium | reverse complement strand
TTTGGCCATTCGGGGTTTACCGGAACCTACACCTGGGCCGACCCTCAAAACGGCCTGGTTTACGTGTTTATCTCTAACAGGGTTTATCCTGATATGCATAACAACAAACTCTCGGAGCTCGACATCCGAACCAATATCCACCAGCTGTTTTACGATGCGTTGGGGGAGGAGAGATAAGAAAGGGGGCTTATAACTTACTGCGTTAGTTACTTTGGCACTAATATTTTGCCTGTTTTGCAAATGAAGTTATTTATTTTCTGATTTTAAAGGTTTTACCTTTGTAACCATTAGGTTAACTTTAAACAACTTCAATGTAAAAAGTGTAATGAAATTGATACATTTCTAAAATCGATTACCTTTTAATAAATTTTTCACGATACAACAATTTGTTGTTACTGTATATTACTACGACATACAGCCCACTTGGCAAATCAGACACGGAAACAGGTCGGTTAAGGTTGTAAATGGTTTTAACCGTACGACCCATGCTGTTTAAGATTTGCGCAGTAGCTACTTGCAAACTATGGTTACCATTTTTGATAAATATTTTATCACTGGCAGGATTTGGGTAAATATTCAATGACTGGCCTAACTTGTTTTCACCGGTTGAAACCAAACCGTTTTGGTCGAGTTTCATTAAAAATATATCAGTACTGCTACTATCAGCATCTGTTTGCTCACTTCCCATCAATATCATATCCGACGAAGGCAAAGCTACAACATCTATACCGGTACGAGGATTTTGAGTTGGAATGGTTTTGTCTTCCATTTCCGTTAAATCGTGGTCAATAAACCATAAGGCCAACTCGTTATTAATTGTGCCTGTAATAACAAATTTTCCATTTTCGTACTTGTCCGAACCTGTTACGGAAAAGTTGTCGCGTGTTATTTCAAATGAGTTGCCCCAGATACCTGAAACATCAAACTTCATAGTTAATACCTGCATATAGTAATTTCCTCCTCCCCAGTCATAATATTGCACAGTACAACCACGATTAGTAGAATAGTTATGAACACCTGCAATATGAATAGCCGAAAAAGTCCAATAACATCCTAGATAAGATCCTAAACCAAAATTGTTATATCGAACTAGTCCTGTATTAAAATTATAATTTCCACCGGTCCAAACTTTTTCCGGTGTCATTAATGAAGATGTATAAGTAATTCCATATACAGTGTTAATATCAATATGTTTATCCAAAATGCTTCCTCCTACAGGATCAATAAGATAATAACATAATTTATGTGGGTCATATTTTGTTCTTCTCAGAAACAATTTATAAACATTACTATCAATTATTTCATTTACTGTGGCAAACCAATAATCGTTTGAAGTAGAGTCTTCATATTCCCAGATTTCCGTACCAGTTTGGCTATTAAGTGTATTCAGAAAACAAAGATTATTAAGGCTACCCGCTAAAATCAAATTGCCAGTATGTGTAATACAAAGCGCAAAATATTTGGAAGGTACATCCAATGTGTCACGCCAAATCTCCTGTCCATTGCTGTCAGTTTTTAAAACAAAAGCCCGGGCATTCTCATTGTATTTGTCTTCGTACCAACCACACACGTAAACGTTCTCCAACGAATCAGTAATAACAGCAACAGGATGGTCATATACTCCAAAATTATATGTCTTGTTGTAATATCCTTGAGCATTAATTTTTGTTTTTTTTCTTTGACTTTGGTTGATGTAGGTAAATGTAAGTGTTATTTATTTCGGATATTTGTTTATTTGCTTAATAGTTAATATCCTTTTTCAAGAAAAACTTGTTTCTTTGCAATCCAAAATTAAATTTAGATGACGAAAAAAACAAAAAACATAGTTTTATGGGGGCTGGCGGTGATACTCACGCTGGCGATGGCTACCTATCAGCGTACCACCGGGCCTACCTGGCCGATTTCGGGTGAAGTAACCATCGATAATAACAGGGTGGGATTTACGCTGTTAAGAAGTCATGGTGGCAACGGGGGTGCCCCGGTAAGCGTGGTGGTTAATGACAAATCCATCACGGGAGAGGTAACTTACAAACGGTACAAGAGTTATGACAAGTTAACCACCGTTGCCATGACCCGTTCAGGCGATACTTTGATGATGAAGTTACCTCATCAGGCACCGGCAGGAAAAGTGGAATACACGGTTACACTTAGGAAAGGTGGAAAATTGTTCAAATTAAATGATGAACCTGTTGTATTGCGATACAAAGGAGCTGTGCCTGCTTATATTTTGATTCCTCATATCTTTTTCATGTTCTTTTCCATGTTGTTTGGAATGAGGGTATTACTGGAACTTTTTACGGGTGGAAACAAATCGGGTTACTATGCTAAAATAATAACCGTATGCGTGTTTGTCGGCGGGCTGATATTGGGACCCATCGTGCAAAAATATGCCTTTGGTGCTTACTGGACAGGTTGGCCTTTTGGTCATGATATGACCGACAATAAAACCCTCTTTATGTTCATATTCTGGGTGATAGCCTGGTGGCAATTAAAAAAGAATCCCATGAACAAACTATGGCCTGCCATCGCCATCGTGGTTATGTTTGCTGTTTACCTTGTGCCCCACAGTACCATGGGTTCGGAAATAGATTACACCAAACAACCCGCGAAAACAGAAAAATTAGAACCATGATAAACTACTTTCTTATAGCAGTCACAGCCGTCATCTCTATTCTGGCATTTCAAAATCCGGAATTGATGGAAAAACTAAAGTTTAATGCTTACAAAATTAAATACAGTAAGCAAACCTGGCGGTTTTTTACTTACGGGCTGGTGCATGCCGGATGGATGCACCTTATTGTTAACATGTTTGTGTTGTGGTCGTTTGGTGAGATTGTTGAAAATTTTCTTGTTCAACAGTTTGGCTATAAAGGGGATATCTACTATTTGTTGCTTTATGTAGCGGGAATTATTTTTTCAACCTTGGTTGATTTTCGTCGTAATAAGGAAAACATTTACTATAATGCCGTGGGGGCTTCAGGCGCTGTATCAGCCGTGGTGTTTGCCAGTATTTTAATTCACCCGGGTGGAAGCATTTTCGTTTTTCCAATTCCTATCCCCATCCCTTCATGGCTGTTTGGTATTCTTTACCTTGCTTACTCAGCTTATATGGCCAAACGGGGTACCGACAATGTTGGTCATACGGCTCACTTTTGGGGTGCTGTTGTTGGGGTAATTTTTATGGTTTTGATGACACCTTCTGTGTTTCATAGTTTTATTGGCTACTTTATTGGGTAGGTTGTTCTCGAGGGTGTATTGGTGTTTGGTGCTGCTTTTCAACTACTTTTTCGGGTTAACCGTTATTGTATTATCAAATTTGACAATAGTTAGTGTTGACTTAACCTCGGCACGGTAGCTCTTTATCTTTTGCTTTGCCTCGCCTCGGGTATCAAAATAATCAAGATATATGTAATAACTGTTTTTCTTAGTTGATATTCCAACTTTGGCGTTTAGTCCTTGTTCATTCAAAATATTCACAATCCTTCGTGCGGAAGCCATGTCGGTTACCTGGTTAGCCACTATGTAAAACTTAAACGGAACAAGCTGATGGACTTTTATTTGCTGTTGTGGCATGTTGAAATCGGGGGCTTTGTTTTTATCGAACCGGCGCTCAAACCCATTGTTGTAGATTTTACCGGGTAGTACCTTGATTTTTTGCAGCTTAGGAGCGGTAGGACTCGTGTTGACAGGTACGACCTTTTTAAATTTTATTTTTCGCGCCATTTCAACAACTTTAAAAACGATTTTCGTGCCGGACGTGTCGGCTAAATCGACGACAATATCATTTTTAACAACTCTATACGCCTTGCCAAACACATTTTGAATACGCAGATGATAAACATGGTGTCCCGGGGCAAATATTACAAAGCTGCCGTCGGGTAAGGTAAATGAAGAGTAGCTGTCACCGACATTGTTAAAGGCAGTAACCTTAACGTTGGCAAGTTCCATTTTTTTGTCGCCCTCTTTTGAAAAACGTTGACGCGTAATCTCGATATGCCCCTCAATTTTGCCG
>QMPP01000249.1 GCA_003650425.1 Bacteroidota bacterium | reverse complement strand
CGCTTGGACTGGGAGCCAGCATGATAGGCATTATACCGGCAGCCATTAACAAAGTGGAAAAAGTAAGTGCTGTTTTTAACATTCCTCCTAACCATGAAGCCGTTATGTCAGTTATTGTCGGCTACCCAAAAATTAAATACCTGCGCACTATCAAACGAAGTTTTCCAAAAAGCCATTGGGTTGAATAGAAAGAGCCCTCTCGAGCGTTTTACCTGAATTTATCGAAGGAAGTTTATTTTCATGAAAGGTAGAATAAAGTAAACAAAATACCCGTTCGCAGTTTGCAACCACGAACGGGTATTTATGGCTCTCGACAGTTAAAAGCTATCGTCTTTTACAGATGCTCACAACTTTAAACCGTGAGCTAAACCAGCAAACTACTTCACAAACTTTTCAATGGCTGCTTTAACAGTAATGTCGCCGGCATAATCCACCAGTTTAGCACCCGTTTTTTGAAGTACCTCTGATGCTTTAGGCCCAAAGTTTCCTCCTGTAATTACCAGCTCAGCCTGATGACTCGCTGCTATTTGTGCTGCCTGAATACCAACACCGTGTTCGGCCTTGAGGTTCTCGGTATTTGAATGCCACTCTAATTTGTTTGTTTCAGTATTGTATACTGAAAATCCGGGAGCTCTGCCAAAACGGTCACTAACCATGGCATCCCAACCTTCGCTTTTTGCTGCTATTAATACTTTCATTGTTTGTTTGTTTATTGATTGATTAACTTGATTATTTATGAAGTTGTTTAAAGTGAAATACTTTTTTTACAATAACACCGTGTAAATCAGAAAACAAATATCTTTTTAATTACTCCTCCTTTGTTTTCCCTCCAAAGAGGGAAATAATGGAATTTGTTTTCTGATTTACAGTATTTTCGTAAGTATGGCATACATTACTATATCGCATCAACCAGGGCTTTAACCTTTTCCCAGCATTCTGTCAATAAATCTCTAATGGAGCCATCGTCGTATTCAACTACTGTTTTGCCAAGGGTAATGGCTTTGGTAAACTGAATATCGTAAGGCAACTCAGCTATCAACGGGATACCCTTTTCTTTTAAAAAGAGTTTGGTTTTTTCTGCCATATCTGTATTGATGTCGGCCTTGTTAATGATGCATCCTGTTTTTATTTTCAGTTTTTCAATTAGCTCATAAACGCGCCCGAGATCATGTATCCCAGAAACAGTTGGTTCAGTAACTAATACCACATAATGAGCTCCGGTTAGGGAAGCCACCACCGGACAACCGATACCGGGAGAAGCATCCACCAAAATATAATCGGATTGCTGTTCTGTGGCAATTCTTTTCGCTTCATCACGCACTTTGGTCACCAGCTTACCGGAATTGTCGGCAGCAATACCAAGGCGGGCATGAACGAGGGTATTTCCGAAACGTGTTTTTGA
Source organism: Bacteroidota bacterium (assembly GCA_003650425.1). Lineage (GTDB taxonomy): Bacteria > Bacteroidota > Bacteroidia > Bacteroidales > F082 > B16-G9. The sequence continues at coordinate 2,619 of QMPP01000249.1, read as the reverse complement.
AATGTGAAACTTACCTGCCAGCCTGGCATTCATTTCAATGGTATGGGTAGGACAAACATGAAAGCAGTAAGAGCACCCTTCACACTCCATCGGATCGACAATGAAGTCACCGTTTATAACCGAAATAGCATCGTAGTGACATGCCTTTATACATTTATAACAATGGATACAACCTTCTGTTTTGATAAACGCTTCTTTACCGCTGTAAAAATCTTCTGTTTCAAGAACCTCGGGAGCGGTTAAAAGATGCATATCGGCAGCATCAACATCACAGTCAGCCAACACCATTTGGCTTGCTCCTAGTGCGGCAAAGCTTGCGGTAATAGACGTTTTTCCCGTGCCCCCTTTACCCGAAAGAACCACTATCTCTTTCATTTTTTCTCCTCCATCAGTTTAATGATACCCTGGTAAATATTTTCTATTTCTACTTTGATTTCAGGAATGGCATCGATAAGCGTTTCTCCCTTGGAATACAACATAGCAGCTTCTTTTAAATTTGGAATTTTGCCAATAACGGGAATCCGGTTTTTCTGGCAATACTTCTCAACTTCATTATTCCCGATACCGTATTTGTTTATCACTACCGCGATGGGCTTTTTCAGTTCGCGCATGGTTTCCACAGCCAACGTGAGGTCGTGAAGTCCAAAAGGAGTAGGCTCGGTAACCAGCAAAACTATGTCGGCATCTTTAACCGCTTCCATCACGGGACAGGAGGTTCCCGGAGGCGCATCAATAATGGTTATCCAATGGTCATCGACCATTTTTCTGATCTCCTTTCGGCTTTGCTCGATAAGCGGAGTAGCTTGCTCAACACCAATGTCAAGGCGGCTTTCAAGAAAATAGAGCCGGTCGTTGAGTTTGAACTCTTTCATTTCACCCATTCGATGTGGAATCATGGGCAGGGCATCCTCCGGACATAAATCGGAACAGGCATAACAAGAATGACACAACTCGGGAAAAACCATCACGCTGATGCCCAGGTAAGCGATGGCATTAAATTCACAAATATTGGCACACCGTTTACAGAAGGTGCACTTCTTTTCATCCCAGTCGGCAACCAGTCTATACTTAACTTCGCTACGCAACAACTTCCCCTTCAAGAACAACCCTGAGTTGGGTTCTTCCACGTCCATATCCACTAAGAGCACCTTAAATGCCCTTTCAACCTGTCGCGAAAGAAGGGTAGCCAGGTTAACCGACAGGGTAGTTTTTCCGGTTCCTCCTTTTCCGCTGGCAATCGCTATTTGCATTTTTATTCTGTTTTTTTTAATACCGTTTAATATGAACGTATGTTCAGAATGCAAAAATAATTTAATTTGAATTAGGATGATGGAAAGATGAAAATTTTGTTTTGAATAGCATTGGAAATTTCCATGATTTTATCCCTGGCAGGCAACAACCCGATTGTTTCTATGTCGATGATGGCGTAAAGGTGGTTAACTTTAAACAACTTCAATGCAATAAACCTTCGATACTACAAGTTCAACTTCATCTGAATGGCTTTTACCTGCTTTTTTAGGGCGGTGAGTTCTTCGGCTAGGTTCTCTTTCATTTTGTTGGTTGTCGGTATTTCGGGACTGATGTAGTTTACAAATTTCCACATCTCTTTAACCTCGGCAATAGCAATATCGTAAGGCTCGTACAACGGGTTAAGCGAATGAAGGATAAGCTTCCGCTCTTCTTTGATTTTGTTTTCCATCACCTTAAACACAATGCCGTCATCGCGGGTCAAAACGATATAAGCATCCCTGTCGCGCAAAGTGTGCCAGTCTTGAACAAATTCCCCGGTAACATAAGAACCATCAGGGATGGGTAGCATGGAATCACCACTAATTTGAAAGGTTCGGTATTTTTTCTGTTTCGAAAGAAATGGTAGCCTGAAAGTTGGTAAAATACGAATATAATCGGGATCAGCAAACCCTGTGGTATAGCCCGCTTTAGCTTTTTCGTTAACTAGTTCGATGTTCTCCTCATTGTCGGCTCCCACGGTAGTTGCCAACACCCGAAGCTTACTACCTTTTATGTAGATGTCATAGCCTCTTTCCAGCTGCGAAAGCTGATGCTCGCTCAACATGGTTAAATCTACCTTCACCAGCGTGTCGATGGCTATCCCGTAGTAATCGGAGAATTTTGCCAGTGTCTCCATGTTGGGCTGTCCCACGCCATTTTCGTAACCACTCAGAGTAGATCGTTTCATCTCTAGGACAAAAGACACCTCGTCCTGAGTACGACCGCGCCGTTTGCGTAAAAATTTAATGTTTGTTTTAAAATACATAATGATTTATTTTTATGATTAATGAAATTTTTTGATATCTTTTGCCTCCGGGCTAAACCCCGGAGGAGGAAAGAGAAGACAAAGCTGTTACTTCCTCTTCTTTATCCCCCGGGGTTCAGCCCGGGGGAGTTAATCCACGATATTTGATTCTGATAATTAATTTTATTTCAAAGTATTAATTGCATCCTATTTACAAAACTTTTAAATCATTTAATTTACCTCCGGGCTAAACCCCGGAGGAGAAAAAACAAGAATGTTACTTCCTTCGCTCTCCCCCGGGGTTCAGCCCGGGGTAGTTAATCCACGATATTTGATTCTTATAATTAATTTTATTTCAAAGTATT
>QMPP01000248.1 GCA_003650425.1 Bacteroidota bacterium | reverse complement strand
TCTGGATTACACGCTGACAGAAACCAGTACCGGTCTTGACAGTACTGCCACCATCGTTATCACCTATCTGGAAATACCACCGGTAGCGGTTAATGACAGCAGTCTGCTTAATCCTCCCGGACAAGTGGTAATATTACCTATCTTGGCTAATGATACATTAGGAGATGGATCGGTTGCTACCAATAATTGGGTAACCATAGTACTGGATGAAACTAGTGTACCAGGAGGCATATTAAATGCTGACGGTTCGGTTACTGTACCTGGTGAAGGTTTGTGGGTTTATGATTCAGTAGCCTCACAAATCTCATTTACACCTGAACAGGGATATGGTTTGAATCCGACCCCCATAGTTTATACGCTGACAGATGTTAGCACAAACTTGAGTGATACAGCATTAGTAGTTATTACTGTTACACCATTCGAATGTCGTTTTTGGATAGATTGTGCAGTAGAGGTTTGTCTGGATGAAATACCAAAATGGCAATACGTAGAAGCAGGGGTTATCCAGGGTTCCGGTGGAAACTGCCCTGATGAGAACTCAGGAGTTTGGTCGAATCCGGTTTACCCGACAGGAGCTTCACCGGTAGTATTTAACAGTCCTAATACTGATACAACCTCATATTCTGTTTCTGCTCCGGGAGCATACATTCTCAAATACAGTTGGCCTGGATACGGTTCTGCTGTAGAAAGATTGGTGATGGTTTATGAACAACCTGAACCTCAAATTGCAGGAGACACAATGCCGAATACATGTAACGAGTATGTTTATGAAGTGATTGATACCCGTGTGGTTAAAAATGGGCATCTCAGTCACCAGTGGTATGTAACCGATGGAGGAACCATCGTTGGAAGCAGTACGGATAGTATTGTTACAGTTCAGTGGGATAATGTTCCCGGTGACGATACTTTAATGGTAAATTCATATCTGATTTCTTGTTCTGGTGATACAACAGTATTATCGTGCGAAGGATGGGATACTTTGGTTATTGATAAACATGCTCCTAAACTTGCTGGTCAGGTTAAATACTGGAATCAGTATGAAACCTATATGCCGTCGCCGTTCTCCACTGAATTGTATTGTACTAATCCGTTTGACTATTTCTATGTTACGTTGTATCATGTAAACGGATCGCAATACGATTCCATAGCCACCGCTTATGTTCAACCACGGCTAATGGAGAATCTTGAAGTGTTGATGTCTTACTTTGAATTTGATATCGATACCTATAACTTTGGCTGTGACGCTGAGTATATTCTGAAGATTTGGGATGGTGGTTTGAGTTACCACACTACACCTCCTCCTCCTGAAGAAGAAACTGTACTGGGTGGATCGTACACCTACAACAGCTGGGGTGGTGTAAATGCTACTGATGCGCTCGCCATTCAGTTGATGGCAGCTCATGTTAATATTAGTAGTGCACCATGGAATTATGATTGGGTAGGGCCGATTTCCGATGCTCCTTACTACGGATATTATTCCCATGGAGTAGCTGACGTTAACAGCTCCAATACTTATTCCAATGGAGGTATTACGGCACTGGATGCTTTAACTGCCAAGTATAGAGCTGTGGGTTTGATTGGAAACTATCCTGACAATGGAGCAAACAACAATCAATTCTCGCCGAACTTTAGAGTGACGGGGCGATTGGTTGACTCATTACCAGAAATTACTTTCCCAATGCCATTTGATTACGATAATGTAGTTGATGTACCGTTTACTCATAGCGGCACCGACTATCTATACTTCAAAAAGGCTATTGAACACAAGTACACATCAGCGCCAATAAGCATGAACAATACGAAGGACTACATTAATATTTACTACGAGGCCATTGGTGATGTGAATGCAGGTTATACTCCTCCGGGATCTGGCCTTAAAGCTAAACCTACTGCCGAACTGGAATACGATGGCGCCATTAGTACTTATCTTGGCGAAGAGATTACCATTCCGGTTAGTATCGACCGCAGGGCTGAAGTGGGTGCTTTAACCATGAGCCTGAACTATCGTAACGATTTAATAGAAGTTGTTGGAACCAACTTTGGTGAAGATGGACAGTTCATCGATCAAAAGAATGGTATTTTAAATATGGCCTGGTTCAGCCTCGATCCGGTTGAGTACAATGCTGATGAAGTTATTGCTCAAATTAGGATTGTGGTAATTGGTGCTATTCCTGAAGGAACACAACTCTTTAAACTACGTTCGAATACCGAGCTGGCTGATGCTGATGCCCACGCTTTCGATGTTAAGCTGAAAACGGTTACAGTTACTACCAACCGTCTCTTATCGGGTGATGAGTTGCAGGTAACCAATTATCCTAACCCGTTTGATACAAAAACAACGTTTAAATATATCTTGCCTGAGGGTGGAAAAGTTAAACTCGAAATTTACGATTTACGAGGTAAACACATTACCACTTTGGTTGATAAAGTTGAAGAGGCAGGTGTACATAAAGTTGAGTTCGTGCGTCCGGTTAGCTTACAAGATGGTATCTATGTTTACCACCTCTCGCTGGCAGGTGAGAGCCACTCGTATGCAGCTGTTAAGAAGTTCAATGTAACACTTAACCCTTACAATATAAGATAGTCGATGTAGTAACCATTGATATCTTAGGTTGACGATGGAAAATGCCACTCAGAAATGGGTGGCATTTTTATTTGTATAGTTGTTTGATAGAAATTACGAAGGGCTCTTTGAACTGATTGGTCACCTAATGGAAATCTGGGTTAAAGTTTGCCGTCGTGATGCTTTGAATAAAACCAGGCTCCTGCCAGCGAAGCCATAAAAAAGCCGGACAATAATAAAACATCGGTTAAAATGCCATCTATACCGGAATGGCGTAATAGTATGGAGGAGTATCCATCCAGCGCCCAGTTAAGAGGCGACAGCTTGCTGATGGTTTTCATCAGGTCGGTCATCATAAATACCGGAACCCAAATGCCACCCATGGCCGCCATAATAACCACTGAGATAGAGCCAAAAACCGAAGCCTGCTTTTGTGATGATGCTACCGATCCAATAAGGATACCATAACCGGAAGCGGTGGCAGAAACTAAAACCGTAAGCAACAGCAACGACAGCCATTGATTGCCAATGTTTAGTTCGGGTAAATCAAGTAACGGGAAAAGATGCTCGCCAATAAGCAACATTAACAATGCCTGTAGTAAGCCAATGGTAAAATAGACTGTTACTTTTCCCAGCAGGGAGGGCAGGGTCGAGCCGGGCATGGTTTTCAGCCGGAGGATAACACCGCTTTCCCGCTCCGAAATCATGCTGGATGACAAGGGGATTACAATAAAAAACATGGCGAACAAGGTCCAGGCCGGAACGTTGTGCTGGGTTGAGTTGGGTATAGCGGCCTCTGTTAAGGGTGCTGCCAGCTGTTCGTTAAATTCAACCAGCCGTGTACGTTTTTCCGGTTTTTTCATGTCTACGCCCAACAGCTCTTTAAAAAGATTGGCGTAGGTTTTATAAACAATTTGTGCTTCCACGCCCGAGGAGTATTCGCGCAAAGCACTTAAAACAGATTGTTTGAAAGAGTTTTTTAATACCGGGTCAAAAAATACATCTACTTTGGCTGATATTCCGGCATGCAACGTGTCCAGCGAAATGGAGCCGGTAATTTCTTCGGGAAATTGTTGGTAGATATCTTTATTTAAATTTTTTTGGATGGATTGAGTAGCATGGCTTAAAACAATGATGCCAATCATGTATTGGCCTGAAGCAACCTCTTTTCGTAGTTCGGTAGCATCGCCTGTTGTTAAAACCGTTACATCAAAAAATTTGGAACTGCTCAGCCCTGATACAATGTTATTTCCAAAAATATCGTTGTCGTTGTTGATAATAACAACCGGCATCTTTTTTTCGTCTAAGACTTTAAAGGTGCTATCCTGCAACAAAGCCATTAATATTACAAGGGCAATGGGCATGATAAAAAGCATCGACAAACCTGCCATGTCGCGAATAAGCAACAAAAACTCTTTTTTAATAGATGCTGTGAGTTTTAACTTCATTTTTTTATTTTTTCACCGCAAAGGCACGGAG
>QMPP01000247.1 GCA_003650425.1 Bacteroidota bacterium | reverse complement strand
CAAACAATTGCATCAATGGTATGAAAATGTAGAAGATGCTGAAATAGATGAGATGCTTAACTTTAAAACCCTTATTGAAACTAACGAACAGCAAATAATGAATTACTTTTTAAAGGGTGAAACCAATGCTATGGCAGAAGGGATTAATAGCAAGATACAAAGATTCATTTCATCAAATCAGGGTACCAGAGACAGAGATTTTTTCTTCTTTAGGTTAGGGTTGTATTTTTCCTAGCACCTCAAAATAATATTTAGCCTAATAAATATATCAATGGAAGTTTGCATCAACACCTTTATGTTCCTGAGGTCTTCGTTTTCGGCAAACTCTTTGGCCAGCTCAAACCCTTCGTAATGCGTGGTCATCATTACATCTAAAATAGCGAGGTCGGGTTTTTCGTTTAGGGCAAGTATTTTCCCTTCTTTTTTATCGGATGCGGAAATAGTATGATAACCATTGTTTTGCAAAATGGTTTCAAGAGTTGTGATAACGTCATAGTTATCATCAACGATTAAAATTTTACCTGATTTCATAACGGCAGCAGTTTTGTTGTTATTAAATGATTGATTTGTTGAGTAAAAGTAATTTGACCCCAAGAGATATTTCAGGAAGGAAAATCGTGATTTGTATTGGTAAATAATTTGTATTTTTAAGAAAGGAAAACCAATACTTTTACGCAATAATTACAGCAAAACTGCCGGGAAGACAAAAGGAAATATTATACGAATTTATACCTTTTTAAATTTATATCCTTTTTTGTCAAAAAAGTTACCGAGTATAAATCCTAGGATAATAAAAACGGGAAAAGAGAGCAGGATTCTTAATATGAAAAACTTAAAACCGAGAAAGCCCACCTCGAAGGCTATAACCGGAACCTGTAAAATGGTTACTGAACTTAAATAAATAAAAATGTTGGTTGCCGGTGTGCCTTTTTTCCAAAGTATGTAAGCAACCGGATAGGCGGCATACAGTGGCCCGGCCTGAAGGAACCCCAACAACATAACAAGAAAAACGCCTTTAACCCCCGAAGCTCTTCCAATGTATTTTTGCACCTTTTCTTTTGGCACCCAAACGTCAAAAAGCCCGACCAGAATAAACATAACGGGCAGGATAAATACCATTTCTTTTAAAAACCCCCAGAAATTATCTTTCGCTATTTTTATTCCCGGGGCATAACCGGTAGCATAAGAGCAAATTACAAATACCGCGAAAGCAATAATCACGGCATAATCAAACTTATATTTCTTTGTTTTTTTCATGGATTTAGGTCATGCTGTAAATTAACGCCATTAAACCGCCCACTATCAAGGCGCCGATAAAAGCAAAAATATTTCTTAAGATGCTTATTTTGTAACCCAAAAATTTTGCCTCGATGGGGATGGTTAACACGCCCACCATTTTTAAGGCATTGATAAATACCGATATAACACTATAACTCACCCCCGTTTTTACCAAAACTCCTGCCAGCGGATACGAAATAAAACTGGGTATTATGGATACTGCCCCGATAACAGCCGCAAAAACATAAGCTCCCATTCCCGCGTCACTACCCAAGTATTTTACCAGGGTATTTTCTGATACAAAGTACAAAACAATGCTAACCAGTATCATTACCGACATTAAAACCGGCAGAATTTTTAAGAACATCATCACACCCTTTTTAATTCCTTTTAGTGTTTTCTTTTTGTCAAACAAAAAAGAAATGATGGTAATGACGATAGCCGCAATTACAATTAATCTCATGTCGATTATTTTAAAAAGAGTTGCAGCTGTAAACTTGCATAATAATTTTCAATTTTACCGCTGTTCAGCCTAAAATAATTGTCGAGCGATATTTTTATCTTGTAATCTTTAATCAAATAATTATAACCTATCCGGTAATTAGGCTTGTCGGAAGTTTCCTGAATCAAATCCTTGTAATCTTCAACAGATAAAACAATTTGATGTTTACTGATGTTGATTACCGACAGAAAATAATACCCGTACGCCTTACTTCCGTCTAGGTTGGCATTTAAGTATTCGGCCTGCAGCTTTATTAATTTGCTTTTGAACATGGCAAACAGGTTAAACCTGAAATCGTTTCCACTAAAAAGTACTGAATCAGGTAAGATAAAATGGAGTTGCAGGTCTTCGGCTTTTCGATATTGCAATGAATACCCGAGTTTTACCAGATGTTTTTTAATCGGAATATTTACTGCGGATTTGTGGGTAAACATATACCCGCTATTTTTAAAACGGTATTCTTTAATTCCGTACCCGTTAAATAACCCAAGGTGGGTTTCAAAAAATTTGTTTTTGGTTATAAAATTAATTTGAAGACCGATATCTCTTACGCCAAGTGTACCGTCAGGAATTAAAACATTAACGGCTTTGGTTCTTTCAACGGGGCCTAGTATATAATCGTGCTGAAACCTTTGAAGGCTGTATTGCGGAACAAATTGTCCGATGTCAAACGAAAACCGGCCGGTTTTGTATCCTATTTTCACATCTTGTAAAAAAAACTTTTCCTGCAAGAAACTCGAAAATGTTGTTTGAATTTTATACGACCAGTATTCTGAAAAACCGGGCTTTGATTTTACCCACAGTTTAAGCCGGCGCACCGAGAAACTGGTATAGTTATCAAAATCGGTTATGCCTCTCAACTGAATATAGCCGTTAAAATCAATACTTTGAGACAACTTCGTTTCTTGTGCAAAAAACTGATTGGCTACCAGGACGAACAATAAAAACAATACAGCCTTTTTCATCGGTTTAATTATTTACCTGCTTTAAATATTTTTCCGGGTTTCAGCATTTTTGCCAGGTCTTCGCTTGAAGCATCCAGCCATTTTGCATTATAACCTTTTGAAAATAAATAAATGTATGCCCATGCCGAGCGGATTCCCGAAGAACAAAAACAGGCAATCAATTTATTTTTCGTCAATTCACCCAACCTGTCGGGCAGTTCGTCAATAGGAATTCGTACTGTTTCAATCCCGAATATTTCAAGGTCAAAATTAAGTGTTTTCATTTCTTTAGTATCTCTTACATCAAGAAAAACAACATTTTCGGTTTCGAAAAACTTTTCCAATGTTAACTTATGTTTGCCGCTTCCGCAAAACCTTAAGTTCATTTTTTTTAACGCTTTTTCCATAATTTTATTCTTTTTAGATGATTTTAAAAATTAATTTCACGGCCATAACCAGGAGGATAACAGCCAATATTTTTTTAACGGTTTGTGAATTTAGCCGGTTATGCATAAAGATGGTGCCCAGAGTGGCTCCGGCTATTCCGGCTGTTGAAACAATTAACAGGATTTTCCAGTTGATATCACCCATTGCCCAGTAGGTAAGAAACCCCGAAAACGACGAAAAGGGAACCACGAATGCCGTGATGGCAGTAATCTTTTTCGGGTTAAAACCCAGCATCAGCATCAACGGTGAAATAATTCCGCCCCCGCCAATACCCAACAGTCCCGATAACAATCCTGCCAAGGCACCCACGAAACTTAATTTCACAAAAGGGGTATCCGTGCGATAGGTTTCCTTTTCCTTTTTACTGTGGAACAAAAACATAAACCCGGAAAACAGCAAAAAACCTATAAATAAAAGCAGGATAATACGGTCGGGGAAAAATTTAGAAATGTATGCCCCTGCAATGGCAAACAAAAATGATGAAATTATGACGGGGATACCGGTTTTAAAATCCAGCCGTTTGTTTTTAATGTTGTTAATACTTGCTCCGGTTAAGCTCACCGTATTGTAAAACAGGCCGACCGGTTTGGCAATGTTTACAGGTATCCCGAACGAAACAAGTATCGGTATCATAATAATTGCCGCTCCCACTCCACCGAGCGAGAAGATAAAGGCGGCAACAAAGGATATGATAAACAGAATGATATCCATTTCAGGGTGGTTATAACTATTTTATCAATAACTTTTCATCAAAAGTAACCAATAATGCTTTCGTGAAGAATCAATTTAAAAGTAATCAATAAAGAATCAATTTACTTTTTGCCAATTTTCTATGCTTTATTTTTCGGAGAATGTATTTTAGATAGCGCCAACTCGGCGGCTTTAATAAT
>QMPP01000246.1 GCA_003650425.1 Bacteroidota bacterium | reverse complement strand
GGAAAACATGAAAGCCTGGCGCAGTTTAATTCTATCAACGACAGGGTTATTGTGGTTAACGGAGTTTCAAAGGGGTTTGCCATGACCGGCTGGCGAATTGGTTATGTTGCCGCACCTCAATTTCTGGCTGACGCCTTAATAAAACTACAGGGGCAGTACACCTCGGGGCCCGGAACCATTTCGCAAATGGCTGCCAAAAAGGCCATGCTAATTGAGCCGACCTCGTCGGAACAGGTAAACAATATGGTAAGCACTTTTAAAAGCCGAAGGGATTTACTGATTAAATTAATGAAAGATATTCCGGGAATTAAGCTCACCATTCCTGACGGCGCTTTTTATCTTTTCCCTGATGTAAGCAGCTATTATGGAAAAAAGGATGGCAACACCCCCATCAATAATAGTAACGACCTTTGCATCTACCTCCTGAACAAAGCTCATGTAGCGCTTGTTCCGGGTGAAGCTTTTGGATCACCCCGGTGTGTACGACTATCGTATGCCACTTCCAATGAATTAATTATTGAAGCTATAAAGAGGATTAAGGAAGCACTTGGCCAACTAAAATAACAAATCCGGGTTAATTATTGCCCCCGAACTCATTAATCAGCTCCTCCGGTGTTTTACCTAAATTCCGAAGAAGCATCTGCGCATCATCAGCAAAGTCGCTGTCGGGATATTTATCTAAAAACTCCTTGTAATACTTTTCCGCGGCTTTATAGTCTTTTAGCTGATCATCGTAAACGAAAGCACGAAGAAAATAACAAGTTGGCATCTTTTCAAAATCAGGATATTTCCGGATAATCTCATTAAAGGTAAAAATTGTCTGTTGCGGCCGGCTCATATTCATTAAAATATCGGAAGCTTTAAACAGGTATTCAGGAGCCAGACTATCCTTGGGAAACCGGGCAGCAAACGACTGGTAATCGGTTACCAAAACCAGGGCACTTTTTTTATCGATGGCTGCTACGCTATCACTAAAAAGCTTTTGTTCGGATGATTTAATTTTAGTTAGAAGTTCACTTTTGGTCAGCTCCTTTTTAGCCGGTTCTTTTTTCGTATCTGCTGATTGGCAACCCCATAAAAACATTGCCAGCAGTGAGGTTAATAAAATTAATTTTTTCATCCGTTTATAATTTTTGATTCTTCTTGTTTAACGTTTCTTATTTAGCTCTTATTTAGTTCACGGTTTGTAACCGTGAACCCGTGAACACAAATTACTAAAAACAGTTATAAAACTGTTGATTGTTTTAATTTACTCACGATTACAAACCGTGAGTTAGATTATAGTGTTAGTATAATCATTTTTCCCGTCTGTTAACTAACCGCCGTTAGAGATACCCTCGTCAATAACGAAAACAGGTATCTTACCTAACGCTTAGGCCTTTTTTTGGGAAAAATCATTTTATAGCCGGGGCTTACTTTTCCACTAGTAATATCGACCAGTTTACGTTTCAGTAACATCTTTTTAATCTGCGGCAAACGCTCGACAAAAACAATTCCCTCGGTATGATCGTACTCGTGCTGAATAATCCGGGCAGGCATGGCATCGAACCGCTCCTCCTCATGAAAATTCCAGTTCTCATCGTAATAACTGATGTATATTACCGGTTGGCGCTTTACATACTCATTAATTCCGGGAACACTTAAGCAGCCCTCTTCAAACTCCCATGGTTCTCCCTCCTCGCGAACAATTCTGGCATTGATAAATACCCGTTTGAAATCTTTGCAAGCCGGATCATGATCCTCATAAGGAGAGGCATCTATCACAAAAAGCCGGATGGATTTATTGATTTGAGGGGCAGCAAGCCCAACACCGTTAGAGTGATACATACTTTCGTACATATCCTCAATCAGTTTGTCAAGCTCAGGATAGTCTTTGGTTATCTCTTCCCCTTTTTTCTTTAAAACAGGGTGGCCATAAGCCGTTATTGGTAACATCATTTTATTAAAAATTAAATCCGGTTAAGGAATTCATGTATGACTGAAGAATCAAAGTAGCACTAATGGTATCAACCAGTGCCTTGTCTTGCCGTTTCTTCTTTTTCAAGCCTCCCGTTAACATGGCTTCATGTGCCATATTCGAAGTAAACCTTTCGTCAAACCGATCCACTTTTAAATCGGGGTAAGTTTTTTTTAGCTTCTTAACGAAGGGTTCAATAAATCGTGATGAATCGGATGGCCTGTTCATCATATCTTTAGGCTCTCCCACCACGATAGTTTCTACCTCTTCTTTTTGAAGGTAATCCTTCAGAAAACTAAAAATATCTTTCACATGAACCGTTGTCAACCCTGTTGCTATCATCTTCAATTCGTCAGTAACGGCAATACCTACCCGTTTTTGTCCGTAATCGATGGCTAAAATTCTTCCCATATTTTATATTAGGCTGCAAAAATAATCTAAATTTGTTCATTGAAGAAATGAAAAACCTTATTACCATACTTGGCCCCACGGCAACAGGAAAGACGAAGCTGGCTACAGCCCTTGCTGCCATGATTGGAGGTGAAATTATCAGTGCTGATTCGAGACAGGTTTATCGCGGGATGGACATTGGAACAGGGAAGGATATTGAAGACTACCGTTTCAACGGCCAGGATGTTCCGTACCATTTAATTGATATTGTTGACCCGGGATACGAATACAACATCTTCGAGTATCAAAAGCATTTTACTGCTGCCTTTAACGACATAGTATCGCGCGATAAAATTCCTGTTTTAGCAGGGGGCAGCGGACTTTATCTTGATGCCGTTATCAATGGCTATGCATTGACATCTGTACCGGAAGATGCCTTTTTAAGAAAACAGCTGGACAGACTTTCGGATGATGAGCTGAGAGAAAAGCTTAAAAGTTACGGCCAACTTCATAATACTACCGACCTCATTGAAAGGAGCCGGATTATCAGAGCCATTGAAATAAAAGAATATGAAAAACTCAATCCCAATAAGGTTATCGATATGCCGGACATTGATTCGGTGACCTTTGGCATTTCGTACGAACGGCAGGAAATCAGGCAGCGGATAACCGACAGGCTTGTACACCGGCTAAACCATGGCATGATTGAAGAGGTTGAGCATCTGCTTGGAACCGGCTTAAAGCCTGAGCAACTCACCTTTTACGGTTTGGAGTACAAATGGCTGACCTTGTATGTTACCGGCCAGATTTTGTACGACGAGATGTTTGCCAACCTCAATACCGCCATTCATCAATTTGCCAAACGGCAGATGACCTGGTTTAGAAGAATGGAAAAAAAAGGGACTAAAATTTACTGGATTGATGGTGCTATTCCGGAAGAAAACAAACTTAACGCAATATTGAAAGTGTTAGCCACGGTGAAGTTTTAGGAGGACTGGAGGTTCGGAGGTTTAGAGGTTTAGAGGTTCAGAAGTTTAGAGGTTTAGAGGTTCAGAGGTTTAGAGGTTCAAAATACATTAATCTTAAGGAGTTGAAAGGGATACCGGCAATATTTTTCCATTAAAGACTTTGTGCCCCGAAAGGGCAAAATCTTTGATAAAAGCAGCCATCTCACCGGGTTGCAGAGGAGCTTTATACCCCGGAAATGCAGCCGACAGCATTTCGGTTTGAACAGCCCCTAACGCCAAAGCATTCACGGCAATTTTACTATCGGCCAGCTCAACAGCCATCGATTCGGTTAAAACAGCCAAAGCTCCTTTTGAGGCACTGTAAAGTGACAACCCCGGAAACTTAACGCTACCCTGAAACCCTCCTATACTCGATATATTTACAATGTGAGAACCCGGATTCATAAACGGCACACATCCCTGAACCATTTTAAAAGCTGCTTTTACATTAACATCGAATAGTAAATCGAAATCCGAGTCAGAAAAATCAAGCAACGGTTTATTAATCAGTGCTCCTGCATTATTGATTAAAACATCAATGTATTTAAAAGTACTGTTGACTTTTTCGAACATGGCAGCATAGTCGCTACGCTGCAAATCGAACGAATAAGCGGTAAGGCCAGGGTTAACAATTTTGCTTAATGCTTCAATATTTCGCGAAACAGCAAACACCGCATGTCCCTCTTTTAAAAATGCATTGGTAAGCG
>QMPP01000245.1 GCA_003650425.1 Bacteroidota bacterium | reverse complement strand
TATCTTTATGCTCTTCCGCTTTGCTGCGTAAATCATCAATATCCACATTACCATTGGAGTCGGTTTTTACCACCACCACTTTCATGCCGGCCATTATGGCACTAGCGGGGTTGGTTCCGTGAGCCGAGGCAGGAATCAAACAGATGTTTCGATGAGGTTCGCCTTTAGCAATAAAGTGCTGACGAATGATCATCAATCCGGTATATTCGCCGGCAGCGCCCGAGTTAGGCTGAAATGTTACCGCGCTAAAACCCGTGATTTCGGCCAACATTGATTCCATTTCCTCAATTATTTCATGATACCCCAAAGCCTGGTTTTGCGGAACAAAGGGATGAATATCGGTAAATTCGGGCCAGCTAATCGGTATCATTTCGGTAGCAGCGTTGAGTTTCATGGTACATGAACCCAACGGTATCATGGAGCGGTTTAAGCCAATATCTTTATTTTCCAGTTTTTTCAGATAGCGCATCATTTCTGTTTCGCTGTGATAACTGTTAAAAACCGGATGTTCTAAATAGCCAGAGTTTCTTACCAAATTAGAAGGAATATTTTGTGCTGTGTTTTTTTCGGCATCGGCAAAGCCGACGGCTTCCATTTTTTTATCGGCAACCGTTGCCAACAACTCAATGATGGCCTTAACATCTTTACGCGAAGTGGTTTCATCAATGCTGATTCCAATATGATTGTTTTCAAAATAGCGGAAATTGATACCGGCTTCCAGCGCTTTTTCACGAACAAAGTTCACGTGAACATCTTCAGGTATCTTTACATAAAGTGTATCAAAGAAAAATTTATTTTCCTGTGAGTAGCCATATTTTTCAAGGTTGTTGGCTAAGTCAACGGTTAACGAATGTATTTCAGCCGCAATGGCTTTTATGCCATCTTTACCATGATACACGGCATAAAACCCGGACATGATAGCCAGCAAAGCTTGGGCTGTACAGATGTTGGAAGTAGCTTTTTCGCGCTTGATGTGCTGCTCGCGGGTTTGCAATGCCATGCGTAATGCAGTGTTACCATTGGTATCTTTTGAAACACCAATAATTCGTCCAGGCATCTGACGTTTGTAAGTTTCGGTTGTAGCAAAATAAGCAGCGTGGGGACCACCAAAGCCCATGGGCACGCCAAAACGTTGCGAGTTACCTAATACCACATCAGCACCCCATTCTCCCGGTGGAGTCAACAAAGCCAGACTCATCAGATCGGCTGCCACGGCTACCGGAATTCCGGCTTCTTTGGCGTTGGTAACATGAGGTGTTAAATTGATGATTTCACCTTTTTGATCAGGATACTGCATGATGCATCCAAACACATTCTCATTAAAATCGAAAGTATCACGGCCGGTAATAACCAACTCAATATTGTTTGAAGCAGCACGTGTTTTAAGTACGTCGATAGACTGAGTGAAAAGGTCTTCCGAAACCATAAAAACATTGGCTCCGGCTTTGACTTTGGCACGAGGACGTGTATGATAAAACATCAGCATGGCTTCGGCAGCAGCAGTCCCCTCATCCAATAGCGATGAGTTTGCCAGAGGCATACCCGTAAGATCGGAAATCAAAGTCTGGAAGTTTAACAGCGCTTCCAACCGGCCTTGTGAAATCTCGGCCTGATAGGGTGTGTACGAGGTGTACCAACCCGGGTTTTCAAAAACATTGCGCAAAATAACCGAAGGCACAATGGTATTGTAATATCCTTGCCCAATGTATGATTTAAAAACCCTGTTCTTTTTAGCAAGATTCCGCATCTGGTTTAAAAACTCATACTCACTCATTCCTTTTTCCAGATTAAGTGGTTTGGGAAGTCGAATATCAGCAGGAATGATTTCATCTATTAACTGATCTAGACTATCAGCACCAATCACCTTAAGCATTTTATCGATGTCAGCTTCTCGAGAGCCAATATGGCGTTTTTCAAAATTATCCTGAATCATTTTTATGTTTATATTATTGTTTGAAAATAACTAATTTTTGTCCCCGAAAACGTCTTTCGGCAGGCAGCGCAAAAGTAATCATCTTTAAATAATAAAACTGACTATTTACAAATGATTTTATGATATTCAAAGTGTAGTTAATGCAAGTATATCTTCTCACGGGCAACATTAATTTCGTAAGCGAAAAAGATTATTTTTGTGCTTATTTACATTTAATAAGCTATATATGTTTAGAATTATTTTAGTTGCACTGGCATCTATTTTATTAATGCCCGGTGTACAAGCGCAGAAAAAAGATCAACCTCTTCAAGCTCATTTTTATAACCTTCGTGATGCCAAGTATGCCAACGAATCGTTTCAGGGAATTTTAGACAAACACAAAGGGGAAGTTATTTATCTCGACTTTTGGGCGAGCTGGTGTGGTCCGTGTAAACGCGAGATGCCTTTCTCGTTAAAGATGCAGGAACATTTCAAAGGGAAAAAAGTAGTGTTTATTTACATGTCATCCGATCAAAATCCCTCTTCCTGGAAAAATACCGCAGAAAGTTTGCAAATTACTGGTGAGCACTATTTGCTCAATCAAAAAGTTTATACAGAGCGTAACAAAGTAGTGCAAGTAAAATACATTCCGCGTTATATGATTTATGATAAAACCGGAAAACTGGTAACCAACGATGCCCCCCGGCCAAGCAGCTCAAATGCCACTAAAGTTATCGAGAGTTTGCTTAAGGAGTAAAAAGTGGGTATTTGTTGTTTGTTGTAATCTTACCTTTTCTGAATAATTCAGGTTTGGTGTTATGAGTTGGCGGAAAATCCTGGCAAGTTGCAAGGTTTTGAGCGCAGGGATGTGGAATATTAAAAGATGATTCCAATAACCAACTGATTAGTATAGGTTGTATTGAAATTTTGTAGCAAAAAAATCTTTCAATAAATAGAGTAAGCCATAATAGGGTGCCAGCATCAGCAGCGATAAAATTCCTGACAATCCTTGATCTATTCCCAGGTTAAGAAACAAAATCAGACTAAACAAAACTACCAAAAACGGAAAAAAGTAGCCCAACAAAACAGCTATGGTTCCCAGCGATTGCTTCATCTCTACCGTTACCATCTGACCCTCTTTAAAACTGAAACCGCGTGGAAGCTCCATCTCAACCACCTTTTCTTCCATCTCTCCAACCGAACAAGAGCCCTTTAACTGGCACGAAGCACAACCGGCTTTACTGATAACCGAAACACTTACTTTGTTACCGTCAATCTGTTTTACCACACCCGGATGGGTTACTATTTTATCGCCTACTGTCATGCTGCAAAGATAGATAAAAATGTAGTGTTGAAACCGATTTCCTTTGCTGCTAACACAAAAACTTATGGCTGTTTATTACCTATCATTAATAATTATTCTACTTTAGTCATTCGAATAATTTAACGAATGAGTAGACTTAATGAGTACAGAATTATAGATTTAAAACATCCGTAGCTGCTTTTAATTACACAAGGAAATGAATAACAAATTTCTTTGCGCTTTAGCGGTAAAAAGATTTAAACAAATGAAAAATATTTTTCTTTATTTACTTACCATCCTAATTATGGCCGGATGCCAATCAGAAAAAGACAACGCCCTGTGGTTGATTACTGCCCCTGCCGGTTCGCTGCCAACGCATATTGATAAAAATGGAAAAACCGTTATTCCCAACGGAAGGTTTATCACTCCGGTAGGAAAATCTATTGTTACGGCACCCCATCCTTATGGTCTGGTGGTTAGTAACGATGGAAACATCGCGGTAACTGCCAATTCGGGTATCAGCCCTCTCTCCATTTCCATCATCAAAAACCTGCAAATAGCAAACCCTGAAGTTATTCAGGTTCCTCCAGGTTCGACTACCGATAACGGAGTACTTGCCTCTGTTTTTATGGGTCTGGCCATTGCACCCGACAATCAAACCGTTTACGTAGCCGGTGGACAAACCAACAAAATTTACCTTTTCGACCTCAACACCGGCAAGGCCAAAGGAAGCATCAGCTGTGCTTTTGTTTCTGATAGCGCTGATTACACCGATGGCTACATTGGCGATTTAACCCTTTCAGGAGATGGAAAAACACTCTATGCCGTTGATCAGATTGGATTTAGAATGGTCGT
>QMPP01000244.1 GCA_003650425.1 Bacteroidota bacterium | reverse complement strand
CAATTTCAGAACCTGAATAGGTTCGCCAAAAAAAGCTGTTAAAACGAGTCCTTTCGTAGTACATTTTCTTTAAACGTTCCGTAATCAGGAAATTTTCCCACAGCGCACCAATATCGTTTCTATCAGGCAGGAGATTGAGATTGTTTATCAAAATATTTCTAATGCCGTTGTCATAGAAATAGAATTTCTGCGACTTTCGAATCTCTTTTCTCAGATTTTTGCTGTAGGCCGGTAGTCGGAAAATGACAAAAGCCTGTTCTAATAAATACAAATACCGTTCAACAGTTTCCCGGTTTAAAGCCAGTTGTTTGCAAAGCTCATGAATACTTACCTGCGATCCAATCTGAAATGCCAGTAATCTTAATAAATCTCGTATTTTTAAAGGGTATTTTATGTGCTCGAGTTCAATAATGTCCTTGTAAATAAAGGATGATGATATGTCTTCGAGATAATCCTCCATTTCATTGTATCCTGTTCGGTTAAGAATTTCCGGATACTGTCCGTAAATTAATCGCTCTTCCAACTGGGCGTTAATCTCAAACGGGTTATATAAGTCTGATAACTCTTTTATAGCAATTGGAAATAGAGTGTATGTCTTTTTACGTCCTGCTAAAGATTCGGTTATTTTGCCTGATAATAAGAAAGATGAAGAGCCCGTAACAAGAATTTTGAGTTGTGGAATTTCATCATGCAATATTTTTAGGGTTATACCAATATTTGGAATACGTTGACCTTCATCGATGAATAATAAATCGTAACCTTGCACCAAAGCCTTTAATTTTGATAAATCACGACTGGAAAGCACATCAACATATTTTAGCTGATCGCCATTTACGGATAGTGTCTTTATATCTAACTTTTTAATCACAAGTTTTGACAGGGTAGTTTTACCTGACTGGCGTGACCCGTATATTAAAACTACTTTATTTGTTAGTGATAAATCATCAATAATTGAACTTGTTATATTTCTTGGGATTAACATATCTTCTTTTTTATACGAGGTCAAATATACAAAATCTACGGTTAACCATAAAAATTAGTACTAAATATTTATGGTTAACCGTAAATATTAACGATAAATGTGCTTTTTGCCTCCATTTAAAAACGGTCAACGCTATTCAGGTATTGACAACTTTGAACATTAATCTTTGAACCTTGAATTTCAAACTCACTTCCTTTTACTATTTACCAGCGCTTCAGTAATCGCTGTAGGATTTTCTGAAGGCGAATAAAATTGGAGTTTGTGTGCACCGGTTTAATCCCTACTTTTGCAAAAAACAGACTTGATGAATACTTTTGACGATTTTAATCTTTCGAAGCAGCTGGAAAACGCCATTTCCGATTTGGGCTTTACGAGTCCTACACCCATTCAGGAAAAAGCCTTTCCGGTTATCCTTTCGGGGAAAGATGTAGTGGGAATCGCCCAAACGGGAACCGGCAAGACCTTTGCTTACATGCTGCCCATTCTTCACGAATACAAGTTCTCAAAGCAGCTCAATCCCAGGGTGCTTATCTT
Organism: Bacteroidota bacterium; assembly: GCA_003650425.1. Taxonomy (GTDB): domain Bacteria; phylum Bacteroidota; class Bacteroidia; order Bacteroidales; family F082; genus B16-G9. The sequence goes on along the minus strand of QMPP01000244.1, from coordinate 2,569 downwards.
AGTTCCTACACGTGAATTAGTGCTGCAGTTGGTCGAGATGATTGAGGGTTTTGCCAAATATATTACCATCAGGGTGCTTGGCGTTTACGGAGGAACCAATATTAACACCCAAAAAAAGGGTGTAGCACAGGGGGTTGATATTTTGGTTGCCACACCGGGAAGACTTTACGATTTGGCTGTAAGCCGAGCGGTTAGGCTCAACGACATTAAAAAGCTTGTGATTGATGAGGTGGATGTGATGCTGGATCTTGGGTTTCGTCCGCAGCTGACTAATATTTTTGAGTTACTGAAAGAGCGCCGTCAGAATATCATGTTTTCGGCTACCATGACCGAAGAGATCGATGCACTTATTGATGATTACTTTATCACGCCGGTAAAACTATCCATCGCGCTAAGTGGTACACCGCTCGACAACATTGAGCAGCGCTGTTATCCGGTAACAAACTTTTATACTAAAATTAACCTGCTGAAACATCTTCTTAAAGAAAAAAACGAATTTAGTAAGGTGCTGGTGTTTGTCTCTAACAAAAAAAATGCGGATCGGCTGTTTGAAGCTATGGAGGAGGAGTTTGGAGAGGAGACAGCCATTATCCATTCCAATAAATCGCAGAACTACAGGATTAAGTCGGTGGAGCAATTTGATAAAGGGAAAACTAGAATATTGGTTGCCACCGATGTTATTGCCCGCGGGCTGGATTTGGAGAAAATCAGCCACGTTATCAATTTCGACACGCCTGCTTTCCCTGAAAACTATATGCACCGTATCGGGCGTACCGGGCGTGCAGAAGAGCATGGAAAATCAATTTTGTTTTATACCGAACAGGAAGAAAAAGCAAAAGAGGCCATCGAGGAGCTGATGTCGTATAAAATACCGGTGATAGATTTTCCGGAGGAGGTTAAAATATCAAGGGAGACCATTCCAGAGGAACGCCCTGACGAGCGTGGCAGCTATGGAAAAAATATCAAGCGCGTTGTCAGGGGAGATGCCTTTCACGAAAAGAAAGATAAAAACAAAAAAACGAACCAGGGGGGGTCTTACCTGAGGAAGATGAAAAAATACAAAAAGCCCAAAACCAGGGGAGATAAAATTAAGAATAGGAAGAAAAGATAAGAGAGAACGGTTTAGCGTTTTAGCGGTTAATTTTTCCATCCTTGTTACAGATTATCGTTTCTGCCCCGTTCTTCAGGGCGGGGCAACAATCAATTTTAATTTCAATAGCGTTTAATGCTTTGCTTTTTTTGTCCGTGAATTACACTAATTAATACGAATGTGTTTTTTCGCTACGCTCAAAACTTGTTTAAACCGCGAAGGCGCGAAGAGAGAGATTACCTTGGGTCTGCTGATTTTCTATCTTGCCAACAAATTTTAATTTTCGATGGTCGATGACATGAAGTTCCCAAGCCGGGATATTTTCTGGTTTTTGATAGCAAAAATCTCGTGAAGCAAAAATTGAAAAATAGTTTTACCGTATTTCTTGGCAACCATGAGTAACTTTGTTAAGTTCATATAATACCAATTACCAAAGTACTTTTAATTCTTCGGAAAAGTCAGATTCTTCTCCGTTTGAAAAAAGGATTTTCATAATGTATGTGTAACTATTACCAGTATTCACATCTTTATCAACAAAATAATCTTTTTTTGCATCAATTGTGGCTATTCTTTGATAAGCATCATAATCGGATTTTCTGAAGAGTTCGTATGCATAAATATTTTTATATTTTGTATTCCACTTTAAGACTACTTTTTTATTGTCAATTTTATAAGAAAAGGATTCTACTCCTGCTTTGTTTTTAAAATTGGGTGAAGTGATATTTGATGGTATCTGATATTAACCCACTCTTATCCACGGCAACAATACAATATTGATAGTGAAGATTAGGTAAAATAGTGGTATCCATATAGCTTGTTGTATTCGTATTGCATCTCATTAATTCCAACCAGCCGTCATTTTCTTTTTTACGTGACAATACCTGGTAGTCAACGTCATTGCTGGTGCTTGAAGCCCATGATATTTCACATCCCTTTTCTGTTATTTTATAATTGGTAAATACTGGTGAGTTGGGTGGTATTATGTCGGGTCTTTCCAATTCAATAATCTTTGAAAATTCCGAAACATTAAATTTAAAGTCAACAGCCGTTATTCGGTAATATACATGACGGGTAAGGGTTTTAATGGATACGGTATCCACATAGAACAATGCATTGTAAGGCCCGTTGGTAATTTGGGCAAACACATTGTTGCTGTCGTTAGCAAAATAGACTTGATAGCCGATTACGCCTTCTTCCGAATTTTTATTCCACCTCAATGTTACTTTTCGGCTAAATATTATTTTGAGGTGCTAGGAGAAATACAATCCTAATCTAAAGAAGAAGAAATCTCTGTTTCTGGTTCCTTGATTTGATGAAATAAATTTTTGTATTTTGCTATTGATGCTTTCTGCCATGGCATTAGTTTCACCCTTTAAAAAGTAATTCATTATTTGCTGTTCGTTAGTTTCAATAAGGGTTTTAAAGTTAAGCATCTCATCTATTTCAGCATCTTCTACATTTTCATACCATTGATGCAAT
>QMPP01000243.1 GCA_003650425.1 Bacteroidota bacterium | reverse complement strand
TTTGAAGAACACATCATCAGAGCCTACCTGTCACACTTTACCAGCCACCTCAACATCAGCTGGGAAAAATTCATCGGACTTGGACGGTTTAATCCCAACGACACTTCCGAGGAGTTCTCGATGAGCGTATTGGCAGCCAATCTCTCGCAAGAAATTAATGGCGTTAGCCGAATCCACGGAAAAGTTTCACGCGACATGTTTCAGAAACTCTATCCCGGCTACTATTCCGAGGAACTCCATATCGGGTACGTTACCAACGGGGTTCACTATTACACATGGACTGACAGCCTGTGGCAAAAGGTTTACCAAAAAACCTTCGGGAAAGAGTTTGTTTTCGACCAGGCCAACGACAAACCCTGGCAAAACATTTACAACCTGCCCGACAGCGAAGTCTGGAAAATCAGGCAAACGGTGAAAGAGACCATGATTAAAAAGGTAAAAGCCAAACTTAAAGCTGACCTTACCTTCCGTCAGGAAAATCCAAAACAAATCATCAGCTCGCTGGAAGCCCTTAATAAAGAAACTTTAATAATCGGCTTTGCCCGAAGGTTTGCCACTTATAAGCGTGCCCACCTGCTGTTTACCAACCTTGACAGGTTGGATATTATTGTCAATAATAAGGAGCGTCCGGTAATATTTATTTTTGCAGGGAAAGCCCATCCTGCCGATGGTGCAGGGCAGGATTTAATTAAACGAATCGTTGAAATATCAAGGATGCCACAGTTTACCGGAAAAATTCTTTTCCTCGAAAACTACAACATGACTATTGGCAAGCTGTTAACCAGTGGTGTTGATGTGTGGTTAAACACCCCTACCCGCCCGCTGGAAGCATCAGGAACCAGTGGTGAAAAAGCCATCATGAACGGTGTTCTTAACTTCAGCGTGTTGGATGGCTGGTGGGCCGAAGGATACAAACAGGGAGCCGGCTGGGCCATCGAAGAAGCTAAAACCTACCTCAACCAGAAACTGCAAGACGAACTGGACTCAGAAATTATTTACAACAGTTTTGAAACGGAGATTACCGATGCCTACTACAATGTAAATAAAAACGGAGTACCCGAAGCATGGATTTCGCACATTAAAAATACCATCGCTAAAATCACCCCTCACTTTACCATGCAGCGTATGCTTAACGACTATTACAACAAGTACTACCACAAGCTGGAAGAGAGCGGCAAGACTTTTACTGCTGATAATTTTGAACATGCCAAAGTGCTGGCTCAGTGGAAATGGAAAATCCTTTCCGCCTGGGATAAAATTAGTGTTGAAAAGCTGGTTATTCCGGATTCTGACACCGAACCCATCGACTTTGGGAAACACTTTATTGCCGAGGTAGAGCTAAAAATTCCAGGACTGAATATCGAAGATATTGGCGTTGAAATAATTGCAGGAAATCGTACCAATGGTGATATTGATGAGATCAAATACCGCCTTCCGTTAATTCAGGGTAAATTTATTGAGGATATTGCCCATTTCACTATTGAATTTCCTCTAAAACAACCGGGTGTGTACGATTATGCTTTCCGTATTTATCCAAAGCACAAACTGCTTGTCAACAGAATGGACTTCCCGTTGGTGAAGTGGATATAATGTAACCCCATCCACCATGCCTCGACACCATTTACCTCCACTATCGCTTCGGTAAATCACTCGGCATGAACATAGATTACTATTAACGGCTAAAGCCGTTTAGTTTAAATTTCGGCAAGTGTATAAGATTATTTATTATTCGATGGTGTTTGTTGAATATCTACAGTCACAGAAACGGGGACAGCTTACCACTTAGGCTTTACTACAAAATACGTCGACAAAAACAAGCGAAGTTATGGTGTAAAAAGGCAACTTCCATTGTTGAAACCTTTCAAAATTAAGTTGAGCCAGCTTAGGACTGATACTCATCAATTTTGAAAGTTGTTCGGGAGTAAACTGCTTTAATTTCACCATGAGTTTTTCTGATTTGTATAAAAACTCTGGAATTGTTGACTGACCACGGATAAGCAAATCAGTACTAATTGTTTTGGAAGGAGATAATATAACCAGCATTGTTTAGAAATTGCTTAGACTCTATTTTTCAATATACATGATTGGATTCAATTTGGGAATCCCAACGTAATACAAGTCAAACCCTCCTAGTCCCCCAGGTCGATCAGATGAAAAGATCATCAAATCATTTTCAAAATTCGTCACCTGAGCAACTAATGGACGAAATTCATCAAACTCGGTATTTATTTTATCGCCAAAGTTGACTGGCTCTGTCCATTCCCCATTTTCAAAACGCGAAAAATAGAGATCGTAGCCTCCATAGCCACCCGGCCGATCAGAAGTAAAAACCATAAACTGCCCGTTAACGAACGGACAACGGTCGTTTGATGTAGAGTTCAGGATTTCTATCGGAATTTTCTCAAAATTACCCTCCGAGGTAAGAAACTGCATAAAATTTAAGCTGTCAGGAATAACCATTTTTGCAATGTTTGAGTTTCCATTTTCATGATAATCCAAATACATTTCGGTAAACAGGTTTGGATTAACATCCGACCAATCGATGCTGTAAACATCATTACCATAAAAAGAGACATATTGCTGTTGCACATCATCACCGAGAAAAGAAATGGTGTCAGGCCCGACGGCGTGATAAGTAATGCCACCGTCAGTTGATTTGCCATACACGAACTTCGACCGGAAACTGTACGACAAATCGTTGGTAGAGTAGGCAATCATACTGATTCGTGTTAACGTATCATTTATCGTAGTGTCAAAATCAAGGGCATAAGGAGCAAATTGGTCACCGGCTTTATCAATCAAATTTAATAACTGAGGAACATAAGTAATGCTTTCCCAGAAGGAGGAGTTATCAACCTGCAGTATGCCGGTTTCCATGTACCATGCTGCATGCAGATTGTCGCCATAAATATCAAAATTATCACCTGATGAATTTCGGTTCGATGAAAAAATCAACTGTCGGCCATAATGGGTTTCCGGCAACGCCGAATTATAATCATCATATTCCGAATTAACGCTGCTAAGGTTAACGGGAGTATTGGGAAAATAAGCTTTTGTGTACTTGAATTTGGAGTGATTAGGACATCCCCATAAAGTAAATAAAACAATTGCAGAAACTAAAATGGCATAATATTTTTTCATCGGTAATAATTAAATACGTTGTGGATATTAACCAAATATTATGCCGAATTTGAAAACGTAAATAAATCAATCCAGCGAAATCAGAACCCCGGTCGGTATCTGCCGAAAGCTCCCACGGCAGGATGATTAAATCCACCATTCATCAAACTATTGCCGTAGTAGTAAGGATTGTAATGTCCCTTATCATACGAAAAAGAGGCGTCAATTTGAAAGTTATCGTTAACCTTATAATTAAGGTTTATCATAACCCCTTGATTGGTTAAGTCCAACGCATGCGGATTAATTTTTTCTTCCCCGGCAAATGCTGATCCCAAGTTAATCGTTTTGTATCCAATGGCTGTCAATGTCAGATGGTTGTTTATAGAATAATCACCTTTAATGTATAGCGAACCAAAATTCATCTGCGAACCAGACATCAATGAACCCCTCCCCTCAGAACTACCCATAAACACCGACCTCAGCTTTACGCCTGCCGCCAGGTGCAGCCGATTGGTAACCTTAGTACCGCTTTCAACCCCCACGTAAGAACTAAAATAATGAGCACCCGGGTAAAAAGAACCAAAATTAGTTCCTAGCGAAAACCTAAAATCAGGTACAAAACGATTAATCTCCAACCCATCCTGATTAGCCTGTCTGGTAACGAAAGAACTTGTAAAAGTCTGTTGACCAAACGAAAATCCAATACCGGTAACGGCGATTAACAGGATTAAAACAATTTTTATTACTATCTTCATGATAGGGGCAAAGTTACTATATTTGTCCATAATAAAAGGTAATTATTTAGCAGCCTAAATCTGTAATAAAATTAGTTCCGTCAAAAGTACTACGAAGTTCATTAAAAATATTCTTGTTATTTTTTCTTGCTGTAGATATAAAACCTTCTATTCTGGCATAGTATTGAGCGCCTTTAAAACTTCGGAACGAGTTTGATATTTTTTGTTTTATTTTGGTT
>QMPP01000242.1 GCA_003650425.1 Bacteroidota bacterium | reverse complement strand
ATAATTAAAACTTTGTTGTGATAACAGCTGAACAGGTAAAAGGTACAACAGTATTAAAAATGGTGCAAGGCTTAGCCTTGCACCATTTAACTTACCGAAAGACTTAAAGTTTAATAAATTTTTCATTTTGCAATGTTTTTCCGTTAACGGTTAAGCGTATCAGGTAAGTGTCTGGTTTCCAGTTACACATATCTATGATTTTTACACCACGAAATCCTGATAATCTGAAAGTTTCGATGTGTACTCCTTTTTAGTATCTTTGCAAATGCTAGAGTAGCAAAGCTACTTACACCACCTGGGCGGGGATTCCTTTTTAGGATGAACCCTCGGGTGGCTTTTTATATTAGTTTAAGCATCGAGGTAATATTTTTGGGTATGTTATCATTAGTATCAAAATATTTCCCAAAGTAACTGATAAAAATACTACCAAACAAGGGAGGAACATGGTAGGTTTTTTACTACCATTAATGGTAGGTTTTTACTAAAATAGCACTCCAAAACTTAAAGTAAATTACTGCCTAAATGCCGTATTATACTGTTTTAGCGTTTTATATACGATTTAAATGTATTTTTTTTGATAATTGACTGTTTTTTCAAATTTTTCAACACGAGGTGTTATCACCGTGTTGAAATAATCCGGGTTTTCAGCCCGGCATAAAACCATTGCAATAACGAAATTATTTGTGTTTTCAGAAAAAGGAAATTTTGAAACAATTCATTAAATGGTTTGGTTTGATGTTCTTAGAAATTTGATCCTCTGAATTGTTAAAAACTACTTGTTTTTTGCCATGATTGAAAAGGCTGCGTCGCGTTTCTTTTTCTACTTTTGTGCCATGGATGAAACAGAAAAAGTGGTACTGCTTTTGGGCTCAAATATTAAGCCTCGCGAGAAATATCTTGAGGATGCTGTATCTCTTTTAGAAGGGTATCTCGGCAAATCGACTGCTGTTTCGAAAGTTTACGAATCGGAGCCATGGGGCTTTGAATCAAAGACTTCATTTTATAATATGGCCGTTGTTTTTGATACACGCAAAACACCGGAAGAGGTACTGCACCTATGCTTGCAAACCGAGAAAACGCTGGGAAGAGTAAGAAGCAGCGTGGAAGGCTACACCTCCAGAACCATGGATGTTGATATACTCTATTTTGGCAACAGGGTTATTAATTCCAAAAGGTTAACAGTGCCACACCCGAGGTTGCATTTACGCCGTTTTACCCTTCTGCCATTGGTGGAAACGGTACCGGAGCTTATTCATCCGCTGTTAAATAAAAACCAAAAGAAGTTGTTGCACGAGTGCCCTGATAAATCAGGTGTAAAGCTTGTAAATTAAACCATAAATGCAGTACAATTTTATAGCCATCGAAGGAAATATTGGCGCGGGGAAAACATCGCTGTCATCACGCATTGCCGAAGATTTTAATGCCAAGCTTATTTTAGAAGAGTTTGAGGACAACGCCTTTCTGCCCAAATTTTACAAGGAACCCGACAAATACGCTTTCCCGCTGGAGATGACCTTTCTGGCATCGCGCTATCAACAACTAAAAGATAAGTTGGGTCAGCAGGATTTGTTTAAGGATTTTACCATATCCGATTATTATATTGTTAAGTCGTTGATTTTTGCCAAAAAAACACTTCCATCCGATGAGTACAACCTCTACACCCGGTTTTTCAATATCATCTTCACCCAAATACCCAAACCCGACCTTCTGGTTTATCTCTACCTTGAAACACCCAACCTGCAAGCCAACATTCACAAAAGAGGACGTCCTTATGAGATGTCGATTGAAAATGAGTACCTCGACAAGATTCAGGAAGGTTATTTTGAATATTTCAAGCAGCAACCCAAAAACCAACGGGTGTTAATTATCGACACCAATCATATAGACTTTGTAAATAATGACAACGACTATCAAAAAATAATCAGCATCATTAACCAAAGTTATGAGCCTGGTATTCATCGGGTTATTCCTTAACCACAGCCTTTTTTAACATTTTTTAATAAAATTACCTTTCTAACGCAATAATCGTAAATATCTCCGTTATTATTGTAATGAAGCACATCTATACCTCCTTTTAACAAACATATTATTAACCAATCCCTTTTAAAATGAAACAGTTATTGTTTTTTATTGCATTGGTGTGCTTCGGATTTACCATCACTGCACAAACCCACTCGGTTTTATCAGAAGGCAACTGGGTAAAGCTCTCCACCGACAGCGCCGGTATTTACCGGTTAACCTATTACGATTTACAATCTTTTGGAGTAGATGTAAGTAACCTCAGTTCCGACCATCTCAATCTTTATGGCATGGCCGCCGGGGCAATGGATGAAATGTACGATGTCGATTTTACGTACGACCTGCAAAAGATGGCCATTTTAGTTGACGACAGCAATGACGGAACCTTTGATGCCGGCGATTTCCTGCTCTTCTACGGCCAGGGACCGGTAACCTGGAATTACAATGCTGACAGTACCGGTTTCAAACACACCACTAACCCTTACTGTAATAAGGTGTATTATTATTTACGAACCGACGACACCAACCCCAAGCGCGTTCAAATGGTTGACTACAGCACTCAAACTCCCACCGACACCATCACAGAGTTAACATACACGATGTTACACGAGAAAGAGCTTTACAACCCTTTGCACAGCGGCCGATGGTGGATGGGAGAACTGTTTAAAGATACCACCGAACGAACCTTCACCATTAATAATCCGGGAAGCAACTTTACCGAAGGAACACTTAACCTCTCCCTGGGCTCGAATTCTACCGCCCCCTCCACCGTGGAAGTTTATGTAAACAATCAAATTATCGATACTATTCAAAACCTAATCACCCCCAACGGGTATTATGCTTACAGATTGAGAAACTACACCTTTAATCTTAATAATCTTACTAATCCTTTTGATCTGAAATTGGTATTTAACCAGCCCAACGACTCAGCCTTTGTTTACCTCGACTATTTTGAGTTGAACCTCAACACGAGTCTTTCCATTCCCGATCCCATAAAGACCACTGAAATAAGAAGCACGCAAACACACGCTGAAGGTGTGTTTCTCTACCGGCTTACCAACACCCAAAGTTTTAACTTCGTTTGGGATGTTACCGATCCACTTAACGTATCTTCTATGAAAATTAACCGTTCGGGCGACACACTTAGTTTTATCGACACGCGAACCGGACGAAATTACCTGCTTTACAACTATGCCCCCATGTATGTAACCCGGCGAGATGATGGCTCCAAAAAGACAATATATATTGTTGGCGACATTAACCTCCCGGAGCCTACCCTAGAAGGAGAAGTAGAAAACCAGGATATTATTGGTACGGCAACCCCCAACATGATGATTATTACCACCAACGATTTGCAAGATGCCGCCAACAAATTAGCCACTTTTCACACCGATACCGATGGACTATCAGTTGGCATCTTCAAAGTAAACCAAATTTATAACGAGTTTTCAGCCGGAAGGCTCGACCCCACTGCCATTCGTAATTTCATAGCTCAAAAATACAACCAGGGAAAGAGCAATAACAACCTGCAATATGTTTTACTGTTGGGGCCTGCTTCGTTCGACTACCGTGGTATCCTATACCCCAATATCCATCAGGTTCCTACCTACGAAAGTATTGAATCGGGCAATCTAATCAATGCGTATGGAACTGACACTTACCTCACAACACTCGACAACACCTTCCTCCCCGTCGGGAGAATACCGGTATCCACTTCTGAAGAAGCCTACGAAGTTGTCAACAAAATAATTGATTACAAAACCCAACCGATGCTTACAAACTGGAAAAACAAGGTTGTCATGATGGCTGATAATGGTGAATTCGGGTATTTCTCACAAGATGCTGACTATATCTCTCAAACCATACTTGATACCAGTTTCAACATGAATCAAACCAAACTATACTTTAGTCTTTGGCCACCCGTTAATAACGGATACCCACAAGTAAAACAAGAATTGCTAAACCTGCTTGACAGCGGTGTTTTCTACATGAATTACATGGGTTATGGTGGTGCTGAGATGCTATCAAAAGAGGGGGTCTTTAAGGTTGAAGACGCTCAAAACCTTGAAAACCAACAGAGGTTACCCTTGTGGATAAATGCTTCGGGAGGTACTGCCCGTTTT
>QMPP01000241.1 GCA_003650425.1 Bacteroidota bacterium | reverse complement strand
CGATTGGAAAAAGAAAAACAAAATATATCCTAAAAAATAGACGTAAGGCAGGTAGGGTAAATAGCCAAGATAATTTAATGTTTGTAAACCAATTACAATAAACAAAATACTAAAACTGATGACGGCATACTGCGACCCTTCGCGCTTGTGCCGGGCAGCATTAACAATGATAAATATACCATATCCAACATAGATTAACAAAATAAATAAAAAAGGATCGATAGTAAGAGTAAATATTGATGCCGGAAAAAACAAACTAAGAACTACCAAAATAAGGGTTGTTACTTTTAAAAAACCTGCCATAATTTTTGAGTTCTCATGGGAATAAACAATTTCCAAAAACCGCATAAAAAAGTAAGTGCTTAAAAAGAGTGTCAAGTATTCGAGTCGTGTGGTTATAATCCACTGGATGTGTGGAAAAAAGCTATGGAGAAAGTATAAATCTGTTCCGATTATCCTGTAACTATAAGTAATGGTAAATATCGAAAAATATAATATTGCTTTGTCTTGTCGGCCAAACATAAACAGACCCAGAAAAAAGAGCCCCCCCATGATTAAAGCACCGGTAAGCAACAATGCCACGCTTAGTTGCTGCTCGCGAACGGTAAAAAGCTGTAACGGAGTACCTATGATAACAGGTTGTGAAATGCCTCCCTTATTGTGTTCAAAATTTGAAATCTGCAACACAAGCTCTATCTTGTCACTTCCCGGGGTAAACGATTTGGTAACAGGTAACCAAAAAGGAATTGAGTTTTTTTTAGATGTTCCCACTTTACCATTTTTGGAAAACAGTTGCCCGTTAAGCCATAATTTATAAGATGTGTAAACAGCAGGCACACTTAATGCCAACACTTGCCATGAAGAATCAATATGCAGCACGACCCGGTAAGTAGCATATCCAAAATGTGAAATATCATTTGAATCGCTAACTAAATGGTTCCAGGTAACCGGAAAAAACGGGTATTCAGGTTTTAGTTGTGTTGGAAAATCGCGAGGAAAAAGAAGAGTATCCCAATAAAACTCCCACTCACCGGTTAAAGCTACCGCACCATCAACATCAAAATTCCAATTCCTTAAATCAACCACCCCTTGTTTTACCCCCGGGGCGGGTTTCTTGTTGACAGCATGAGCAGGTTGCATCAAAGAAACAGCACTAAAAAACAGTACCACTAAAACTAATATGCTATTTTTGTTAAAAACCATTAAAATCAATTTAGTTCTCGAAGATACAAATTTTTCCTATTTTTATTGACAAAAAAACAAGAATGAAAAAAATAATCAAGGTATTTATCGTTGACGACCACGAAATATTCCGTAACGGATTAAAAATGGTTTTTAACAGATGTGATGATATCGAAGTGGCCGGAGAAGCTGAAAGTGGTGAAGAATTCATTGAAAAGATAAACGATGCAGGTTTTGATGTCGTGTTAATGGACATCAAGATGAACGGCATGAACGGTATTGAAACCACTAAAAAAGCACTGGATAAAAACCCCGATCTGAAAATCCTTGTTTTATCAACCTTTGGCGAAGAAGAGTTCCTGGAACAAATCCTTCAGGCAGGTGCTAAAGGTTTCATTTTAAAAAATGTGCTAAAGGAAGTTCTGTTCAATGCCATTAAAACGGTTCATAGCGGACAAAACTACTTTTCACCGGAACTACTCCCCTACTTTACCAAACGGTTTACCAACAACGGCGACACACAAGATATTGTACCGCTTACCGAGCGCGAACTTGAAGTACTGACACTAATAGGCAAAGGATATTCCAACGACGAAATTGCCGAAAAGCTTTTTATCAGCAAACGAACGGTTGACACCCATAAAAACAACCTGATCTCAAAAACCGGCTCCAAAAATATTGTCAGCTTACTGATTTACGCCATTAAAAACAAACTAATCGACATTTAATACCTTTTACAAATGAAAACTACCGTTGCTACAAAAACATTCTATTTATTACTGGCTGTTATGCTGATTACCGGTTATGGCAAAACAACAGCTCAATCAAACCTCGATAGTTTAAAACGGGTTTATTCAAATTATCAAAAACCCGACTCCGGCTTTGTAAACACCTGTCTGGATATTTCGTGGGAATACATGTACACCATGAGTGACAGCGCGGAGATTTATGCCCACGAAGCCATCAGGGCATCAAAAAAAATTAGCAACCCGTTCCTGGAAACCAACAGTTACAACACTTTGGGGGTAACTTACATTGTAAGGAGCAACTACTCAAAAGCGCTGAGCGTACTGGATTCGGCGCTGTTTATTGCCAAAAAGCTTCTTAAAAAGGAACCCGACAACAAAAACTACATCCGGCGTATTTTGGCCACCTACACCAACATCGGGAACGTTTACTACTTTCAGGGTGAATATTCAAAGGCAATTGACAATTATCTTAAAGCATTAAATTATTCCGAAAAAATCAACTTTAACGCGGGGCAAGCCAATTCGCTCAGCAACATAAGCATGTCGTATAAAGATTTACACAACTACGATAAAGCGTTAGAGTACAACTACAAATCATTGGCCCTGGCAAAAAAAACCAACGACAGTTACTGGTTATCGGCAAGCCTTAACAACCTGGGAACAATTTACTTTATCATTCCCGACTACGACAGTACCAAACACTATTTTCTGGCATCCATGAAAATGTTTGAAAAGGAAAACAACGAGTTTGCCCTGATTGAAAGCAACGTTAACATGGGAAACCTGTATAAAACCCTTAACAAATTCGATACGGCACTTACTTATTATAAAAAAGCGCTTGAACTAAGCACCAAACTTGCATCACCTGACGGACTAATTAATACTCATTATATGATGGGGCAGCTTTACGACACCCTGGGTAATTACCCTAAAGCCATCGAACATTTTAATACAAGTAATAAACTTGCCGAAAAAACCGGAACCACCCGTTTTGAAATGCTCAGCAACACGGAGCTTGCCCGCGTGTATGCCAAAATCGGCAATTACAAACAGGCATACCTGCACTTTCAAAAAAGTGCAGCCCTGCACGATAGCATTTTTAATCAGGAACACGATAAAACCATTGCCGAGCTCGAAACCAAGTATCAAATCCGCGAAAAAGAGGAGCGCATTAAATTGCTTACCGAACAAAATGCGCTGGAAAAAGCAGAGTTAAAAAACAACCAGCTTATCTTAATTTCGGTAATTACCATTTTAACTTTACTGCTTATTGCCATATTTATGGCTTACCGATCGTACAAGCATAAACAAATTGCCGAAAAAATCCTGATGCAACAAAAATCGGAAAAGAAAGTGCTCGACGCTGTAATACGCACCGAGTTTGAAGAACGAAAACGTTTTGCCGAAGAGTTGCACGATGCCATGGGTGCCCATCTGTCAACACTCAAACTTTATATTAACGAAATGGCTGAACACAACATCAGCGATAGCGAACGGCAGGATATGCTGAAGCATTCCAACAGTTTACTCGATGAAGCTATCAGCAATGCCCGTTCCATTTCGCACAACATTATGCCTGCCTCGTTAAAAACTGACGGGCTGGAATCATCGCTCCGCTCGTTTATCGATAAAATCAACGCTTCCGGAAAAATCAGTATTCATTTAACCACTTCCGGTTTACACCAAAAATATAAACCCGTGATGGCTCTTTCGGTGTACCGCATGATTACCGAAATGACAAACAACACCTTAAAACATGCCAATGCCTCTTCAATAAAAATATCTCTTTCCGAAAGAAATAATAAGCTATACGTTACCTATAACGACAACGGCAAAGGATTTAACTTTAAAGAAACCCTGATAAAAAAAGAGGGATTAGGCTTAAAAAATATCCTCAACCGCATTGAAGTACTTGGAGGAAATTACAAAATCAACAGCAAAGAGGGAAAAGGATTTTTTGCTTCGCTGGAATTTGAAACCTGAAAACAAATCCAAAATTTTCAAACCTGCCTGTCAACCTGTAGCAGATAAGCCGGCAGACAGGTATAATAACTTAAATCCCGCCCAGGGCACTCCTCTACGCAAAATACGTAGACAAAAACACGAATAATCCCCATTTACATTTGGTGTTTTTACCCTTTTAAATATTTACCTGCCCGTCTACTTTTGACATGTAAATCAAAAGCTATGTTTCAGCATCTGGTAAATAGG
>QMPP01000240.1 GCA_003650425.1 Bacteroidota bacterium | reverse complement strand
TTACCACGGCAATACAACAAAAAAAAGCCGTACTGATAGTGCTTTATGGAAGACGTCGATGTGGAAAATCTACTTTGTTAAAAAAAGTAATCCACGAAAACGATGTTTTCTTCGCGGCCGATTTGCGAGAGAAATCCCTTCAAATAGATGCGTTTGCCAAAAGTATTGAACACATTGTTCCGGGTTTTTCAAAACTTCGGTATCCCGACTGGGATGCATTGTTTCATAATATTAATAACACGTTAAATAGAAAAGTAACCATTTGTATCGATGAATTTCCATATCTGGTAAAAAATGCACCTGAATTACCTTCGATATTGCAGAATATTATCGATAATAAGGTAAATAATAAATATAATCTTATTTTGTGTGGCTCCTCCCAGCAGATGATGCAAAATATAACCTTAAATAGTTCATCTCCATTGTATGGCCGCTGTACTGAAATACTAAATGTAAAGCCTATGCTGCTGGGGTGGTATAGCGAATATTTCGGAAAAAATGCCATTGAAACAGTAGAAGGATATAGCGTGTTTGGAGGCGTTCCAAGATATTGGGAATTACAAAAAAACCATCAAACCCTTGCTGACAGCATAAAATATAACCTGCTTGATCCTGATGGAATATTACATAAAGAACCCGAAACACTTTTTTACGACGAAATGCGTACTTCGGTATTAGCCTATTCAATATTAACACTAATAGGGCTGGGTTGTAATCGTTTATCGGAAATTGCCGGACGCCTGGAAAAACCTGCAACACAGCTAAACAGACCTTTAAAACTATTAATTGATTTGGGATATATTAGAAGAGAAAGGCCGTTTAATCTCACCTCAAAATCAACTAAAAAAAGCCTTTATAAAATATCAGATCCTTTTATGAACTTTTATTTCTCTTTTGTTGTACCCAATAAAAGCAGATTGGAATTTGGCCTTATTGAACAGGTGTGGAAAGAAATTAAAGGTAAATTCAATCAATATGTTTCTGAACAATGGGAGGAGTTATGTAGAAATGCGGTACCTCGTTTGAATATTGAAGGTAAATCATTCAATCCTGCTCAACGCTGGTGGGGTAATGAAATGGATCGTAAACCAATGGAAATTGATGTTGTTGCCGAATCAACTGACAAAACTTCTTTACTGATTGGTGAAGCAAAGTGGGTAAACAAGATATCGGTTAGTAAAATAGTAGATGAATTAAAAGCAAAAACAAAAAATCTTCCTTTTATTTATCATCAAAAGCCGGTATATGTTTTGTTTTTAAAACAAATGCCGCTTAAAATACCGGATGAAATAATTATTATAACTCCTTCTGATATTATTGCTGTTTTAAGGTAAAGCGTAGCGTTGTTATTTCGAGTAAGCGTAGCGTTGTCATTTCGAGTAAGCGTAGCGTTGTCATTTCGAGGGAGGCACGACCGAGAAACCTCCTCCGCCTCAATGGCCCCCTAAAGCAAAACCCTGTCATTCTGAGCAAAGCGTAGCGCTGTCATTCCGAGCGTAGTCGAGGAACCTCCCAAGCCAACATACCCCTAAAAAAATAAAGTACCCCATCATGAAAAAAATACTACTCTTCACAGTTACCTTTTTCATAACCCTTCCCCTCTTTTCCCAATCCGATTTCCTAAACTTAAATCGCGATTACAATAGAAACATCGAGAAGGAGCTTTATTCAAAAGATTATCGTTTCCACACCTCCATTCAACCATTTTATATCCCTGAAATTGAGCAGATCACCAATTACGATTCTGTTAAAAACCTGTTATGGATTAATAAAAAAAAGGTTCCCAACAAAAAGTGGAAACAAAAAGCATGGGATAAATTCCTCAACGATGATGTGGTAACACTACGTAAAAAGGACTACGATTTTGTTGTCAACCCGCTGATGAATTTCGGCGCGGGTTACGAAACCGTGGAAGGAAAATCAACATGGGTGAACACCAGAGGGTTTGAAGTAAAAGGCAGAATAGGAAATCACTTTACTTTTTATACCGACTTTTATGAAAATCAGGCAAAGTTCCCGGGATATGTTGATACTTATATAAGGAAAAAGACAGTAGTTCCTGGACAGGGTAAAATACGTACTTTTGGGGAAGGAGGGTTTGATTATTCCAATGTAAGTGGTTATATGTCGGTTAAAGCAGGAAAGTTTTTTAACTTCCAGCTGGGGCATGGGAAAAACTTTTACGGCGATGGGTACCGCTCACTTTTGTTGTCGGATAATTCGTTTAACAACCTCTTTTTTAAACTTACTATCTTAAATGTGTGGCATCTGAAATATCAGGTTATTTACAATCAGTACATCGATGTTCGCAAAAACATTCCCAACATCGGGTTCCCGCGTAAATACTCTACTGTCCACTATTTAAGCTGGGCAGTTTCCAGGCGGGTTAACTTCAGTTTTTTTGAAACTATTGTTTGGCAAAATACCGATACACTGGGAAATTACCGTGGGTTTGATTTTCAGTATCTTAACCCCATTATTTTTTTACGTCCGTTGGAATTCAGCACCGGTTCACCCGACAACGCGTTGATGGGGCTAAACCTGAGTGTTATCGTCGGGAAACACAATGTGCTTTACGGACAATTGATTCTTGATGAATTTAAAATAGATGAAGTAAGGGCAGGAAATGGCTGGTGGGCCAACAAACAAGGTTTCCAGCTGGGGTTCAAAACCTACGATCCGTTTCTGATAAAGAACCTCTATTTTCAGATAGAATTCAACCGGGTACGACCGTATACCTATTCAGAACGCGTACCTTTAATGAATTACGGACATTACAACCAGCCCATTGCCCATCCTTACGGAGCTAACTTTTGGGAATTGTTGACTTTTGTACGCTATAACTATAAACGCCTCTTTTTTAATTACCAGTTTGTCTATTCCGTTTATGGCGATGATCCGCCCGGAATGAATTACGGAAAAGACATTTATAAAGATTACACTACACATGTAAATGATTATGGTAATTATGTGGGTCAGGGTATTGAAACCAATTTGATGTACAACAAATTCAGCATCTCTTATCTGATAAACCCGGCTTACAATTTTAATTTTACCATTGGATACGTAAACAGGTCAGTAAAAACCGATACCGAAACCCTCAACACCAACTATTTCTTTTTCGGACTAAAAACATCACTACGCAACCTCTATTACGATTTCTAATCTTGTGTCATTCCGAGCAAAGCGTAGCGTTGTCATTCCGAGCAAGCGTAGCGTTGTCATTCCGAGCGTAGTCGAGGAACCCCCTCCGCCTCAACATACCCCTAAAGCAAAAATATCTTCACTAATAATATAATTTTTTCATATCAGCAGATTTCTCCACTTCCATTCTCCACTATCGTTCCGAATGTCCGGTCGAAATGACAATGTACTAAAACAAAACGTTGTCATTTCGAGGGAGGTATGACCGAGAAACCCCCTCCGCACCAACGTCACCCGCAAAGCACAGCGTTGTCATTCCGACTGGAGCGACAGCGGAACGGAGGAACCTCCCAAGCACCAATGTTCCCATTAAGCACAACGTTGTCATTCCGAGCAAGCGTAGCGTTGTCATTCCAAGCAAAGCGTAGCGTTGTCATTCCGAGCAAAGCGTAGCGTTGTCATTCCGAGCGTAGTCGAGGAACCCCAACCACCAAACATAACACCCCCATGTCCCGTTTACACAATTACTATGTTTACATCATGACAAACAAGCATAAAACCGTTGTTTACACCGGTGTTACCAGCAACTTACAAAGAAGAGTATATGAACATGAAAACGGGTTACTGAAAGGGTTTACAAAAAAGTATAATGCTCATTATCTCGTATATTACGAACATTACACTCAAATACTCGAAGCCATTGCCCGTGAAAAGCAAATCAAGAAATGGAGAAGAGAAAAGAAAAACAATTTGATAGCATCACTTAATCCCGATTGGGAGTTTTTAAATGATAAAATAGCTGATATTTTATAACATTACTATCGCACAACGTTGTCATTCCGAGCAAAACGTAGCGTTGTCATTCCGAGCAAAGCGTAGCGCTGTCATTCCGAGCGTAGTCGAGGAACCCCTAAAGCAAAAATATCTTCACTAACAATATAATTTTTTCATATCAGCAGATTTCTCCACTTCCATTCTCCACTATCGTTCCGAATGTCCGGTCGAAATG
>QMPP01000239.1 GCA_003650425.1 Bacteroidota bacterium | reverse complement strand
CAAAGTTTATTATTAATGGCTTTTTTTGACGGCCTCTTCTATCTTTATAAAACCATCATTATGAAAAATATCCTGTTTCCAACATTACCCCTGTTTATTCTTACTATTTTGTTATTCTCCTCGTGTGAAAAAGGCAACAACCCGTTATAGCCTTACGAAGCCACCGACCATCCTGTTGTATGGAGCTACAGCATGGGCATGCATAACACCGGCTCGAAAACCATACCCGCCATGGATGCCGATGGTAATATTTACTTTGCTGTTCAAAACAACGAAAACGATCCCATCTCAGTTTTTGCCATTGATAAAACCGGAAACGAGCTTTGGAAAAAGGAGTTTACCGGAAGACTAACTTCGCAGTTAATCTCTCAGGAAGATAATCTCTATTTTTCAGGCCAAACTTCCGAAACTCGTTCATTAACATGGTGCCTTTCCCGCACCAATGGTGAAATAATGTGGCTCAACAGCTCACAACAAAAGGGTGGCTGTGTGATGGCTGTATCACACGACTACATTGTTACAGGAGCCCTTTCAGGAGGTTATGTTACCGGAGATGAAGACACTTACGAATTAATAATCATGAACAAAACCGGTGAGATACTAACCTCCGTCAGTATCGGAAACGGCGTAGCATCTATCAGCATAGTGGGTAACACGCTCTATTACATTACCCATCATGTTTCAGGTACAGGATATGCCAAAATAAAACTTACCAAATACAACCTCTCCTCCGGAGCAGTTGATTGGGTTCATGAAACCGGCAATAATGATGAAAACTGGCGGGTGGCCAGCCCCGACCTCGTGGTTGATAACAACGATAAAGTCTATTTCGTGAGCCAGTTCGGACTTAACGTTACCCTGCACATCATCAATTCCGATGGCTCTGTTTTTAAAGAGATTTCCCTGAGTGAAGTTAACGATGTTACGCTTACACCATCGCTCGACACTGACGGCAACATCTACATTGGTGCACCGGGATACCTTCAAAAATATTCGCCGGCAGGGGATTTGATTTGGTCGTTCGAAGATTACAATTACACCTCGGCATCCATCAATATCACTTACGCACCCTTTTTAGCTTCGGGCGAAAAAATTTATTACGGTGGCGAAGGGTTATTTGCCGTTAACACCACACCCGAAATGGCCTATATCGTTTATCCCGAAACCGGTTTTACCGCTCCGGGATACCCGCTTTTAAACAACGATGGTGATATTATTACAGTAGGCAACGGTTATGTAAACTGCCTGAAAGGCGACGGGCAACATCTGCAAAATAGTGCTTGGCCTAAAATCTACCAAAACAACGGAAATAGTGCCAGTCGATAATCATTGAAAATATTTAAAGCTAACCCTCAAAATGATTATGAACCTCATTGAATGTCAGAAAACAACTTCTTTAACAAACAGGAAAACAAACCCATGAAAAAAAAATCAGCTTTTATCAAATTAATAACTCCTCTTCTGTTTATAACCCTGCTGTTTCAGGCATGTGAACCGGGCGACCTTCCCAATGCCGATAATACTAAAAACGACCGTGAAAGATGGAGTTATGACTTTTCAACCGTGATGGCAGCCTCACTCTACAACCAGGTTCCGGCCATTGATGAATCAGGCAATATTTATCTTATTGCTGATGTTCAGTCGGGGAGCGACATTATCAAGCTTTCATCTGATGGTGCCGAACAGTGGGTTAAATCGGAAAACGACTATCCCATGTCGCGGATTATCTATCACGCAAACAAATTATATTATATCAACAATCAGATGCTGATATGCCGCGATGCTTCCAATGGTGAAAAAATCTGGGAAACAGAAGTATCAGGAGCACAAAGTATTTTTGCCCTCAACGACAGTAAAATATTTGTTACCCGATTTGTTGACGACGGATTGCTCGGTAGTAATCACCTGATGGCTTACAATTCGGACGGAACACTTGTATGGGAAACCAAAATTAAATACTCCGAAACAGATACTATTTCGTATGCTAACGCGATGTCTGTTAATGGCAATAACATATACGTGGGTGTTCTTGCCGAAGTTGGCAACGCCGAATTTGCCATTATAAACTATACCGACGAAGGAGATTATGTATCAAAAAGCTGGACATGGCTGGCTCCCGAATCATTTTCTGTGGGTGGCGGATCACCGAGGATAAAAGATTTTGCCATCGACGACAACGGTAATCTGATTTTTGGCATGGAAAAGAGTGGTACTGAATATGTTTTTTCGGTAAACCCGTCGGGAACCGACAACTGGAATGCCGTTTCTAACCTTCCTAAACTCATTTCCAACGTTTCGGTTGATGGTGATGGAAATTGTTACGTAGCCTACGACAGATGCGAAAAAGTTAATAATAACGGTGTCATCTGGACATCTACAACTAAAACAGATTGGGACTACGAAAGTCTTTTTTCCAAATCACCCGTCATCGACAACAACGGCAATCTCTATTACGTGGATCTTTCCACCATGCTCACGGCTGTATCGCCGCAAGGAGATAGCCTCTGGAGTCAGTATTACGGCTGCAACCTTTGCAACAACGAATTTCATAACATTACGATTAACCGAAACGGCGATATCATTGTTATTTCTAAAGCTGGCGTTACCGCTTTTAAAGGAGAAGGTGTAGGCCTGTCAGAAAAAGGTTGGCCAAAAGTATTTGGAAACTATGGCAATACCGCCAGTAAATAGCCCGGGGGTTCAACTACTGGTAAAATAAAGAGTAAAATCTGTTTTGTCATGATTTTTGCCAAAAAAGGCAAAAATCCCGCCAAAACAAAAAAATTAATAAATTGAAGTTGTTTACAGTCAAATTTAATTATTAACAATAAGATATTTAAAATCAGAAAATAAATTCCATTATTTCCCTCTTTGGAGGGAAAACAAAGGAGGATTAATTAAAAAGATATTTATTTTCTGATTTTAAACGCTTTATCATTGTAATCATCACGTTACCTTTAAGCAAGTTCATTATAAAAACAACAAACCGATGAAAAAGTTTTTAGTATTAGTTATTATCGGACTTTTGCTCGTCCCCACAGGCTGTAAAAAGAAAAACCCGGCTCCACCCGATCCCGATCCACAAATCAGTCACGACCCTATTGTAGCCGACAACGCTAAAGTGATGGATTTAGCGACAAGAGAGGCCATTAGTAACATAGACACTACTAACTTTACCTTTACTTTTTCCGGTGAAACCGACCTGCTCAACAACCTGAAAGTAGGCGACGTTTTGGTGGACAGTTGTTCCGACAAAGCACAATACGGCTACCTGCGTAAGGTTACTTCCATTAATGGAGGCAAAGGCAACAAGGTAGTGCATACCGAACAAGCCAAGCTGTTTGATGTACTGCACCAGGGAAGTATCGACTTTAACTCGGGTAAATTAACGCGTAATCGCATCAGCAAAATTGTACTTGCCAAAGGGGTAACTTTACGGCAAAACAAAAACACCGATTTCACAGTTTTTGATTTTGACTACGATATGCAGCTGGGGGAGGGCAACAACACCTTTACCCTTCAGGGTTCAACCTCCTTAAGCATGGATGTATTTTTTGCTTTCGACTGGCATTGCGATTGCCTACCTACCCCGAGTATAACCGTCGATAAGTTTGAAACCGGTATCGAGCTAAACCAAAGTGCCTCCATCAACTTACTATCACAGGCAGGCGCCACCATGACAACAGGTACTGTTAAGCTGGCATCCTACTATTTTCAACCCTGGGTATTTTCCATCGGACCGATTCCCGTTGTTTTTGTCCCGAAAGTAGATTTAGTTATGCATGCCGACGGAACCATCAGCGCTGAATTCTCTACCGGCGCCTCTGAAGATTTTGACGGCAGGCTGGGTGTACGCTATGTGCCCTCTACTGTTGAACCTCCCCTGCCTCCAAATGATGGCTGGAAACCCATTGCCGAAGCCCCTTACAATTACAACTATTACCCTCCCAACTTACAGGTATCGGCTAATGCAGAAGCACACGTAGGGCCGGAAGTAAGTCTGCTTTTATACGGTATTATCGGGCCGTTCATGAATGTTACCGGATGTATTCAGCTTGATGCCGAAGTGGTTACCGGTACTAACAACTGGAATTTAGACTTCAACGTGGGATCGAATGCAGAAGTTGGCGTTGAGATTGAGATTTTAAACTTTGAACAACGAGCCTCCATTGAAAACT
>QMPP01000238.1 GCA_003650425.1 Bacteroidota bacterium | reverse complement strand
CCTTTGGGTAATTCTCTTTCTCTATTTGCAGAAAGTTGAAGTTCAGTTTGTTTAACGCCAAAGGAACTCATGGTAAATTTCCTTAAAAAATTTCGGACTATAAAGGTACAATAATTTTGGGTGATTTGGTGCTTGGGATTTGTGATTTCACAAATCATTATTCGGCATTCATTATTCCCTCATCACCTTTACGCTCTCCTTCTCCCTGCCATTAACCCTTAAAACTACAAAATAGATTCCTGCCGGCAGTTTATTTCCGATATTATCTGTTCCGTCCCACGGTATTTGGCAGCTGCCCGGTAGCTGTTTACCGCTTTGCAGGGTTTTGACCAGCAGGCCTGCAGCATTGTAAACTTCTATGTTAACTTGGGCTGTGGTTTTCCATTGAGCGGCAATGTTGGTAGCCGTGCTGAAAGGATTGGGGAAGACCTGGAGGTTTGGCGTTTGGCGTTTCGGGTTTAGCGTTTCGGGTTCATCTGTTCCAACAGTTGGGTTCCACTCGTAGCATCCCATGTCGATTTTACCGTTGAAGATTCGAGGATTGCCTGCAAGGTCGGTATCGGGCATGTTATCGAGTATAAACTGCGGTAAATCCAGTGTTCCTGCATCAATACAGGGTGATTCATCCGAGAGGTTGTACGGAAACTCGGGGCCACCGTAAAACAGGGGGTTGGTGTCGAGATTGGTGGTGTCGTAGTTGAGTATAGTATTGCCTTGCAATAAGCGAATGCTTTCCTCTCCTCCGCCAACGAGTGAATTGCTTATATTTAGCCAGCATGTATCATTAGCATAAGTTGCCATGTAAAACTCCACGGGTTCATTATTGTAAAATATTGAATTGCGTGCTGTAATACTTGAGTACTTATTAGCAACGCCAATATTACCCCCGTAAATATTATCAGAAGTATTACTACTAAACGTACTATTTGTTATAAACGCTTTGCCGGCATTAAATGCTATTATTGAAGTTGCCCCTGGCGATGCACCTAGCGATGCAGTATGGTTGTTATAAAATAGGCAATTATATAAATAGGCAACCATGGTATTTGGGATAAAATATTGTCCACTATTAACCGATAACCCCCCACCCAATGCTTTATCCGTTATTGAGGAATCTGGAATATTATTTTTGAAAATACAGTTATTAAAAAATACTGTATCGCTACTAGAATACATATTATTTAACCCAAATGAAGTGCGCACTGCTTCACCACCAATATTGTTATAGAACTCTACATTGTTTAATTGCATATTACATGAATTATGAATGTTGGTAGCACTAATTAACAAGCCATTATTATTAGTTAACAATATGTTATTAAGCATGGCATAAGGTGAGTTGTTAATTAGGATTCCCCCATAACCTACGGAAAATTCAATTACTTTACCATTCATCAATGTTAAATTATCAAGCGCAAAATGTTTGGCAAAAGGAGCATAAGCCAAATAAGTCTTTTTTTCACTATCCAGTATAACAGAGTCTCTTGATTGCCCTTTGATAGCCACATATTTTTTTAAACTCAGCGGGTAATGTTCACTCGTTAAAGTGTAAGAATAGGTGCCGTTAGCTACATGAATGGTATCAGGAGTAACAGAATCTGAAGCCGCTTTAAGTAAGGCATAACTAATTGTTTTTAAAGGCTGATTCGGTGTTAGGCCGGTATTGTTGTTATCCCCCATGGGGGATACATATAAATCAGCAGAATCCTGTTCAATTTTGTGATGTAAAATATCGAAAACAATTTCATTTTCAGGAGACTCCCCTATATTGTTTGTGGAATAAGCATAATAGTAATCGGGGTTTTGAACGGTAAAGGTGTCCACGGCCAAATAAACCGTATCAGGGCTTCCCAGTTTGTAAAAGTCAGTACCTACCGCAGCGTAGTTCTCGTATATGTTACAACGGTTGACAGTGTCGAAGTTGAGGATACTGTTGTTTAATAACAATATGCCTCCTCCTCTGTCGTAAGAATGATTTTTAAATATTATTGTGTTGGCAAGGAAAGCATTAGAACCATATAAATAGATACCTGCCCCGTAATTTTTGCAAATATTTTGTTTTATTATACAATTGCTTACAACAATGTTTGCATATTCTACAAATAACCCACCACCACATAACCCTCCGCAATTTGATCCTGAACCGTGCATTAAAGTAAATCCATTGATAATAATTTCATAAGGAATATCCCAATTCCATATTTTTATACAACTTCCATTACTATCACCGTCAATTACCGTTTGGTTTTTATAGCTTTCATCTCCTGTTGTTAATGTTAAACTTCCCAGTGTCAGGCTTTTTTCTGTTATATGAACATTTTCATAATACGTTCCCGGCCACACCAAAACCGTATCCCCGTTTTGGGCACTATCAACAGCTGCTTGTATGGTGATAAAATCCCCGGTATTATCTTGCTTTACCGTGATGATTTGGGATATACTTAAGTACGGAAGAAAAAGAATGAATGAAAAAACGAGCTTTTGCTTCATGCTGATGGTTTTTAATGTTCCATGTTTCAGGTTAGTTAACCATGCCTTTGTTTTGTAACAAAGACGTGGATATTAATTTGTTGTTTTACCGTTTTATTACAAAACGTTTAACGCTTGTTTGCTTTACGGTTGATAGCTTTAACAGGTAAATGCCGTTTTTAAGGCTTCGGGTGTTTATCACGCTCCTGTGTAACCCTGCCTGCCGGTGCTCACTTAATTTGAATACTTTTTTACCAATTATATCGAAAATTTCAAAGTACATGTTCTCGTTTTCGGTTAAGTACTCGATGGTAAGGCTGTTTTGTGCCGGGTTGGGATACACCCTCAAAATTGGGTTTACACTATTCGTTGCATCGGGTTTGATTGTCTTTTTCTTTTTAAACGAAACAAAAAAGCGGTCTTTGCTTTTGTTGTTTATTGCAAAACCTTTATGCCATGTTTTATACCTTCGATTGTAAACATAATAATCATCCACAACATGTTTACCGGTTGATTTTGTACCGTAATATTTTTGAAAGGTGATGGTATCATTATCATTTTCAACATAGGCACGAATAACGGTCATAGTATCATCGGCTGAAAGGGCGGTAGCTCCAATACAACTGTCGTTAACGAATGCTCCAATCTCCAGCGGGTGATCGTTGCTATCAAGCTCAATGATAACCGGTTTATAATCTTCCTGCTCTTGATAGCTGTAATATTCAGGACTCAAGTTTTCTCTCGGAGACGGGGGATTGCCAAACAGGTTCCATTGGAAGTTATAAATATCATTTTCGCCTTTTAATATAACCATTTCGCCATATTTAATAATGGGAGGACTATAATCACATTGCCAAAAAGGTTCTATCGTGCTTGATCCTTCCGGACCATAATGGTCATATGTTTTTACACAGGTCCAATCCTGATGCTTAATCAAGTTTAATTCATCGGCAGTACTACCGAGTGCATCAAAAATATCCTGCTGCTGATAAAGCCAGTATCCAACCCAGTTTTCTTTATCGTTGCCGTAAAGGGTGTTTATTGAGGCAGATGACGTAAGTACATTTCCATGCAAATAACGTTTAATATACTGATTAGGGTTGGAGTTGTATATTAGGGATAGTTTGTAGCCAAGTGTGGCATTTACATTGTCTAAACCATTTTGAGAAATCCAATTAGTTCCGTTAAAGGTGTTGGTAATAAAGCTTGTATTAGTTTGTGGATTAATCGGCAGGTTTTCAAGATAGCTGCCAATTTGATATTTATATGGATCTGTATTCGGCTCAATATTATCACCCCCGATAACGCTATTCACCGTTGGGTCGGCACTTTCAAGACGCGGAAAAGAGAGCCAGGTGAAGCTTTCTTGTGTATTTTCGTCATAGGGTTTTAACATGAGTGCTTCATCGGCTGTGTAATCCACCACGCTCACATTGGAGTGTCCGCCGTTGGGGAGGTAGATTTTGTTTTGATAGGGGTCGATATAGGGGGTGGCAAGGTTGCTGTAATAAAACCCATACCAGTTGTAATTGTCGTACTCAACATAAAACCCGTTATTAATCAAGCTTACCGAATCGGTTATTTGAACCGGTGAAGATTGTACATCTACCTGGTATAACTCCAAAGGTGTTTCACCTAGTTTGCGATCATCAAGCTTTCGTTCAAAATATAATTTATTGTCGTATTGATTAAAAAAGAAAGCAGAAGCCTGTCCTTTTTTATCTATCACTTGCTGTTT
>QMPP01000237.1 GCA_003650425.1 Bacteroidota bacterium | reverse complement strand
GACCCCATAGTTTTTGAAAAATTAAAGTGGCTGGGTATTTTCGATGATCGCAAAATCGGTCTGAAAAATGCTACTCCGGCACAAATTCTTCAAAAACTGCTCGAAGAGAAATGGGCTATGGATCCCGATGATAAAGACATGATTATCATGCAGCACGAGTTTAAATACACCACCGCTGATAACGAAGACAAAATGATTGTTTCGGCCATGGCTTACATTGGCGAAAATCAGGAAAAAACAGCGATGGCTGTTACCGTGGGGCTGCCACTAGCCATTACAACCAAATTATTACTAACCGGAAAAATTGATTTAACAGGCGTGAACCTGCCGGTTCACAAACAAATTTACGAACCGGTTCTCGAAGAACTCCGCGAACATGGAATCATCTTTAAAGAGAAGGAATATATGATGGGGTAACCATCTTTTTAATTAATTTGATCTTTTAACGCCTCTTAAACCAGCTCATGACAACCCTTCCATGAGCTGGTTTTGTTTACCTGTACCAATGGTTGCTGCCAATCCTTCCTGAATTTACATCCCTTTATCAAGGAAATAATTACTTTTGGGGGAAAATTGAATTGTTATAATTCTAATTGTCAATTTTTTCACACAGAAAGGCTGAAAAAAAAGCACAAAAAAAAACCCTCGCTACCAAGGCAGAAAGGGTTTTAAAAACATAGTTTTGATATTTACGCTTGTGCTATGGGACCTCCCATCGAGAAAGGGGGGAAACCATCGTTTCCACTATCCTTGATAGGGCCATGCATCTTTTCAAATTTATTAATATTTTCCTGAAGCGCCTTTTGCAAGCGTTTGGCATGCTCGGGGGTAAGGATAATACGTGATTTAACTTTTGCTTTCGGCGAACCGGGCATCAGTTTTACAAAATCGACAATAAACTCAGAGTGTGAATGACTGATAACCGCGAGATTTGAATAAATACCCTCAGCCACCTCATCGCTTAACTCGATGTTAATTTTATTCTGGTTCTGTTTGTTTTCCATAGTATATTATATTAGGTTTGGATAAAAAAGCGCTACCTAATGTAGGCAACGCTTTTTATTTCCGGTTAATTTATTCTTCTTCAGCAACAGCCTCTTCTGCTTCTTCTGTTGACCCTAGCGAAGCTTTCGCCTGCATGGCCTCATAATCGGCTCTTGATGATACAATAATGTCATTGTAGTCGCGCAAGCCGGTACCGGCCGGAATTTTATGACCCACAATAACATTTTCTTTCAATCCTGTAAGCTCATCCGCTTTTGCCTGAATGGTAGCCTGGGTAAGTACCTTGGTTGTTTCCTGGAACGAAGCCGCCGATATCCAACTTTTGGTTTGCAGCGATGCTCTGGTAATTCCCTGTAACACCTGACGTGCGGTAGCTGAACGTGCTTCACGGACAACGGCCTGTTTTTTATCACGGCGTTTCAATACAGAATTTTCATCGCGAAGCCTACGAGCCGAAACAATCATACCTTCTTTCAGGTTGTCTGACTCACCCGGGTCTTCAATCACTTTCATGCCAAAGATTTCATCGTTCACTTCCTGAAAATCGATTCTGTTTACCAGTTCACCTTCAAGGAAACGGGTATCACCCGGATCTTCAACTTGTACTTTCCTCAGCATCTGACGCACGATAACCTCAAAGTGTTTATCGTTAATCTTCACACCCTGCAAACGGTAAACTTCCTGTACCTCGTTAACGATATACTCCTGAACCTTCATAGGCCCTTTAATGGCGAGAATATCCTTTGGAGTGATGGCACCATCCGAAAGGGGTGTACCCGATTTTACAAAGTCGTTTTCCCGTGCAAGAATCTGTTTTGCCGTGGAAACCAGATAGCGTTTCTCATCGCCTGTTTTAGAGGTGATGATCAGCTCACGGTTACCCCGTTTCAGTTTCTTACCGAAGGATACAACACCATCAATTTCGGCAACAACAGCAGGGTCGGAAGGATTACGAGCTTCAAACAACTCAGTTACCCTTGGAAGACCACCGGTAATATCACCGGCTTTACCAAAGGCACGGGGAATTTTAACCAGGATATCCCCGGCTTTAATTTTGTTACCTTCGTCAGCTAACAGGTGAGCGCCAACAGGCAGGTCATAGATTTTAATGACACTTCCATCTTTGGCTAAAATTTTAATATTCGGGTTTTTCGATTTTTGTTTCGAATCGATGATAACTTTTTCCTGATATCCGGTCTGTTCATCCGATTCAACACGGTACGACTGGCCTTCAATAATATTTTCAAAGCTGATTTTCCCATTAACCTCCGAAAGGATAACCGCGTTAAACGGATCCCAGTCGGCAATCATATCACCCTTTTTAACTTTTGACCCGTTCTCAAAATAGAGGTTAGAAGCGTAAGGCAGGTTATTGGAAGTAAGCACAATGCCCGTTGCCGGATCGATAATTCTCATTTCGGCGGAACGACCAATAACAATTTTATATTTCTTATCCTCTTTTTTATAGTCAACTGTTCTCAGCTCCTCTATTTCCAAAACACCATCGTGTTTAGCAACAATACGGGCATTAACAGCAACATTAGAAGCAGTACCACCCTGGTGGAATGTACGCAGAGTAAGCTGCGTTCCAGGTTCTCCAATCGACTGAGCTGCAATCACGCCTACCGCTTCACCACGCTGAACCAAACGACCCGAAGCGAGGTTACGCCCGTAGCATTTAGCGCATACACCATGTTTTGATTCACAGGTTAATACTGAACGAATTTCAACCGTTTCAACGCCAGCCTTTTCGATGGCAGCAGCCATAGTTTCAGTAATCTCTTCGCCGGCTTCAATAATTAATTCACCCGTATGTGGATGATAAATATCATGAACGGTAACACGTCCGAGAATTCGGTCGTAAAGCGTTTCCACGATATCTTCGTTTTTCTTTAACGCTGAGATAGTAAGTCCTCGTAAGGTACCACAATCTTTTTCAGAAATGATAACATCCTGAGCCACGTCAACCAGACGACGGGTAAGATAACCGGCATCAGCTGTTTTAAGGGCGGTATCGGCAAGACCTTTACGCGCACCGTGAGTAGAAATAAAGTACTCGAGTACCGAAAGTCCCTCTTTAAAGTTCGAGAGAATCGGGTTTTCAATAATTTCACCACCGGTAGCACCTGATTTCTGAGGTTTGGCCATCAAGCCCCTCATACCAGAGAGCTGACGAATCTGTTCTTTCGATCCACGAGCTCCCGAGTCAAGCATCATATAAACAGGATTGAAACCCTGGTCGTCGGCGGCAAGCTCCTTCATCACGATGTTGGTAAGATTAGCGTTGGTATGTGTCCAGATATCGATAATCTGATTGTAACGTTCGTTGTTGGTAATGAAACCCATATTATAGTTCGACATTACCTCATCCACCTCTTGGTTGGCATTTTTCACCAACTCCTCTTTTACTTCAGGAACAATAATGTTTCCAAGATTAAACGATAATCCTCCTTTAAACGCCATGTCGTAACCCAACCCTTTAATACTATCAAGGAATTCAACCGTAACAGCATTACCTGTCGCTTTTAAAATTTCGCTAATGATATCACGAAGTGCCTTTTTTGTTAACAATTGATCGATGTAGCCGTATTGTTTGGGCACTCTTTCGTTAAAGATAACACGACCCACTGAAGTGTCAATCAACTTGTTAACCAGCTTGCCATTTTCGTTAACATTTACTTTTACCTTAATGGCAGCATGAATATCAACGCGTTTTTCGTTGTAAGCAATAATCACCTCCTCGGGAGAATAAAACTTCATTCCCTCTCCTTTTACAGGATGTTCCTTAGAGCTTTTCCTGATTTTGGTGATGTAGTAAAGTCCCAAAACCATGTCCTGTGAAGGCACCGTAATAGGTGCACCGTTGGCAGGGTTAAGGATATTGTGTGAAGCAAGCATCAAAACCTGGGCTTCCAAAACAGCAGCATTTCCTAACGGAACGTGAACAGCCATCTGGTCACCGTCAAAGTCAGCGTTAAAAGCTGTACAAGCTAGTGGGTGAAGCTGAAGGGCTTTACCTTCAACCAGTTTTGGCTGAAAGGCTTGAATACCCAAACGGTGAAGGGTAGGCGCACGGTTAAGCAATACAGGATGACCTTTCAGGATGTTCTCAAGAATATCCCACACAACGGCATCTTTACGCTCAACAATTTTTTTTGCCGATTTAACAGTTTTTACAATGCCGCGTTCCAACAGTTTACGAATG
>QMPP01000236.1 GCA_003650425.1 Bacteroidota bacterium | reverse complement strand
AAAGCCCAACCAATGCTGTTGGTTCCTAAATCAAGTCCTAGTATTGTATTTTTCATTTTTGTCGTATAAAAAGAAATTTCAATAAAAATAAATAAATTTCTTGCACAACTAACAAATTGTGTGTAAATTTGTTCAATACAAATTGAAGCAATTCACAATAAGGATTATTCCGTTGTGAAAACATTTAAAGCGGCTCGGTTAATATTGAGTCGCTTTTTCGTTTTTTAATAATCAATTAATAATGGAACTTGCTGAACTTGTAAAACAACCAAATTATGTTTCCTGCTGTAGATTTAAAAAGAGATTATTAATTTGGAATAAAAGTTTTTTAATACAGCCGCTGCCTGTTTTACTTACTTTTTCACTACTTTTGGCAGCAGATAAACAAACATTAATGTTGAAATATTGCTGAAAACAATATTCCTTTAAACATAGGAGATTTACCTATGATAGAAACTGTAAAATTAGGGGGAAGACTAAAATGGTATCACGTTGGTAATCCTGCTGAGGAAGATTTTGACTATTTACTCAATAATTTTCATTTTCATCCTCTCGATATTGAAGACTGCCGGCAAACCAACCAGCGACCAAAAATCGATGTTTACGACGACTACTATTTTCTTATCCTTCATTTCCCAAAATTCGACAGTCAAAACAGGTTTATCAAACCCAAAGAGGTTAAAATTTTCTGGGGTGAAGATTATATTATTTCCATTGGGAAATCGCATTGGGTAATCGACAAACTATACAATGAGGCACAAGAACAGGAAAAAAACGATGAAGATTTTGAGATAGCCACCTCCGATGCCCTCTTGTACGCCATTCTTGAACGGCTCATGACCGAATCGATATTTATTATGAGAAAAATGGGGCTGGAGCTGGAACTTTTAAACCGCGAACTGTTTAACACCCATCCCGAAAGAATTATCGAGCGCATGTCGGTAACCCGGAAAAATATTATCGTACTAAACACTATGTTTAAACCTCAACTTAGAGTGTTTAACAAGTTTGAATCGGGAGGTGTCAAGGGGTATGCCGACAACATGGAAGACTACTGGGGTAACATACTCGACTACTACAACAAAATTTGGGATATGACTGAAGATTATGCCGAACTCATCGAGGGGCTTTCGGTAACCTTCGACTCCATGCAGACCAACAAAACCAATGAAATCATGAAAATTCTTACCTTGATTTCATCCATCATTCTGCCGTTAACTTTTGTAACCAGCTTATACGGAATGAATGTTTTTCTGCCATTTCAGGAAAATGTTTTTGCTTTTTGGATTCTGATGGGTATCATGGTTGTGGCTGCTGCCCTTTTGGTATTTTATTTTCGTAAAAAAAAGTGGATGTAGCTCTGTGTCAGTTTACCTTCTCCAAAATAACTACCTGATAATTTTGATACTGCTTTAAATCACCCTATATTTACACTCGTTATTTATAGCCGATAATCCAAATCGGTTTTTTTTCAAAAGTTTTAACCATTAGCAACTGGCAAACCGGTTGTTAGTATAACTCACTTGAATAATGAAACAACTGTTATCGCGTACTGCTTTTGTTTTTCTCTATCTGTGTTTAGTTGGTATCCTTGCTGCTCAAAGCACCAAAATTGATAGCTTACAGCAACTTTTAAAACAGAATACCAAAGCCGACACCAATCAGGTAAAAACACTCTTGAAGCTTAGTAGAACACTATTTTCGGTAGATATTGACAGTACTTTAAAGTATACCATTAAGGCATACGAGCTTTCACGTCAACTAAATTATATACATGGTGAGGCCAAAGCACAAAATATTCTCGGGGCATGTTACTACATGAAATCAGATTATGCCAAAGCCATCAAATATTTTAAAAAATCGTTACAAACCAATGAAATACTGGGTAACAAAATCGGTTTATCCGACACCTATAATAACATAGGCGCCATCTATAAAATTGAAGGTAATTATCCGAAGACTCTGGAGTACTTTCAAAAATCATTGACCATCGATAAAGAGATAAACGACTTATCAGGTATTGCCGGATCGTACAGCAACATAGGCATTGTTTACGATATTTTGGAAGAACACCCCAATGCGTTACAGTATTATTTAAACGCGTTGCAGTACTATAAAAAAGCCAACAACCAGATAGGTATTTCTGATACTTATCACAATATCGGCAACAATTACTTCTCTCAAAACATGCTTTCAAAAGCATTGGAGTACTTTCAGAAATCGCTGGAAATATATCAGAAATTAAACAATAAAAGTGGAATTACCTGGTCGTACTATAACATAGGCAAAGTTTACAGGGTACAAAATAATTACGATTTAGCACAAGAGTATTTTAAAAAATCGTTGGCGTTGAGTGTAGAAGCAGGAAACAAAAGTCAGGAAGCTAAAAACTATAAGGAGTTGAGTCTGCTTTACCTCGATTTGAACAAACCGGCTAAAGCAAACCGGTATGCTAACAAAGCTTATGCAATAGCCCGGGCTACTGGTGATATTGAATTATTACGAAGTGTGATGAAAATTTTATCAACAAGCTATGCCGGGTTGAACCAATATAAAAAAGCTTACGAATACCATGTTGAATACAAAAACCTTAACGATAGTATTTTTAATAAGGAAAATTTTCGAAAGTTTACCAAACTCGAGTATCAATACAAATACGAAAAAGAAAAAGAGGCTGAAAGGCTGAATCAAAAAAAGAAAGAGGAAATACTGGCCAAAGAAAGGATGTACCAGAAGACTTTTAGGACGATACTTATTGTGAGCCTTTTAGTTGCCATTTTAATCATATTCTTTTTTATTTGGTTGTACCGTGATAAGAAAAAAGCCAACGATTTATTAATACAAAAAAATAGTGAGATACTGAAACAGCAAGAATTGATTTCGAAGCAAAACGTTGAAATTAAAAAGCGTTCGGATGAATTGCTGGAGCACAAAAATCACCTCGAAGAAATTGTACAGCAGCGTACTGCTGCACTCGTTAAGGCAAAAGAAAAAGCCGAGGAAAGCGACCGGCTAAAAAGTGCTTTTTTAAATAATGTTTCACACGAGTTCAGAACCCCTATGAATGGTATTATCGGTTTTTCCTCCTTTCTTACCGAGCCAAACCTCTCTCCTGATATTCAGGAAGAATATGCCAGTTTGATTAATCAAAGTTGTCGGCAACTTTTAAACGTTGTAAACGATACTGTTGAAATTTCAAAAGTACAAAGTCGTCAAACTGAAATAACCAAATCAGCTGTTAACGTGGTGGATATTATTAATAACACCATTGATGGTTTTAGTGACTTTGCAGAACAAAAAAGCATTAAAATAAAGCTGCACAACGCCATCGATCGGGTCAATGCCGAAATAATATCCGATGAATATAAATTTGAACGTATTGTGTGGCACCTTATCGATAATGCCTTAAAATTCTCCTATTCCGGACAAATAACAATCACCCTTAAAACAACTGAACAAAATCAGTTGTTCTTTCAGGTGGAAGATACCGGAATTGGTATTCCCGTTTCGTTACAGGATGTAGTTTTTGATCCTTACCGCCAGGTGGAAATCGGTAACACGAAGCGCTTTGGAGGCGTTGGAGTTGGTTTGTCATTAACCAAGGCATACGTAAACATGTTGGGGGGAGAGATATCCCTGAAGTCGGAAAAAGATAAAGGCACCATTGTTTCTTTAACGCTTCCCATAGAAAAAGTTGAGAAGAGGAAAGAAAAGACGGATAAAATTCACACCGGAAACATCAATAAAAAAACCATATTAATAGCTGAAGATAACGATTTAAATTATCTTTTACTGGAAACCATCTTATCTAAATTCGATACAACGTTGCTGCATGCATGGAACGGTAAAGAGGCCATTGAAATCCTTAGTAAGGAACCGGCTATAGATGTTATTTTAATGGATTTAAAAATGCCTGTAATGGATGGTTACGAGGCTCTGGCAGAAATTAAACGAAGACATCCCGGAATTCCTGTAGTAGCTCAAACTGCCTATACCGTGCGTGCCGAATTAGAGGATATAAACAAAATTAATTTCGACGGGTATGTTACCAAGCCGATAAAAATATCCAATCTTATCAATGTGTTGAAGCAGGTGCTTTAAGAAGTTGTTTAAAGTTAAAATACTTTTTTATCAATAACATCTTGTAAATCAGAAAATAAATTCCATTATTTCCCTCTTTGGAGGGAAAACAAAGGAGGATCAATTAAAAAGATATTTGTTTT
>QMPP01000235.1 GCA_003650425.1 Bacteroidota bacterium | reverse complement strand
CAGCAACAGGAAATTGAAAAAATAAAAGGTGAAAACTCTCAATTAAGAACAGAGAACGAACTACTTAAAAAACAACTACAAAGTATTGAACACAGATTAAGTAAACTGGAAACAAAATAATTAAAACAGTCGTCCCCCGACTTTGAGTCGGAGGACGACTGTCCTTAAATAACTCTTAACTCCAAACTCCAAGTACTTCGAGTGCCTAAAATGCCTAAAGTGCCTAGAGTACTTAAAGTTAAAAGTACAGAAACATTAATTGATAATAGAAATAAAAAATAAACGATTTACACCCAACTTTAGCGCACTCCAAACTCTAGGCACTCCAAACTCCAGGTACTCCAAACTTATATCACCGGATACTGTTTAAATATTTCTGCTGATTTCATCAAAATATCAACATACTGTGCACGGCGGTAGGCATAGGGGTCTTTTACATTCTTTTTAGAAAGATGCCCTCTGAAATCCTCAATAGTTGCATACTGCTTATTGGCCATCCAAATCTCCATATCCTCCAGTATCTTTGTAATTTGCTGTGGGCCGTGTTTATAAATAGTGCTGACCACCTGAACCACATTGGCACCGGCTAACAGCATTTTAACAACATCCTCCCCGTTAAAGATACCTGAATTAGCACATACATCAGCTTTTATATTATCATATAAAATTCCTACATAGCGCAACGGAAGTCTGTTGTCCTGCTGTTGACTCAGGTTATACGGAAAATGCATCTCCTCTTTATCGATGTCGATATCAGGCTGAAACAATCGGTTAAACAATATAAATCCATCAGCACCGGCACGTTCCATCTCTTTTACAGTGTACAAAATATTGGTATAATAGGGACTTAATTTAACACTTACCGGAATTTTTACTGCATTTTTTACCCCTTTAATAACATCCAGTTCTTCAAGAATAATAGCCCTGCCTTCCAAATCAAATTCACGCGGATTATTGTAAAAATTAAGCTCAATGGCATCCGCTCCTGCCTCCTCCAATTTTTTGGCATACTCATACCAATTATCATCGTATACAGCATTGAGGCTGGCAATAAGAGGAATTTTAATGGCTTTACGGGCTTCTTTAAAATGCATTAAAAACTCATCAGGGCCGGCTTCATAAACATCCGATGAAAAAAATGAGCCCATCTCGGCATGACGGTCATCATATTGAGTAAGTTCTTCTTCCAGTCGTAAATTCTCCAAATTTATCTGCTCTTCAAAAAGTGATTTATAAACAATAGCTGCGACACCTGCCTCTTCCAGCTTTTTTAACATGTTAATATCCGTTACCAAATTACTGGCTCCTACTATAATCGGATTCTTAAGGGTTAATCCCAGATATTTTGTCTCAAAGTTCATTTCTTAATGGTTTTAAGTTATCATTTCTGTCCGTAAAAATAGTAAAAAGATAGGTATAAAACATCGTGTTTTTTACATATTAATAAACTTTAGAAAATAAATATTAAAAAAAAAAGGCCAGACTCCCTGCAAATGGTTGAAATCAGTTACTTTATTCTATGTTTAAGGTGTCTGTTGAACTAATGTTAATTTTTTATAAACATCCTTTACTTTTAAACAAAAAAAAATCAATAACAAATATTATACCCGCTCCTAAACCCACAAACTGATTTTTTTAAAATCATACTACATCAGTAATTTAGCTTTCATAATATAATCTCACGAGGCTCCTAAATACACTAATTTACCCATCAAAAACCGACAATCTAAATTCGTTTTAAATTATTGCGACAAGCTTTGACCTCTTAAATTTTAAACCATTAAAAGGTTACTTTTGCAAAAAATTTAGCGAACGTTTTAAGCTTTGCTTTCTAAATAAATAATTATGAGTAATAAAAAGAGATTCATCACTTGTGATGGTAACTATGCAGCCGCTCACGTAGCCTATATGTTCAGTGAAGTGGCAGCCATTTACCCCATCACACCATCCTCAACGATGGCAGAATATGTTGACGAATGGTCAGCTTATGGAAGAAAAAACATCTTTGGCGAAACTGTTAAAGTTGTAGAAATGCAGTCGGAAGGCGGCGCCTCGGGTGCTGTTCACGGTTCATTACAGTCGGGTGCTTTAACCACCACGTTTACAGCTTCACAGGGTCTTCTTTTGATGATTCCTAATATGTATAAAATGTCGGGCGAGTTGTTGCCTGCAGTTTTTCACGTAAGTGCCCGTAGCCTTGCTGCCCAGGCACTCTCTATTTTTGGTGATCATAGCGATGTGATGTCAACCCGTCAGACCGGCTTTGCCATGTTGGCTACCGGTAGTGTTCAGGAAGAGATGGATATTGCCGCCATCGCACACTTTGTGGCGTTAAGAACCAGGGTTCCGTTTCTCCATTTCTTCGATGGTTTCCGTACTTCACACGAAATTCAAAAAGTAGAGTATTTTGAAACCGAAGATTTAGCCGATCTGTTCCCATGGGAAGATGTTCAGAAATTCCGCGACAATGCACTAAACCCTGAGCATCCTGTAACAAGAGGCACAGCCCAAAACCCTGATATCTATTTTCAGGCTCGAGAAGCAGCCAACCGCTTTTATGAACCAATACCTGATTTGGTTGAAGAGTACATGCAGGAAATTACCAAACGTACCGGCCGCGAGTATCACCCGTTTACCTATTACGGTGCTCCCGACGCCGAGCATGTAGTTGTTGCCATGGGTTCGGTAACCGAAACCATTAAAGAAACCATCGATCACCTGCTGTCGAAAGGCGAAAAAGTTGGATTGGTATCAGTACATCTGTATCGTCCTTTCTCTAAAAAATATTTCCTGAAAGCCATGCCCGAAACAGTTAAACGTATTGCTGTTTTAGATCGTACCAAAGAGATTGGTGCCAATGGCGAACCTTTATATCTTGATATCAAAGAGCTTTATTACGGAAAAGAAAATGCTCCTGAAATTGTAGGCGGTCGTTACGGATTAAGCTCCAAAGACACCACCCCAGCCATGATTCTTTCGGTTTACGAAAATCTTAAAATCAAAGAACCTAAAGATGGTTTCACGGTAGGTATTGTTGATGATGTTACCTTTACATCGTTGCCACTACTTCCCGAAGTAAATTTAGCTCCTAAAGGAACTTTCCAGGCTAAATTTTATGGCCTTGGTTCCGATGGTACGGTAGGTGCCAACAAAAACTCAATCAAAATTATTGGTGATAATACCGATCTTTACGCACAAGCCTATTTTGCTTACGATTCGAAAAAATCAGGTGGTATTACCATATCGCATCTTCGTTTTGGAGAACATCCTATTCGCTCAACCTATTTGGTAAACACTCCTGATTTTGTAGCCTGCCATGTGCCTGCTTATTTACAGAAATACGACATGCTCAAAGGTTTGAACGATGGCGGAACCTTCCTTTTGAACAGTATCTGGGATGAGGAAACCACCAAAACCAAACTGCCCGACCATTTTAAAAAATACATGGCTGAGCACAACATCAATTTCTACATCATCAACGCGACCAAAATTGCTGACGAAATCGGACTCGGAAGCCGCACCAACACCATTATGCAGTCAGCATTCTTTAAAGTTTCGGAGGTAATTCCTTACGAGCAGGCCGTAGATCAGATGAAAACATTTATCAACAAGTCGTACGGCAGAAAAGGAGAAGAGATTGTTAGCATGAACTATCAGGCTGTTGACCACGGTGGTGATGTTACTAAAATCGAAATCCCAAAAGAGTGGGCTGATATTAGCTTGACTGAAGAAAAAGATGAATATGCCAACATGCCCGACTTTATCAAAAATGTAGTTAAACCCATCGAACACCTGAAAGGGGACGATCTTCCGGTTTCTGCCTTTTTAGGTCGTGAAGATGGCACTTTCCCGGCAGGTACCGCTGCTTACGAAAAGCGTGGTGTTGCCGTTACTGTTCCAGAGTGGATCGACGATAACTGTATCCAGTGTAACCAATGTGCTTACGTTTGTCCTCACGCAGCTATTCGTCCTTTCCTTGTGGATGAGGAAGAAGAAGCCAATGCTCCTGAAGGCATGAGCTTTATCGAAACCCGCGGCAAATTAAAACCCTTAAAATATCGTATCCAGGTTAGTGTACTCGATTGTACCGGCTGTGGTAGTTGTGCCAATGTTTGTCCTTCCAAAGAAAAATCACTGGTAATGGTTGCTACCGAAACTCAAATGAAAGAAGTTGAGAATTGGGATTATGCCATTAAAGAAATCAAACCTAAGAATGATAAGTTTGATAAAT
>QMPP01000234.1 GCA_003650425.1 Bacteroidota bacterium | reverse complement strand
TCATTTTTCGTTTTTCACTTTTCATTTTTCATTATTTACTTTTACCTTTTCATTTGTTTCCCGTTAAAAGCCATTTCCATACCGGTATGATTTTGATGGTTTCAGGGATTTCAGCAGCATCGATATCTGTATCATATGTGAGTATTAATCCTTTTTTCAGGTTAAATTTTTCCATGGCTTCGAGCAGGCCGGTGACTTCACGTTCAACATTTTCTTTGTTCAGATGATAAGCAACCTGGATAGCTTCGGTGATTTGAAGTCCCTGCCGGACCACAAAATCGCATTCTTTCTTTCCCGAATGGTAAAAAACCTCTTTGTTGTTTCTCAGCAACTCAATTAAAACCATGTTTTCCAGTATCCTTCCTCTGTTTTTAGAAAAATTGAAACCTAAACGGTTGGCAAAGCCATGATCAACAGAATAAACTTTCCGGGAGTTTAAAATTTGTTTTTTGACTGAATAATCGAACTTACGCAGATAAAAAAACAGGTACGACATCGAAAAATAATCTAAA
Organism: Bacteroidota bacterium; assembly: GCA_003650425.1. Classification (GTDB taxonomy): domain Bacteria; phylum Bacteroidota; class Bacteroidia; order Bacteroidales; family F082; genus B16-G9. The sequence continues at coordinate 3,733 of QMPP01000234.1, read as the reverse complement.
TAGTTTTTTACGGTGGAAAGGCTTTTTATTCCGGTGATTTTCTGTAATGTGGAATAGGAGAAAATCTTAGCAATGTTGGAAAAGAAATAGAGTCCCAATTGCTTGATTTCGTCCACCTGGCTTATCCGGTACCTTGCAATAATATCACGGTAAAGTATATCTTTAAAATAGTTATCCAAAAGTTCGGGATCGTTTTCGCGTATCACCATGGGGAAACCACCGCTTTTCAGATAGGTGTCAAAAGCTCCGGTAAGCCTGACTTTTGTATTGGCAGAGAGTGTTTTTAAGTTGAATTCCAGCTTTATAAAGTTTAGATATTCTTTAAACGAAAACGGAAACAACTCCAGTGTTTTGTTCCTTCCGGTAAGCGTAGTGGATATTTCGGAACTCAACAACGAAGCGTTAGAACCGGTAATGAATATTTTTCTTCCCTGTTCGTAAAGACGATTGATAAATTTTTCCCAGCCGTTGATATTTTGTATCTCATCAAAGAAGAGAACGGCATCCTTATTATACAGTTCTTTGTGCAAATTGTCAATTTGTTCTAACAGTTCCGGTTTGTTCCCGATGCGTTCGTCATCAAAATTGAAATAACAAAACGCATTGTCATTGAGTTGCATTTTTTGTTTGAGGAGGAAGAGCAGGGACGATTTACCACATCTTCTAACACCGGTAATCACCACAATTTGGGATGTGTTGATATAAGGAGACAAATCAATGGCCCTGTCGATCAAACCCTTTTTTGCGTTGAAAGTCTCTTTTTGGTCAAAGAATATTTCAGTGAGTCGTTCCTTGTTCATTTATTTTCTTTCGTTAACAACGAAAGGTTTTTGTTGATATTGTTCTTTTGTGGGGAAAGGTGTTTGGCGTTTAGGGTTTAGGGTTTGGGGTTTGGCGTTTGGGGTTTGGCGTTTAGGGTTCAGCGTTTGCCCTGCGGGCGTTTGGCGTTCAGCGTTTGGGGTTTGGCGTTTGGGGTTCAGGGTTCAGGGTTTGCCCTGCGGGCGTTTGGCGTTCAGCGTTTGGGGTTCGGGGTTTGGGGTTTAATCAAAAATAAGTCTAACATCTTAAATCACTATTCTCTGTTCTTAAATCTTCGTGGAATTTTTCCATTCCGCTATCGCTACAGTCGAAATGACGTGAAACATTATCGGGGTTTACAACGTTCATTCTGTCGTCACTTTTCATTTTTCATTTTTCATTTTTCACTTTTCATCATTCCCTTTCGGGTTCTGCGTTAAGCAACTTCATAAATTACACTATTGGGTGATTCGGTTGTTTTTGAAGCATTTAATATTTCTATGGCAACAACTTTCCCGCTACCATCGTAATCAATGATAACACCCTGCTTTTCTTCTATGCTTTCTTCTATTTTATTTTCTGAAAAACGGATATACATAATATCGGTTTCTTTATCATATTTAATTTTCATATTTTTTCAGTTTTGAGGTTTTATAAATAGTGATAATTAGCTTTGAATCTTTACATGTATTTACAAAAACCCTGTAAAGGTAAGTTCTATTTCCTTCTTTTATTGATTTTTGGAAAATGCTCAGGCATTCATCGCGCTTCAAAATACGGTCAGGATTATCAAGAACCGTTTCTGCAAGATTTTTATCAATTCTTCTGTTGATCAGTTGTTCTTTTGCATGCAAGGAAAATTTATAGTGCATGAGAGATTTTTGGGGTTTGGGCGTTTTGCGTTTTGCGTTTAGCGTTCAGCGTTCAGCGTTCAGCGTTTAGGGTTTTGCGTTCAGCGTTTAGGGTTTTGCGTTTAGCGTTTAGGGTTTTGCGTTCAGCGTTTAGGGTTTAGGGTTTTGCGTTTAGGGTTTTGCGTTTAGCGTTTTGCGTTTAGGGTTTTGCGTTTAGCGTTTGGAAAATGAATAATGAAAAATGAAGGTTATTTATTTATTGACCTTTTTGCGGTTTTTATTGAGGCTACGAGTAATCTTGTTAATTCTTTATTATTCGAAATAAGTTCTTCACCTGATTTTTTCAAAAGGTAACCTGATTCTTGTAAGAGTAATAACCAATATTCTGTTTCGTTTGATTCTTTCAAACCTATACTAAGCTTTGATACAAAATCAGCCTTTGATTGTGCAAATTCAGATTCCCGAACCATTGCTCCAATTGAAGTTCCTGCCTTTAAAAGCTGCTTACTCATTACATATTCTTTATGGCTTTTTAGCAATCTCTTTGTAAGCTGCTATCACTTTTAAAGCAAATGCAAAGCTTTTTGTTTTTAGAACATTTTCATTCACAATTTTTCATTTTTCACTTTTCATTTTTCACTTTTCACTTATTGCTTATTGCTTATTGCTTTTCATAAATCATTGAAAAATGCTGTTTCTTTTCATGGTAATCCAGCCGGCAAAGAATGGGTCATCGAGTTGGTATCCCGTGTCGGATTTGAGTACAAGTCCTTTGTTCATAAGTTTTTTCAGGCTACTGTATGCCGTACTGGCAGCAGGTATTCCGTAGTTATTTAAAACCGTACCGGTTAACAGATTACTTTCATTATTTGCCAGAGCTATCAGCACTTTTTTGTCGGTTTGCGTTTGGTTGTTCCAGAGTCTTTCATAGTCGATATCGTGAATTTGTATCAAATAATCGGTAGCACATTTTACCGGGTTACTTATTTTTTTATCCGCCCGGCAAATATCCCAAACCGTGAAAGCAAGCTGCTGTGTATAATATGGATGAGCTTTTGTGATGTTCAATATCTGCAGGCCTGCCTCTTTATCACTACATACCTCTGTTAATCTTTCATTCAAATAGAGGAGGAGGTCATCTTCGGGTATTTTGTTCAATGGCATGATTTGCCCAAAATGGTAAAAGGGTGATTTTTTCTTTTCGAATATCTCGCGCATCATTGATTCTATACTTCCAAGAAAAGCGTAATTAACATTTTTATGATATTGAACGATTGCCCTGAATTTTTTATCAAGCCCTTTTTCAATATGGTTGATGTCCTGAAATTCATCTATTATAACAATGATACGTTTATCGGGTGTTCCGAGTTTTTCAATGGTATTCAACACATCTTCCAACAAAAAGTCAGCAGAAAAAGCCGGCTGTAAAGAGATATCTATCTCATTTGTCAACGGGTTAATGTTAAGGGACGGGATAACCCTGAAATGCTTAATGTATTGTTTTACCTTTTCAAACGGGAAAAGACGATAAATATGTTTGAGTAATTGTCTGGCAAGATCAGCCGTATCGGTTACCAGTTGCAAGTCAATAAACAAATAAGAACGATGCAAAGCTTTAACTGCTTTCAGTATCAGGCTGGTTTTGCCGTAACGACGAGGACTGATGAGTATCAGGTGATTGGGGCTCTGCAGGACATTTTTTACCTTTTGCAACTCGTTGTTACGGTCGGTAAAAAAAGGTTCGTCCACTACGGAACCGAATTTAAAAGGATTAGATTTTGTCATTGCGAGTTTGTTCGTTGCGAGAAATATCGAAACGGGGATTGGCGTTTTGCGTTTTGCGTTCAGCGTTTTGCGTTTTGCGTTCAGCGTTTGGGGTTTTGCGTTTGGGGGTTTGGGGTTTAGCGTTTCGAAAATGAATAATGAAAAATGAAGAGTGAATAGTGAATAATGAAGAGTACAAAATAAAGAAAACGCTGTGAAGTAGTTTATTTATTCTTTTTCACCACATGTTTAAACTTAAGTACAGCAAAGTTTAATTCTATCGTTGTTTCGCTTTCGGTTGTTTCTAAATCGTCATCCAG
>QMPP01000233.1 GCA_003650425.1 Bacteroidota bacterium | reverse complement strand
TGTCGCAAATATTGTATTTGGAAAACTGCTTGTTTATACTGCAATAGGTATGGTTATTACCATGTTTATCAGTATTATTTTTAATGCTTTTGCTATCCCTTACCAGAATGATGTTGGTAACATCATCCTGCTCTTTTTGTTTTTTGTTCTTGCCAATGCAAGCTTGGGCATGGCTCTTTCAGCTATGGTTCGTGAGGAGATTTTGGCACTGGATTTGGCGCTATTCTACAATTCTCCTGCCTTTATTTTTAGTGGATTTACCTTTCCTATTATGGGAATGCCCTTTTTTGATCAGGTGTGGGCACAGTTTATTCCCTACACTCATTTTCTGCATGCATTTTTCAAACTTTACCAAATGGGAACTTCGCTGGCCGTCGTTCAGCGCGAATTATGTGTGCTGGGAGCATTTATCGTAGTTGGGTTGGTAACTATTTTCGTTGCCATGCTACCCGAGAAACAGTTAATACATTCTGCAAAATTATCCTTAACCGAATCATGAAAATGAAGTCATCAAATAGTATTTTGTCAATAATAAAGGCTGAGCTGCATCGGGTAACAGCCAATCACAGTATTTTGCTCACGGTGGTTTTTGCACCTATTTTGTACTCGCTTTTTTTGGGATCCATTTATCAAAAAAAGGAGATCAATAAAGTGCCTTTTGCTGTGGTTGATTACGACCATTCGAAAATTACCCGAGAGCTAACAAGACAACTTTCTGCCAGTCCTAAAATTGAACTAACGTGTTCGTTTACCAGTGATAAGGAAGCTGCTGATCAATTAAGGCAGCTAAAAATTCAGGGGTATATTGTATTTCCAAAGGGTTTTGAAAAGGAGATGCTGAAAAAAAATCAAGCCAACGTTGACCTGTTTTTAAACACAACTCGTTTTTTGCCTTCCAATACTTTAAACATGGCAGTAAACAAGGTGATGATGGATGCCGGTTCACGGGTTAGGGTTCAACACCTGGAATCTAATGGGGTTAATACGAAAATAGCTGCCGTACAAGCAAATCCTATTGAGCCGGTTATTAAACCCATTTATAATGTTACCAATAATTACGGTGATTTTTTATTGCCTGCACTCTTTTTTGTTATTTTACAACAAACACTTTTGCTGGGACTCTCCGAAAGTATTAGTAAGGATAGGCAGGAGGGACTTTTAATTCCTATGTTGCAATCTTCAAAACGGGGGCTGGTGAGCTACATAATTGCTAAGCCAGCCTATTATTTTCTTTTGTATTCAGTGTATATTTTCTTTTTCACCCTGGTGATATTTCCCATTTTCGGGTTACCCGTGAATGCTTCACTATTACCCATTTTGGTTATAAGCATGTTGTTTGTTTTGACCGTTGCAATTTACTCGTTATTAATAGGGTCGTACATAAAAAAGCAAACTCATGCCATGGAAATATTGGCATTTTCAACCTACCCGCTGTTTCTGTTGTCCGGTTACTCGTGGCCAGTTAGTGCCATGCCGGTTGTGTTACAGGGCATATCAGCAATTATTCCGACTACTCCCATGCTGGAGGCAATGCGGCGTCTATATTTGATGGGTGGCACCTGGCAAAGTGTAATTCCTCAGTTTCAGCACTTGCTGATTATTCTGGGTATAAGTACTTTTTTGCTGGTATTGCGAATGCAACAGTTAAAGTTAAAAACAGCAATTTCCACGACCGGATCGTCTCAGACCCATGGAAGGAACTTTATTGCGGAACACAATTAATAGCAACAATGGCATCTTTTTCTGTCTGACTCAAAGCGCTTACGTACCTAACTCTGAATATCAGGTACTTCTTCATTTAAGCATTCAATCATTGACGGCTAATAATTATTAAACCATTTACCCCAGGTGAAGGTGATGTATAGGGTTGGGAAGACAATATTCTTGGGATTATTAAACATGATGGTTAAGCCGGTGGGAAGAATATCCAATGCAGCCCCTACTTCCAGTGTTTTTATTTTTGCATGATTCTTTGAGTAATCGAAGCTAAGACCTGTTTTCAGGTATAATCCCGGCGAAAACTTTAGCTTGTTGAGTCCTTTAGAAAAAGGAGCTCTTCCGTAGATGTCGTCCCAATTAGGGTTGTCGGTAAAGCGCTCTGTTTCGATGTTGTAATTGTAGATACCGGGTGCAATCTCGTAAAAGTACATGGTATATAAATAGTAGGGCTTGGCAATGCCGAGGCTCACACCTCCCCCGTACACCCATCTTAGTTCAACGCCACCCCAATAGGGTTTCCGGTTTAGCTGTTTTTTCCACAGCATACCAAATCGCAGCGTGAACGCATCGTTCAATTTACCATAAACATAGCTTCTTGAATTAACCACATAAGGATTTACAAGTCGTGATTGTTTCCATGAGCGAAGGGTTTGAAACTCGGCTTCAAACACACGGCTTTTGAAAAAAGAGATGCGTTTTCCCCACCGGTATTGAACACCCAACCCAAGGTTATGGGCGGTAACTCCGTACGATCGTTGGTAAGTATATAGGATTTTTACTTCGCTGGTATCAAGCGGCTCGGTATCAAATTGAGCATAAGTATTGACCCCTAACAGCATCAACGACACCAATGTTACGATATGTAAATAGTTGAACATGCACAATTAACCAGCGAAAATCAGGCCAAAATGACTATCTTGGTTCCCGGAAAACGAACTAGTATTTTACCTCTTTCTGATATTTATGAGCTTCACCATAAGCAGCGCAACTGCTTGATGATTTGCATGAAGTCATAATAGCAACGGTAAATAAAAATAAGGAAACCAGAATTAATATTTTTTTCATAATTTTATAAAATTACTTTTTCGACGACAAAAATAGCAGAGATTTTAGATATACAGCTAAAATATCTTATTTTTTCCCTGAAATAAAGGAGACAAAGAAATGACAACAAATGATAGTACATCGGTTGCGCCTAAAATTGAGGAAAGTTGGAAATTTGCCTTAGCAGATGAATTCCGATCCGATTATTTTAAAAATCTGGTTACCTTCGTTAAGGAAGAAACTCGAAAACATTTGATTTATCCACCGGGAAAAGATATCTTTTCGGCTTTTAATCACACGCCATTAACTGCCGTGAGGGTGGTATTGCTGGGACAGGATCCCTATCACGGGTCGGGGCAGGCACATGGGCTGTGCTTTTCGGTGCCTGATAGTGTACCGCCGCCACCCTCGTTGAAAAATATTTTTAAAGAACTGCATCAGGATGTGGGAATAGAAATTCCGAAATCGGGCAACCTGACTAAATGGACAGAGCAGGGGGTGATGTTGTTAAATGCTACTTTAACGGTCAGGGCACACGAGGCGGGGTCACATCAGGGACATGGATGGGAGCAGTTTACTGACCAGGTGATTCGTACAATTTCTGATTTGCGGGCGGGCGTGGTGTTTTTGTTATGGGGAAAGTATGCTCAAAATAAAATATCGCTGATCGATACCAACAAGCATTTTGTGTTAACCGCCCCGCACCCTTCGCCGTTATCGGCACACAGAGGGTTCTTGGGGTGTAAACATTTTTCTAAAACCAACCAAATTCTGCGTGAAAACGGTTTGCCGGAAATTGATTGGAATTTGAGTTAAGTAAAAAAACTGACTTTGTAAATCTAATTTGTAGAAGTTGTTTAAAGTTGACCACTTAAATTATTGTGAAATACATTGTAAATCAGAAAACAAATTCCATTATTTCCCTCTTTGGAGGGAAAATAAAGGAGGATCAATTAAAAAGATATTTGTTTTCTGATTCACACGGTGTTATTGTTAAAAAAGTATTTCAACTTTAAACAACCACGTAGTATTAAATACCCTAAAAAAGAAACAGATGAAGAAAATAGTTTTTGCCACCAACAATTTTAATAAACTTAACGAGCTTAAAAGAATTATTGGAGACGGAATGGAGATATTAAGCTTGAACGATATAAATGTTCATGAAGACATTCCCGAAACAGGAGTAACCCTGGCTGAAAATGCTTCTCAAAAATCTCATTTTATTTACGACAGGTTTCATCTGGATTGTTTTTCGGATGATACCGGGCTGGAAGTAGAGGCACTCGAAGGAGCCCCCGGTGTTTACTCGGCTCGTTATGCCGGTGAAGGATGCAGCTACGAAGATAATGTGAACAAGTTGCTTCGCGAAATGAAGGGAATGGAAAACCGGAAAGCGGCTTTTAAAACGGTTATTTCATTAATCCTTGACGGGAAGGAAACCTTTTTTGAAGGCCGCGTGGCAGGGACAATTACAACCGAAAAACATGGTAGTA
>QMPP01000232.1 GCA_003650425.1 Bacteroidota bacterium | reverse complement strand
AGGATCTTCGCCATTGGAAAAGAAAAAGGAAAGGTTCGGTGCAAACTTATTAATATCCATCCCTCGGCTCAGGTAATACTCAACATAGGTAAAACCGTTTGCCAGGGTAAAAGCCAACTGGCTTATAGGGTTGGCACCCGCCTCGGCAATGTGATATCCTGAAATGGAGACACTGTAAAAGTTTCGTACGCCATTGTCGATAAAGTATTGCTGAATGTCACCCATCAATTTCAGGGAGAAGTCGGTGGAGAAGATACAGGTATTTTGTGCCTGATCTTCTTTTAAAATATCAGCCTGAATGGTTCCGCGAACTTTGGTAAGTGTATCGGCTTTAATGCGCTCGTAAACATCTTTGGGCAGCACCATATCGCCGGTAACCCCTAATAGCATCAACCCAAGACCATCGTTGCCTTTTGGCAGCTCACCGTTATAATGAGGCCGTTTAGTTCCGCGCTGTTTATAAATCTCCGAAATCATGGTATCAACCTCTTCTTCCAACCCGTTTTCCCTGATGTAAAGCTCACATTGTTGGTCAACGGCGGCATTCAAAAAGTAAGCAACCATAGTTGGCGCCGGCCCGTTAATAGTCATGGAAACGGAGGTCTTAGGATTGGCAAGGTTAAATCCGGAATAGAGTTTTTTAAGGTCATCCAGACAGGCTATAGAAACCCCCGAGTTACCAATTTTCCCGTAAATATCAGGTCGTTCATCCGGGTCTTCGCCGTAAAGGGTTACCGAGTCGAAAGCCGTGGAGAGGCGTTTGGCGGGCATTCCCTGCGAAACATAATGAAACCGGCGATTGGTACGTTCAGGACCTCCTTCACCGGCAAACATGCGGGTGGGGTCTTCGCCTTCGCGTTTAAAAGGAAACACACCGGCAGCATAGGGAAATTCTCCCGGAACATTCTCTTTTAACACCCACTTTAAAATCTCACCCCAGCTGCTAAATTTTGGCAGGCTGACCTTCGAGATTTTTGAGTGTGATAAGGAAGTGGTATAGGTTTTTATTTTTATCTCTTTATCACGAACCTTAAAAACATAATAGTCGTCGGAATAGTTTTTCTTCTTCTCTTCCCAGGTTTGAAGGGCATGCAGGTTTTTGGGGTTAAGCTCCAAAACCAGTTTGTCGTAAATGGCACGCAAACTATCCACTTCGCTTTCCTTACCTTCCTCTTTTAAGGTCTCCATGGTAATGGCCAGGCTGTGTAATTTCTGAGCCATCTCGCTCTGCTTTTCAGCCCATTGGTTGTACTTACGAACAGTTTCCGAGATTTCGGACAGATAACGTACGCGTTGAGGCGGAATAATGGATATTTTTTCTTGTTCTTTATCCTTTAAATTAATTTTGGAGGAGAGGTTTAGGGAGGCTCTTTCGTTGAGCAATTCAATCAGTTTAACATAAAGTTTGTTCACGCCGGGGTCGTTAAACTGCGATGCTACGGTTCCATATACCGGCATCAGGTCAATCTCTAAATCAAAGAGGTTGTGGTTACGCTGATACTGTTTCCGCACATCACGCAAGGCATCCAGCGCACCCCGTTTATCTGATTTGTTCAGAGCAATAAGATCGGCAAAATCGAGCATGTCGATTTTTTCAAGCTGAGTTGCCGCTCCATATTCCGGTGTCATCACGTAAAGCGAAACATCGCTATGATCGATAATGGCCGTGTCAGACTGTCCGATACCCGAAGTTTCGAGAATGATTAAATCGAAACCGGCAGCATGAGCAATTATCTCGGCATCTTTTACATATTTTGAAATGGAAAGGTTAGCCTGGCGTGTTGCCAGCGATCGCATGTAAACGTTGGGGGTGTCGATGGAGTTCATCCTGATACGGTCGCCCAACAAGGCACCTCCCGATTTTCGTTTAGAAGGATCCACCGAAATAATGGCCACCGATTTTTCAGGAAAATCGTAAATAAAACGACGAACCAGCTCGTCCACCAGAGAAGATTTTCCGGCTCCGCCTGTTCCGGTAATTCCCAGTACCGGCGACCGGTTATCGTTAGCAACAGATGCTAATTCGTCCAATAATTCTTTAACCTCATCGCGGTTATTTTCGGCAGCAGAAATTAGTTGTGCTATGGAAATATAATCCCGGGAGAGGATATCCTCTTTTTTAATTTTTATGTTTTTACCCGTAGGGAAATCAGACTTCTCGAGCAGGTCGTTTATCATGCCCTGTAGTCCCATTTCCATACCATCATCGGGAGAATAAATCCGGGTAATGCCATACGCCTGCAACTCTTCAATTTCTTTGGGCAAAATAACACCACCGCCGCCTCCGAAAATTTTAATATGATCGTTGCCCTTCTCCTTTAACATATCGTACATATACTTGAAAAACTCCATGTGGCCACCCTGATAAGAGGTAATGGCGATGGCCTGAACATCTTCCTGAATGGCGGCATTTACGATCTCGTGTACCGATCGATTATGTCCCAAATGTATCACTTCGGCTCCTGTTGACTGAATAATCCGGCGCATCACGTTAATAGCGGCATCGTGTCCATCAAATAAAGAAGCGGCTGTAACCACCCGAATGTGATTGGCAGGCTTGTATAACTTAGGCATTTCCATTTTATCTGTTTTTTTGGGTAGCTGCAAAGATAAAATTTTATTGGCGATGTAAGTAAGTTACCCATGCGCAAAAAAAAACGAAGCAGAATGACAAATTTGCTACAAGAAAATAAAGAAATGGAAATCTACTGCACAAATCTCACATTTGGTTTTTTGCCAACACGCAAAAATCCATCTTAAAAAACCAAAAGAGCAATTTTATTTCCAACACTCAGAGATTAGAAGTATCTTTGAGTTTTACGAATATATAAAGATAATTAGAAAAAAGAATGAATAAAAAAGTACATAATCAAATAGTTAGTTTCATCTGGGGAATTGCAGATGATGTGTTAAGAGATGTTTTTGTAAGAGGAAAATACAGAGATATTATTTTACCTTTTGTAGTTCTTCGGAGACTTGATGCATTACTTGTGCCAACAAAAGAAAAAGTATTGGAAGCTGCTGAATTTATGAAGAAAGAAAAAATTGATGATAAGTCTGCATTAAAAGCAGTAACAAAATATCCGTTTTGGAATACTTCAAAATTTACATTTGAAAGTTTACTGAATGACGCTGACAACATTGACAGTAACCTTGAAGTGTATTTGGACGGATTCAGTCCAAACGTACAAGAAATTATCAGTAAGTTTAAATTGAGAAATCAATTAGAAACAATAAAAGAAGCCGAGATAACTTACTTGCTGATTGAAAAATTTGCTTCAAAAGAAGTAAATCTCAGCCCCAATGAAGCCTTAAATGGAAAAGGTGAAAAAATGCCGCCATTAACCAATCTTGGAATGGGTTATGTTTTTGAAGAACTGATTAGAAAATTTAACGAAGAAAACAACGAAGAAGCAGGTGAACACTTTACACCAAGAGAGATTATTCAGTTAATGACCCATATTTTATTCACACCTGTGAAAGAACAAATAAAAAAAGGAACTTACCTAATTTATGACCCTGCCTGTGGAAGTGGAGGTATGCTAACAGAAGCAGAACATTACGCAGAAAAGGTAACTAATAGAAAAGGTGGTTTTAGTTTATATGGACAGGAGGTAAATCCTGAAACTTATGCTATTTGTACATCTGATATGCTTATAAAAGGTGATAAACCCGAAAATATTGCTTATGGTTCTACTCTTTCAAAAGATGGATTTTCAAGTTTGAATTTTGATTTTATGCTTTCTAATCCGCCATACGGAAAAACTTGGAAAATAGACGAAGCTGCAATTGTTGATGATAGAGGAAAAAAAGGAAAAGAAAAAATTAAAGATACTCGCTTTGAAGTTGGTTTACCTACAATCTCTGACGGTCAACTTCTGTTTCTTATGAACATGGTAAGCAAAATGAAACACAATACCGAACTGGGTAGTCGTATAGCAACAGTACATAATGGTTCTGCATTGTTTACCGGTGATGCAGGGGGTGGCGAAAGCGAAATAAGAAAACACATTATTGAAAATGATTGGCTTGAATGTATTATTGCTTTACCAAAAAATATATTCTACAATACAGGAATACCAACTTATGTGTGGATTGTGAGTAATCGTAAAGCAGAACACAGAAAAGGAAAGGTGCAATTAATTAATGCACTTGAAATGTATGTGAAACTTCGTAAAAATCTTGGACAAAAAAATTGCGAACTTTCCGATAAACATATTGAAGAAATCACACAACTATATCTTGATTTTAAAGAAACCGATATTTCCAAAATTTATCCGAACGATTATTT
>QMPP01000231.1 GCA_003650425.1 Bacteroidota bacterium | reverse complement strand
CAGCCGCTTAAAAGTTAATGTTTTGACTTTTAATGGTGGTTTGATTCGTAATGAGTTGCATGTTAATTTAAACGGTGAAGGTGCTGAAGCCGATTTGTCGGGCCTTTATCTGATGGATAAAAAGCAGCATATCGACAATCAGGTTTATGTTAACCATAACGCCCCTCACTGTAATAGCAACGAACTTTTTAAAGGAATTCTTGATGAAGAAGCAAAAGGGGTATTTAACGGATATATTTACGTGGCACGTGATGCGCAGGTAACCAATGCTTTTCAGCGTAATAATAACATTTTAATGACCTCAACGGCTAAAATTAATACCATGCCGTTTTTGGAAATTTATGCCGACGATGTACAATGCAGCCATGGTGCCACGGTAGGACAACTTGATAACGAGGCTATGTTTTACCTTATGCAGCGAGGAATACCTTTTGATGATGCCCGTATGCTGCTGATGTTTGCTTTTGCAGCAGAGATTACTGATAATATTAAAATTGAGTCGCTTAAAACCAACATCGACGATATGGTAAAAAAACGGTTGCGTGGCGAACTTTCCATTTGCGACAGATGCGTGCTACACTGCACAACCCCCGATAATCCCATTGAGTTTGAAATTGATTTGAGTAAAATCTGATGTACAATTTTAAGTTGATAAAGTAAAGATGGTCAACAAAAAAAGCGGCACTTGTTATAGTGGCCGCTTTTTTTGATTTCTTTAAACATAAAAAGAGTTATGTAGCGAGACCGAGAATTGAACTCGGGACCTCCGGGTTATGAATCCGACGCTCTAACCTACTGAGCTACCTCGCCTTTTTTGGAGGTGCAAAAATAATAAAAACTGGCATCTTGCAAGCTAAAATGCCAAAAATATTTTTTTTCTTTTTTCCCAACGCCATCGCGTTTTTATGTACTTTGCTGCTCGGTATTTTCTTTGTTTAGCAACCGGTAGCAAAAATGACCTATTTACTTTTAACCATACTACTTTCCACCGTTATCATCGTTATATTTAAGGTGATGGGATTGTGGAAGATTGACGTGTTGCAAGCCATCACTTTTAACTATTTCTTCGCATCGGTTACCGGTTTTTTAATGATGGAAAAGGCCGTTTCTTTTGGAACCATCCTGGCAAAACCCTGGATATATATGGCAATAATCAGTGGAGCATTTTTTATCATGACCTTCTTTTTGTTTGCCTTGTCAACCCGTAAGGCGGGGGTTTCAATAACGGCTGTTTCAAGCAAGATGTCTGTAATCTTGCCGGTTACAGCAGGATTTTTGTGGTTTGGCGATACATTGTCAGCTTATAAGATTATGGGTATTGTAATAGGTCTGGGCTCGTTTTATTTTATCTTTTATAGCGGCCAAAAAGCAAAACCCGATTGGCGTTTTATTTTGATTCCCCTGTTGCTGTTGATTGGTAATGGAATGAACGATACGCTGGTTAAATATACTCAGGTGAACTATTTAAAAGGTGATGAGGATTTGTATATTCAGGTGGTTTTTACCATTTCATTAATTTTTGGAGGGATTTACCTGCTTATCAGGCTTATGCTAAAAAAAGAAACATTACATTTGAACAGTATTCTGTTTGGACTTTTTTTGGGAGCAATTAATTTTTTTGGGGCTTATACTTTTCTGAAAAGCATGGGTTTGTATCAAGCCTCTTTTTTGTTTCCCATTGTAAATGTGAGTGTTGTTGTTTTGAGTTCGCTGGTGGGAGTGATTGCTTTTAAAGAGGTGTTAAAAAGGATTAATATGATAGGTATAATAATGGCTATCGTGGCTATTTTATTGATTAGTGTCGGATAAACATGAATGATATTTATAAAACGATTAAGGGGGTCTCGGAGGGAGTGTACAAAGAGAAGGGAAGTAAATTTATTGCCCGAGCTTATCATGTTGAAAACATTGTGGAGATTAAGGAGGTGCTTATACAGCTGCGAAAGGAGTTTTATGATGCCCGTCATCACTGCTATGCCTGGCGAATCGATGCCCGAGATGAGAAAACCAGAAGCAATGATGACGGTGAACCATCAGGCTCAGCAGGAAAACCTATTCTTAATCAGATTTTCTCATTTAACCTTTACGATATAATAGTGGTAGTAATAAGATATTTTGGAGGAACTAAGTTAGGAGTAAGCGGGCTTATTAACGCCTATAAAGTCTCAACACGGGAGGCACTTGAAAACGCGAATATGGTAGTAAAAGAGATTCGTGACGTGTATCAGGTTGATTTTGAGTACTCTTTAATGAATAGTGTGATGAGAATAATAAAGGAAGACAATTTAGCCATTGTGGAACAACATTTCGATAACCAGTGTAGTATTAAACTGGCCATGCGATTATCAACGATTAATAAATCGACAAAGCGATTGAACAAAATTCCAGGGGTAAATGTAAAAAAACTGTGAGGCAGTATTTTACCTGTTTAATTTTAGTCTGGCCTTATTTTACAAATAAAAAAATGAAAAACAAACATTGCAATCTCTTTTTTTTAAACTTTTTTTTGTTCACTTTTGTTAATTCAAATTTTGGCTCTAAAAACAGCCGTATAAATAAATAGATGTAGTATTAAATTGATTGTATTGAAAAAAAGATTTACCGTAGATGAAAAAAAAGCATGTAGAGGTTTGGGATAATATTTTGGCGGTTATAAAAGATAACATCCCGCTTCAGAGTTTTCAAACATGGTTTGTGCCCATTGTTCCACTAAAATTGGAGAGCAACATCTTAACGATTCAGGTTCCCAGCCATTTTTTTTACGAGTGGCTTGAAGAGCATTATATCAACTTGCTTAAGAAAACCATTAAAAAGGAGTTGGGTGCCACCGGAAGACTAGAGTATAGCATCATCGTTGAAAATTCAAATTATGGAAGAGGAGGCCACTCAGTAAAGTATCCGACATCCAATAAGAAAGCAGTGCAAAACAGACCTGTTAATATGCCAATCAACCTTGGACAATCCAATGAGATACCAAACCCGTTTATTATTCCAGGCTTGAAAAAGATAAAAGTGGAATCACAACTGGTTGATTCGTACTCTTTCGACAATTTTGTGGAAGGCGACTGTAACAGACTGTCACGTTCTGCTGGCTGGGCGGTTTCAGAAAATCCCGGAAAAACCGCTTTTAATCCCCTGTTTGTTTATAGCCAAACCGGACTTGGAAAAACACATCTTGCTCATGCCATTGGCTTACAAGTAAAGAATAATTTTTCTGACAAGGTAGTGTTGTATGTTCAAACCGAACAATTTATCAATCAATTTATCGATTCGGTACGGAACAACAACCAAAACGATTTTGTCCATTTTTACCAAATGATTGATGTTTTGATTTTGGATGATATCCAGTTTTTAGCTGGTAAAGAAAAAACGCAGGATGTATTTTTTCACGTTTTTAACCACTTGCATCAAAACAACAAGCAAATTATCATCACTTCCGATAAACCTCCCGTGGAGCTGAAAGGTATGGAACCAAGGTTGCTTTCCAGATTTAAATGGGGATTGGCAGCCGATCTACAGGTGCCTGATTTGGAAACCCGGATGGCAATTTTACAAAAGAAACTTTATGCCGATGGCATCGAGATGCCTTACGAAGTAATAGAATATCTTGCTTATAGCATCACCACCAACATTCGCGAAATGGAGGGGGCGTTGATTTCCATCATGGCACAATCGTCACTTAACAAAAAAGAGGTAACACTGGATCTTGCCCGTCAGATGATTGATAAGTTTGTCAAGAGCACCGTCCGTGAGATATCGATTGATTATATTCAAAAGGTCGTTTGCGATTATTTTAACTTGCCGGTGGAGGCAATCAATTCAAAAACCCGTAAAAGGGAAATTGTTCAGGCACGGCAACTGGCCATGTTCTTTTCGAAAAAACACACGAAAAATTCGCTGGCAACCATTGGTATTCATTGCGGAAATAAAGATCATGCTACCGTGTTGCATGCCGTTAAAACCATCAATAACCTGATGGAAACTGATAAGCAGTTCAGGGTATATGTTGATGACATCGACCGTAAATTAAAAATGTAAAAACAACCCAACAAGATATTGAAAACCCGCTGAATGGCGGGTTTTTTTGTTGAGATCGCTATTTAGTAACTTCTGGAGTAATGGACAAAATTGAGGCTGGGATTTTTCAATTAAAAAAACACCTGTTAATTTTTTTCGTAATATTGTTTTGTTAAGCTGAAACGGAAGCAAGCTCTGCTGGGGAGCAACTTGCCAGGGATAAGCTTAATGACCGACGAAAAAGTCGAAAGAAAGAGGTTCTAAAACAGGACTTCTTTCTACTTTT
>QMPP01000230.1 GCA_003650425.1 Bacteroidota bacterium | reverse complement strand
ACTTATGTATTCAAATGAAATGTGATTTTTTAAATTATTGTCATGGATTGTTTGCATGCTTTTTTTTGTGCAAAAGTAATTCTTACGACGAATTTCTCAAGATAGACCTTTAGGTCGGTATTTCATTGTACCATTATTCAAACATTTACGCCTTCTCCTTTAACGCCAGTTCCCATTTCCAGGCCGAAAGAGTCATCTCATCCAGGCCACGTTGGGCTTTCCAGCCAAGTTCCTTGTTTGAAAAATCGGGATTGGCCCAAACTTTCTCAATATCGCCGGGACGCCGGTCAACTATTTTGTAATTAAGTTTTTGCCCGCTTACTTTTTCAAACGATTTTATTACTTCCAAAACTGAATATCCGTTTCCGGTACCAAGATTAAAAACTTCAAAATCGCTTTTCATTTTACTATTAATCATACGGTCAACGGCAATAACATGTGCCTTGGCCAGGTCAACCACGTGAATATAATCGCGGATAGCTGTTCCGTCGGGGGTGTTGTAATCCTCGCCAAAAACGCTGAGCTGTTCCCTGATACCGATAGCAGTCTGTGTAATAAAAGGTACCAGATTATTGGGAACTCCCAATGGAAGCTCACCAATAAGGGCACTATCGTGGGATCCAATGGGATTAAAATAACGTAGTGCAATGGTTTTTAAAGGCGCCACATTTACCGTGTCGGCAATAATTTCTTCAGCAATTTGCTTGGTATTGCCATAAGGTGATTCTGCTTTTTTGATGGGTGCTTTTTCCGAAACAGGCAGTTCGTCAGGCTGACCGTAAACCGTACATGATGATGAAAAAACCAAATTATCAATTTTATTCTCAATCATGCTTTCCATCACGTTCATCAGCGAAACAAGGTTGTTTCGATAATACATTAAAGGTTTTTGCACGCTTTCACCCACCGCTTTGTAGGCAGCAAAATGGATGACTCCTTTAATATCGTTGTGACGTTTAAAGAAATCGGCTGTTTTTTCCCTGTCAACCAAGTCAAAGACTTCCAACAGGGGCTTTTTCCCGGTTATTTTTTCAATGCTGTCAATCACCTCCTTTTTAGAGTTGGACAGGTTGTCAACGATGACCACTTCAAAGCCTTCGTTTTGCAATTCAACCACGGTGTGCGAACCAATGTATCCGGTTCCGCCTGTTACAAGTATTTTCATCTTTTTATTTATTTTTAGTTTATTTGACAATCTGGTTTTATTAACGATTTACAAAGTCGATATCCGATATCCGATTTTTTCTGTTCTATCGTAAATGGTAAATCGCTTTCGTATATCGTAAATCAATTTTATTTCTTTTTTATAGTGAACTTGTTTAAAGTTAGATTTAATTATTAACAATAAGATATTGAAAATCAGTAATCAAATATCTTTTTAATTACTCCTCCTTTGTTTTCCCTCCAAAGAGGGAAATAATGGAATTTGCTTTCTGATTTTCAATATCTTTCATAAACAGTTAGCGAGTTAACTTTAAACAAGTTCAGTTTTTACTTATAACACTTTTATAACCCTGTTGTTTTCCAGCCTGTACTTTTCACCACTTTCGGGACAAGCCGCTTCACCGTTTTTATCAAAATGGAGACGGTGACCATACTCGCTCATCCACCCCACATGACGAGCAGGGTTTCCAACCACCAAAGCATAATCAGGAACCTCTTTGGTTACCACGGCTCCGGCACCGATAAAAGCAAACCGTCCGATGTTATTACCACACACAATAGTGGCATTGGCTCCTATGCTGGCACCATGTTTTACAATAGTTTTGGTGTATTGTCCACGGCGGTTCACATTGCTCCGGGGATTCACCACGTTGGTAAAAACCATCGACGGCCCTAAAAAAACGTCATCCTCACAAATAACGCCCGTGTAAATAGATACGTTATTCTGAACTTTAACATTTTTACCTAAAACAACCTGAGGTGAAACAACAACATTTTGACCAATATTGCAATGATCGCCCAACTCACAATGGTTCATAATATGCGAAAAATGCCATATTTTAGTTCCCTCTCCAATTTTACAACCCTCATCGATTACAGCCGTTTCGTGCGCAAAGTATTTATTACTCATTTATCAAGGTATATTATTTTCTACTGCTTTAACTCCAAACTTCAAGCAATTTTATTGATTACTCGTTTAACTTCACAAATATAGGTATTGTTAGGTTATTCCTGAATGGTTCAATCGACTATTTTTAAAGAGCACTCATAAATAAACGGAATCATACCTACAATTATTTGAAAAAGAAGCCTTTAAACGATAAATTAGTTTTCATTTTCTGAAATAGGGCAATTTTGCTACCTTTGACATGTAATATACATAAAACATGATAGATAAAGATTCAATTTGTTTTAGCGCCATAGGTTATATAGAAACCTTGTTTGATGATAAAGAGTGGATTCCCCGGCAGGGGCGATATGATCAAACCGCAAAAGGTGTAGCCGTTGTTAATCCCGAATATAAACAAGGATTGGAGTCGTTAGGAAGTTATCGGTACTGCTGGCTTTTATTTCATTTCGATAAAAGCAAAACGTTTTCACTGCTTCAGCCCCCTCCCAAAGACGATAAACCTCATGGTGTTTTTTCGATACGGAGCCCCAGACGACCTAACGGAATAGGCATGACCGTGGTAAAAATTGACAAGATTGAGAAAAACAAAATATACTTCACCGGTGCCGATATGATTAGCGGAACTCCATTAATTGATATCAAGCCTTATGTTGAAAATATAGATTCGGTGCCGGGTGCAGGCAACGGGTGGATGGATGAATAAACTCACCAGGATATTAAACACGAATACAATATCGTACTGCAAACAGTAGCTTTACCAGTCTCGCCGATGCTTAACTACTTTATCAATTCGCAAAAAGTTATTCCAGTAGCGCTCCTTATTCATATCCGACCAGTGGATATAACCATATTGATATTGATAGGTCTGGATCATGTTCACCAGCATCAAAACAATAATAAAAATCTTTAACAACTTAAGGTATTTTGTTTGAGAAAGCCACAACGCCAAAGGAATAAAAAAGAAAGTCAGATATTCCACCATCACCCTTGATGAAAAGCTACCTCCGTAAAACCACATCCACCAACTCGACAAAACATAAATTACCAGAAACAAAAAGCCAGCCCAGGCAACAAAAGCAAACCGGTTTATTTTCCACAAACCAGCTGAACCGAGTAAAGCAAGAAAGGCCAATGGAGAGTAAACAAAGAACCCTTTTTTATACGAGAATAGGAAATCAATCAGGTGAGGTTTTAACAAGTTAAGTTTTTCGCCGCCATAGGCGTAAACCAAAAAATTTCCTGTTTGAATTTTATAAATCAGCAGCTGTATAAAAACAGTGGCCAGAAAAAGCAATATTCCTGAAATTAATACCATTGGACTTCTAAACAGATAAGCAATACGGTTTTTAAGCATGGAGTAGCTGCCACTTAATAAAGGAATACTAAGCACAACCATCGCGTTTACCGGCCTGATTAAGGTAACAATACCCAGCGAAAGCATGGCAAACAAAAAATATTTTTTATCCCCTTTTTTAAAAAACAGCAATACCTGAAAGACAAACAGGTTAACAAACGAAAACGAAAATACATGCGACATGGCCGGCTCGTTAACCGTGTAATGATATAAATTGGTTCCGAATAAAAGCGACAAAACCAAAAAAGCTGAAAGTTTATCAGGAATGTCGTATAATTTTAAAATTTTCCAAAACAGAAACAGCCCCAACAACCCGTAAAACAACGCTCCGACGTGGAAAAAAATGAGATACCATCTCGAGTAACCGTTACCAGCACCATTCGTTAAAACAGTTACCAGATGGCCTGCAAGATAGAATGGCAGCTGCACTAAAGCCACCCCTGCAAAATACTTGTTAACGGTTTGACCCATTACCTTTCGCCGATAATCATATTTTAGATTAGCATTGTTGTTAATGGATGGTATCTTGTCAAAAAAACCAAACGATAAATCGTGGTAAACAACCACCGCAGGAAGGTAGGCGTAATATCCGGGGCCATCAGAGGCCAGAAGTTTGAACCAGCGTTCTCTTCCCCAAAACCGGTTCGAGCTCACCCAAAAGAGTACAATCCCCGCAAATACCAGGGCAGAAATAACACTATATTTTTTAATCAAATTATCTTTCATAAACACTCGGATAAAAGTAAAAAAATATAGCACACAACTCCTTTATACGAATATTTCTCAAAGAAGTTGTTTAAAGTTAACTACGTGGATGATTATGAAATACCTTGTAAATCAGAAAACAAATATCTTTTTAATTGATCCTCCTTTGTTTTCCCTCCAAAGAGGGAAATAATGGAATTTATT
>QMPP01000229.1 GCA_003650425.1 Bacteroidota bacterium | reverse complement strand
CCCCACGAGTTAACAACACTTTGTGAGCCGGGGCCGCTATACTGATATAAAAGCACGGGGTACTTTTTAGTGCTGTCGAAATCGGGAGGCAGAATTTGCCAGGTATTTAAATAGGTCTGTTTCCCGTTGGGAAGCGTAACAACCGAATCGGTAAACGACGAAAAGGTTTTTTGGCTTAAATCGTATGTTGCCATCAAATCGCGAAAAGCCTGGTTGTCTTCAAGAATTCTCAGCTCTTCTCCACTATTCCGGTTCATGGTGATATAGGGTGGAGTATTGGCATTGCTATAGGTGTTTATGTAATATTCAAAGTTTTTGCTAAAGGTGGCATCGTTGGTTCCAACGCGGGTTGATATCCTGCTTCTTTTTCCTTTCAGGTTTACCTTGTATATATCACGGTTTAATGGCGATAGTTCGGCACTTTGGTAATAAACAACTTCGTTTTCGGCATCGTAGCCGTAAACTTTAGTTACATCCCAATCGCCTTTGGTAAGCCGCTTTTCCTTTTTGCCGTTCAAGGTACATAAATAGATGTGGTTAAAGCCATCTTTTTCGGAAGTAATAATAAACCGTTTGTTGTCGGGAAGAAAAGTTAAATCATCGGTGATGTCGATGTAATAGGGATTGTCGTCCACATACATCACCCTGGTTTTACCGGTTGAAGCATCTGCCAACAGGATTTCCAGGTGGTTTTGCAGCCTGTTAAGATGTTGAATGGATAACACATTGGCATCCTTTGTCCATTTAATGCGCGGGATATAAGTGTCGGTATCATCTCCGGTATCCATTTTAGTTGATTGGCCGGTTTCGAGATTATAAACATAAATTTCCACCATCGAATTATCCTCTCCGGCCTTGGGATATTTGTAGGTATAAAGCCGCGGATAAAGTTTGCCGTAATAGGTTAAGGTGTATTCTTTCACCCTGCTTTCGTCGAAACGATAATAGGCAATCTTTTTACCGTCGGGCGACCAGAAAAAAGCTTTGGTAAATCCAAACTCTTCCTCATAAACCCAATCGCAGGTACCGTTGATAATTTCATTTACTTTTCCGTCGGTTGTAATTTGCTTTTCATCTCCTGACTGAAGGTCCTTGATGAAAATGTTGTTTTCCCGCACGAAGGCTACTTTGTCTCCGGAAGGGTTAAAATCGGCCAGGCGCTGTTTGCCACCATCGGAGAGAGGTTTAATAGCAGAGGTGTTTTCATCGTAAACATAAAACTCCGATTTCTTTGAGTGCCGGTAGATGGATTCGGTGGCGGTTGGTATCAGGAATTTTTTTTCATCGTTACTCATTTTGTAAGAGCTTAGATGGAGGGGCTTTTTCCTTCCTTCGGGGATGAGTTTCTCCTTTTGAAGAAGTACCCCTGCCGAATCGCCGGTAGCATAATTGTAAACAACCAGTGAGCCATCTTTAATCATGGTGTACTGCTTGCCATTGTCCAGCGAATTGATGCCGTGAACCGTTTTAGGGTAAAACTTATAAAGATGCCAGATTTCATTCAGGGTTATTTTCTTTTTTGTTTCCTGCGAAAAGGTAAATGATGCCGATAAAAAAACAAATAGAAGGGTTAAGATGCTTAATTTTTTCATTTTAATATTAAATATTTTACCGTTAGGATTTAATTATTATGCCACAAATTGAAGTCCCAAAGATAGATGATTTTGGCAATTGTTTAAAAGACAAAAATTTCTATTTTTGCAACGCCCTAACAGGGACGTTAGCTCAGTTGGTTTAGAGCGCTTGCTTGACAGGCAAGAGGTCACTGGTTCGATTCCAGTACGCCCCACTTAAAATCAACCATTTACAAAGTTTTTTTTGTGAATGGTTTCATTAACCATTTGGAATTTAGCTTACTTAGCCGCGCGGAAGGATTCGCAGGAGCGGTGGCGGAGTGAAAAATGAAAAATTCGCCCTTTCGCAACTTCGCCCTTTCACTATTTACTCCTTACTATATATTACAATTCTCCCTTTCTCAACTTCGCCCCCTCGCAACTTCACAACTTCGCCTTTTTACTTCTCGCCTCTTTTTCTCTCCCGGTTCTCCATCCTGTCCTTGTCTTGCTCTTTGCTGTCGCGGAGCATATCATCAACATTATCCATTTCGGGCGACTGTTTTGCCGCTTCCCAGTCAAACTGTTCATCTAGTGGATTGTAAGCTTTTACGGGATTAAAAATATTGGTATCGATGGGCACAGCGTCATAGGGCGTAAAGTCAGGTTGTGATGTAAAAAAGTCTGCCATATCGGTGGCACCGGCATCATATTGATTAAGATACGGAAGCTCCATGATATTCCAAAAGGTTTTAAAGATACTACCAAAACTATAATGAATATGACTAACATAGTGATGTTTTACCCAGGGTGAAACAACCATTAAAATACTACGATGGGCATCCACGTGGTCAACACCATTTTGCGCATCATCCTCGGTTATTACAATCATCATGTTTTTCCAATAAGGGGTGTGCGACAGGTATTCCACTATTCTTCCCACCGCCAAATCGTTATCAGCTTCGTAGCTTTCTCGAAACGGATAACCGGCTTCGGGTCGGTCGCCGGCACCGTGATCGTTGGGAATAATGACGGTAATAATTTCGGGCAACGTGTCGTTTCCTGAAAGCCATTTGGAGTTAAATTCTTTGATAAACTGATCAATTCGGAATTGGTCGGGGATGGCCGTATTGTAAGTTGGATAAGAATGAGAGGTGCGGCTGTACAGCGGTTGTGGAACCGGGTAGTTAATGATGTGTTTGAGTCCGGTATATTTATAATCAGGCTTGTATAGCGCCGGCTCGAACATGATGCTAAAACCGAAGTTGTAAAAATCTATTTTGTTGCGCTCAAGATGATCCCACAACGAACCGGCCTCGTTATAGTCTTCGGGATAAACGGCTCCGGCAGCACCATTCATGGCAAACATGCCTGGAGCTTTTGACCCCTCTTTAAAATTCCGGTTGTCTCCATAACTGGCTTGGGTACAGGTCTCTACCCACTCGTTGGGATAGGTATTCACCAGCCATCGATGACCATCGGCTGACACATCTGAATCGACAAAAAAGTTATCGGAAAAAGCAAACTTCGATGCCAGATTTATATGGTTGGGCATCACCGTGGTATTCATCACCGAATCGGTTTTTTTGTGATTGTAAAAGCTGACTCCTTTGCCATAGCGAGCCAGTTCGGGATCGCCATCAGCATTTTTAAGTTGACCCAAAATTTCGTCGTAGGTACGGTTTTCCTTGGAAATAAAAACAATGTGCTTGATGGGGCTGAACGCGGAACCGGGGAAAAGCGGAATAGGATTTTTCTGACGAGCCTTTTCGATAGAATCCGTTGCCTTTGTAAACTTGAAATTGTTGGCTACCACCTGCTTTGTCATCTGTTTCAAACTACTGTCGGAAGGGACATCAACAAGCTCTACCGTTCCTTTCATCAAAGCGCCTATGTAGCTCCCTTCAGATCCCAGCTTAAAATGTTTGCCCCCGTTAGGACCACTGCCAAACCCTTTGGCATTGGCAATAACCAGTTTTTTTCCATCGTTGGTAACCTGCAATTTTGAAGGAAACCATCCTGTGGGAATATGGCCTAACACTTTAAAACCAGGAATGCTAATTACCGCCACGGCGTTAATACCCGATTCGGCAACGTAAAGTCTTTTCTGATCGGGACTTAGTGCCAGCCCAAAGGGGATGACACCTCTAAAATGTTTAAGTCTGTCGTCAGGTTTCAGAAAAATAGTTTTGACAACCGTATCCTTCTCAGTAGAAATTACCGAAATGTTATCGTTGTTGCCATTGCTTACAAAAACATACTTTTCGGTTGCCACCACCGAGTTGGGACTGGCTCCTCCTACCGCCGGAATTCCTTCTACTTTAGCTCCCACAAGATGCCCCGTTTTAATTTTGGAAACTACTGTTGGATGATTGGCATCTGAGAGGTCAACCGTAAAAACCGAAAAAGCATCAATGGTATTGGGGTCGCCCAAACCGGGAATATCGATGGTATCGTTATGGATACCCTCTTTCATCTCTTTCGACTGATAGGCAAATGCGGGGTAGTCGATAGGCTTTATTTTGGCACTATCACCAACCGATTTTATCCAGCCATATTGAAACATGCCCACGTTGGCTACATAGGCCTTTTTACCATCGGGTGAAAGCTGAATCCCAAAGGGATATCTTCCCACGGGAACAGAATGGATAAGTTTTTTGCTTTCGGTATTGATAACGACCATTCTAAATCCAATCTGATCAACGGCATAGAGTGTTTTTCCATCTCCTGAAAGGGTTAAATCGCCAATGTAGCCATCGGTGTAATCAGCGCTATCAGAAACAAAAGCACAGCTGATG
>QMPP01000228.1 GCA_003650425.1 Bacteroidota bacterium | reverse complement strand
GGCGGTAAGTTATTTTAATGACACCTATAAAACCGTGGGTGCCACTTTTGAATTTGGCGGACTTACCGATAATGAAACTTGTAATAAAGCAGGTTATATGGCCGAGATATTATCGTTTTTCGATGTTTCATATATGTGGACGGGAACCAAAGAAAACGGAAAAATGAATACAAGCCTGAAACTTTATCCCAACCCGGCCACCACTCACTTGTCGGTATCGTTTAGCAGTACTGATGCAGAAAAATCACACCTTGTTATTTATGATATGGCCGGAAGAGTGGTAGTTCAACAAATGGTAAATATAAGAACCGGACAAAACAAAGTTAATTTAAATGTTTCGAACCTAAAAAACGGTATCTATTCGGTTGAATTAACAACCCGTGACAACATTCAAACAGGAAAACTTGTCATAACAAAATAGGATTCTTCAAATAATTCCTAGTGCTTTCATTTAGGATATTTAAAATAGAAAACGATGAAATATTTTTACATTTTGGTGCTTTCACTCTTTGGATTGCAAAGCATGGCTTCCTCTCAGTGGGTAGAAGTAACCTCTTCAACACCCACAAAACCTGTTACCACGCTTGAATCATCCAATATATCAGAGTCGGTAATTAATGTTACGGTTAACGGATTCTGGAAATCGGAGGTGTCAACACCAAGGGGAAATGCCTGGCTTATCGATTTGGGAAACCATGTGAGAAACCTTGAAAAAGGGTCTCCTGATTTACCCTATATTTCCACTTCACTCATTATTCCTGACCTTTCTAAAATGAAAGTAGAGGTGGTTTCATCGCAGTACCGGGAATTTCAAAATGTACTCATCGCCCCCTCTAAAGGAAACTTATACCGCGATATTGACCCGGCCGGTGTTCCTTACGAATATGGTACCGTTTATCAAAACAACGGCAACTATCCGGAAAACCTGGCAAAGCTTAACGAACCTTATATCGTTCGCGACTATCGTGGTGAAGCCGTTTGGATTTATCCTTTCCAGTACAATCCTGTTACCAAAACCTTACGGGTATATTACAACATTAAAGTTAAGGTTTCCGAAGCAGGTATCGCCGAAATCAACCCTTTAAACCGTACCGCTCCGCTAACCAATATTGACAGCCGTTTTAACAACATCTACAAAACCCACTTTTTAAACTACAATGCTTCACGCGATTACACGCCGGTGGACGAACATGGCAACATGCTTATCATTTCGTACGGTGATTTTATGGATGAGATGAACCCGTTTATCACCTGGAAAATGCAATCGGGAACTCCCGTTGAAATAGTAGATGTAGCCACCATTGGTAATGCTGCTGCTATCAAGCAATACGTGGCCGATTATTACAACAATAAAGGCCTTACTTTTTTACTGTTGGTAGGTGATGCTGCTCAGGTTCCCTCCAGTGTTGTCAGTGGTAACGACTCTGACAACGACTACACTTATGTGGTAGGTAACGACCACTATCCCGACCTGTTTTGTGGCAGGTTTTCGGCTGAAACGGAAGAACAGGTTACCACGCAGGTAAACCGGATGGTGGATTATGAAAAAAATCCGGAAATGTCGGATACCACCTGGTTTACCCAATCGCTGGGAATTGGTTCCGACCAGGGTCCCGGCGACGATAACGAGTACGACTGGGAACATATCAGAAACATTCAGGAGAACAAACTACTCCCCTATACTTATGTTTATGATTACGAATTGTACGATGGTTCGCAAGGCGGGAATGATGCCCCCGGTAATCCCGGCCCATCCGATGTTTCAACGGCTGTAAACGATGGTGTTACCATCATCAACTATTGTGGCCATGGCAGCAATACCAGTTGGGGAACAACCGGTTTTAACAACTCCAATGTTAACAACCTCACCAATGCCGGCCATCTACCCTTTATTTTTTCGGTGGCTTGTGTTAACGGAAACTTTGTAAACCACACATGCTTTGCCGAGGCCTGGATGCGAGCCGAAGACAGTTTTGGTAATCCCACCGGTGCTATTAGTACCATCATGTCAACCATCAACCAAAGCTGGAATCCTCCCATGTGCGGGCAGGATGCCATGGACGATATTTTGGTAGAGACCTATCCTGATAACATCAAACGGACTTTTGGCGGAGTTACCATGAACGGATGTATGGAGATGAATGATACTTACGGGTCAGGTGGCTACGAGATGACAGATACCTGGACCATTTTTGGCGACCCATCGTTAATGCTGCGAACAGCAGTGCCACAAAATTTGGCGGTTATACATCCCGCAACCCTTTCGATTGGTGATATGACCATGACCATTAGTTGTCCGATAGAAGGTGCCCTTGCTACCTTGAGCATGGGGAACGAAATATTAGGTTCGGCCACGGTATCAGGCGGCTCGGCAACCCTTGTTTTTTATCCTGGTCTGGATAGTATTGGCGATGCCAGTTTGGTTGTCATTGCCTACAATCACATTCCAAGCATCGATACCATTCCAATTATTTCAAGCGATGGACCTTATATTTCTTATGCCTACAACACCCTTAACGATTCGTTAGGAAACAACAACCAAATGGCTGATTATACTGAGGATATCCTTTTAACAGCCTTTTTAACCAACAACGGAAACGAAGATGCGGTAGATGTTATCGCTAACATTTCAACTTCCAGTCCCTATCTTACCCTTACCGACACCACCGAAAATTACGGAACCATTACTGTTGATGACACCGTTGGAATTTATAACGGATACCGGTTTACGCTGGCCGATTCGGTTCCCGATATGACACCGCTGGTGTTTTCGATGGAAGCACAAGACACATCGGGTCAAACATACAACATGATGTTTATGGTTACGGCACATGCTCCCAATTTACAATATCTTAGTTATAAAGTTATTGATACCACGGGCAACGGAAATGGAAACGGAAAACTAGATCCGGGGGAAACCGCCGGTTTGAATGTGTATCTTGCTAACACAGGTTCATCCGAAGCCTATAATGTTACCGGATTGCTTAGCGGCGATGGTAATTGGATTTCGATTGCCAACAACAGCATGAATTATGGAAACATGGCTGCCGGCGACACGACAATGGCTACCTACACCATAACTGCCGATGGAGATACCCCGCTGGGATATGATGCCATATTTACCATGAATATAAGTGCTGACTATGGCATTTCGGCAACAGGTCAGTTTTCGATGGTTGTGGGGCAACGTCCCATCATGATTGTTAAACTGGCTCCTACTTTGTCGGAAGATAGTTTGATGACTTGTCTTGAAGAACTCTCTATTTCAGCAGATACAACCCACCAAATACCGGAAAATCTAAGTAACTACCAAGCCGTTTTTGTTTTGCTTGGCACCTTTAGCGACAACCATATTTTAACCAACGACGAAGGGCAAATGCTGGCTGATTATTTAAATAGCGGTGGAAAACTCTATATGGAAGGTGGAGATACTTGGGCTTACAACGACCCGACTCCGGTTCACCCCATGTTTTTTATTGACGGCCTCGACGATGGTAGTGGCGATTTGTACAACGTTATCGGAACCGATGGTAGTTTTATGCAAGGATTCTCGTTCGAGTTTCAGGGAAGCAACAACTACATCGATCACATTGCCCCAATCGACAATGCTTTTACGATCCTGTCTAATTCTAATGCCAGTTATGATGTTACCGTGGCTTATGCAGACAGTGTTTATCGTACTGTTGGATCTTCCTTTGAATTTGGCGGTTTGATGGATAACGCCTATTGTAACAAATCGGGTTACCTGGCCGAGATACTGAGTTTCTTTGGAGTTACTTATATTTGGACAGATGTTCAGGTAAACACAATAAGAGAAATGGGTATTAACGCTTATCCAAACCCGTTTAACAGTATCGTGCATTTTAAAGTGGCTACCGAAAATAGCAGACCGGTAAGGTTACAAATATACGATATGACGGGAAAACTTATTTTCACCCAAACAGCAACCTCCACCCACGGCACAACCATGCTTCAGTGGGATGCTGCCGGTGATGTAAAGCCGGGCATCTATTTTTATCAGATAACTGCTGGCAACAAACAGTCAACCGGAAAAGTTGTTTTGAATAAATAGGCAATATCTATTTAACTTATCGGGGCTGTGAAACTCAGTCTTTATTTAATCATTTTTTATTTTAGGTTATTTAGAAGCTGTTACTATAAAAGTTGAAGAATTTTTAAATAACTTTGTTGTGTTCACCTGTTGTGTGGATTCAGAAAGTTTTGTCAATCTTGTTTAATAATTCTTCACGCATGAAGTCAGATAATTACAACCCATTCCGCACGGCGCAAATGCAGTTTGATCAGGCTGCGGATATGCTTGACCTGGATCAGGCAACAAGAGATTTACTAAGAAAT
>QMPP01000227.1 GCA_003650425.1 Bacteroidota bacterium | reverse complement strand
TCCCAAACTGCGCTATCAGCAGTATATGTATCGTTGCCATCCTTTAAGCCGGGATGCTCCTTGTAGTACTTCAATTTTTCTTTAAACGCTAAAATGTGCTCCAGCATAGCCTCGGAATTAAGCGTTGAATTACTGTTGTCTTCAGTTTCGGCATTCTGATTAACTATTGGTACCTTGTTACAATTGTTTAAGGTAAGTACCAGCATGGTTGATGCGAGTACGAGAAATGATAAATAAACTAGTCTTTTCATGATTCAGACTTCGTTAATTTTGAATTTGCAAGATGCCACAAAGGTACTGAAAACCGCCGAAACCTCATAATTTCGATATAATTGGACATTGAAGGCGCTGTATTGGATAAGATACAAATATATAAATTAAAAAACAAGTTTTATTTTTACATTTTTCTTCTTATGTTTGCAGCCAAAACACAATCGACATGGACAATCTTTTTTCAGTACAAGAACGGGAAGCCGGTTTTGAGTTTATCGGCAACGGGCTCTCTTTGAAAAAAACAACTGATAAGGACGTGATCCTCCTGTACAAAAACGGCCAGTTCCTAAAACGCCAACAGTTGACCCCGGCAATAGAGAAGCGTAGCTTTGTGGTCGATCTAGTTGAGCGCCAGGGCGCAACAAAAAGCAAGCTTGCGGCAAGTCTTGGTGTTTCACGTCAGAGCATAGACAATTGGGTGAACACCTACCAAAAAAACGGGATGAATGGTCTGGTAAATAACACCAAGGACAGTTGGAAGAAAAACCCAAAGCGCTTCACGGGCAACAAAGCACGCGAACTGGAACGAGAGCGCCGGGAGAAAACGCAACAAATGGAAAAGAACAACTTGGAGATAGACTTTTCCAAGGATACAGAAACGCCCGAAGAGCACTGTGGTCAGGCAAGGGAGCTTTACGGTCAGGAGTTCGACTACCAGAAAAACCGCTATGGCGGAAGCATGCTGTACCTTGCGGCTCTGATGTCGAAATACAATTTTCTGAACCTACTATCCTCGCTCGTGGGCGATTACCTGTGGATACCGTTGATGTTCGTGATGATGCATGTTAACAGGATATTTTCGGTGGAACAGTTCAAGACTGCCTACAAAAAAGAGTTTGGGCAGATACTGGGACTTAAAAAGCTCCCGAACCTGGTGGAAGTCCGTACCGGCATATGGGGGCTGGTTGAACTTGAACAGGCTCGCAAAGGGATGGGAATGTTCTTTAAGTCCCAGATAATCAACGGTACGGTGTCCATATGGCGAATCTTTTTGGACGGCCATCTGGTTCCTTACAGCGGCAAGGAGAAAGTACACGAGGCACATTCAACACAGCGCTCATTGATGATGCCTGGACAGACAGAATTTTTTGCGCACGACAGTGGAGGCAACATCGTGTACTTTGACATCCAGGAGGGCAGGGGCGACATGATGGATAGCATGCGGAAAGTGAGCTCCCTGATAAAACCATATAACAACGGCACGCCGCCTTTAGTGGTCGTCGACAGGGAACTGTGGGGTGTGGAAAGGTTTTTGTCGATAAGTGACCTTCGGTTTGTCACTTGGGAAAAAAACTGCAACAAGGCAGAACTGGCAAAGCTGGCAGCCCATCATTTTTCAGGTAATCTAAAGATTAACGACAAGGCTTACAGGTTCTTTGAGACAGAGAAGGCTTATCACAACAAGGATAAGGGCAGCGTTGCTTTAAGGAGGATAATAGTGCGCAACATAAAAACAGGGGAAACCTTCGCGGTAGTGAGCAACGACACGAAAGAGACCACCAAGACAATAGTGGATAGTATGCTAAACCGTTGGGGCAACAGCGAAAACGGCTTCAAGCATCTTGGCAGCCGGACGAACATGCACTACAACCCGGCATGGAACACGAAGGAAAACAGCAAGGATCAAACAATGGTCAACCCCGAGCACACCAAGCTCAAAAAAGAGCTGAAAGGAAAAAAGACAGCCCTCGCGAAACTACAAAAAGAGCTTGGACAAAAAGAACTTAGTACCAATAAAGACGGAAGTCTTAGAAAATCAACCGTTAGAGAAAAAAAGATAAGCAAAAGAAACTCCCTGGAAATTGAAATAAGGGAGATTAGCAAAAAAGTATCAGAATGCCCCCAACGCACAAACACCATTGACGAGGGCATAAGAGCTTTCATGGCAATTGACAACCAAGGAAAAAAATGGTGGAACATAGCGGAAATGGTGTTCTGGAACAGCAGGAAAAAACTGTCGAAGATGTTGTACAATTACCTGCCCGACAACAGAGACCTGCTACCCGTGCTTGATGCAATCACAAGTTCCAAGGGGTGGGTCAAAAGTACAAAAAACACATTGACCGTAAGGCTGGAGCTACTGGAAACACCCAGATTCAGGGATGCTCAGATCCAGCTTTGCAGACATTTGAATAGTCAGAACATAAAACTCCCAAATGGCAAACTGTTGCAATATGATGTAAAACAAAACCCGTATAGTGTCCAAAAATAAATATGCGAATTAACGAAGTCTGTGTTTACCAAACTGTTACCCAATAAATAATCACATGTCTTTTATCGCTCATGGCCACACCTCTTGAAAAACCGTGTTTCCATTTTTTTGGTAAACAAACACAGTCGCGAAGATATTTATCTTCCAGGTATTTACCAGGTTTGGCTTCCAGAACATATATTCTAAAATCTTCGGGTAAGCCCGAAAAGGTGTTTGATTTGAATTGGTCAATATCAAATAGTGGGATGGGAATTTTATCTTTTAAAGAAATATTATGATGGGCTAAGTATTTATTTTTTTTGGATTCAAGGTTTTTAAAAACACCGTCAGTACCAACCATTACATCGCAATAAGAAAATATCAAAAGAACATTGGTATCATTTGCTTGTAACTTTATAATACTTTTTGACTTAAAACCACTGTATATAGAATCGTATTTTGCTTTGTTATAATTTGAAACAACAATGTAATTTATTGGGCTAAAACAAGAATCTACTAAATCGACTTTGGCACTATAAAGTCCTTGCATAAAACCTTCCGGTTGTTTCTTAGGAAAATGTTTTAAAAAGTTTGTGTCTATTGTATTAAATCCTTTAATGTAAAAATAGTCAACTCCTTCACTTTGGCTTATTTCAAAATCGCAACTATAAAAAAAAGAGAATAATATTATTGTAGTAATGAAAACAATATTTTTTTTCATATTTATCATTTGTATTTTTTTTCCCAGTATTCTTTTAACAATTCTTTCCAAGGGATACCTAGTTCTTCAATTATCTGAATACCTTTATTTATATATTTGTCAATGTTATTACCTTCTGAATATATATCCACATTATTAATCCATGTTTCATCTGTAAATGAAAAGCTGGGGTCGAACAATGTATATTTTGTCATCGGCCCATATATAGGAGGTTTGTAGTGACTACTATAAGTTACCTTTCTATTATAATTTTTCGGAACATATTGATTTGAAAGAATCCGGATGTTTTTAATAAGTGTGTATTTTTGTGTAATTGGTATTGCGTCAGGATAATGAACTGTTTTTATTTTTGCATGCTCCAAATATTCTTTAGGTTTAAACTCATACCCCATCCGTTTCATAAAGGTAAGGGCTTTTTGGCCTTTGAAGGTGGCTTCGAGGTTGAATGAACCTTCGTGCGGCATAATACTGTTGGGGTTTTCCATTAAGTTTTTATTATTCCACAAAATACCATAAGTTCCGTTTAATACATTGGGGTTATTTTTTAAAAACACATCATCATCACCAAACCATTCCCAGCCTTCGCCTTCTATCTTATCGGCATCATCCTTTCCTAAGGCACTGTTGTACTTCACCTCACCGGTAAATTGGTTGATAAACCAGTCGATAGAATAACCCGTGGGATCTGTGTATTTAAGAGGGTTGTTAAGGGCATAACTGTACCGGTTATAACTTTGGGAGTTGGCGGTATGTTGTACCACGGGGTCGAGGCTTAAAAAGCGGGCTGTCACGGGGTCATACACGCGGCCTTTCATGTCTATCAGCTTAAAGGCATCAAGATGCTCGTGGCCGGTAAATCCGCGGTCGTAAAGGCGTGCTGAAGACAAGTAGTTGTATGTCCAGTTGGCAGGGTTACGGCGACGCCCCCAGGCATCAAAGTTTTGCTCTTCGAGCAAACCACCGGCTTCATCAAGCACGTTCGTGATGCTGCCGAAGTGATCGGTGAGTATGTAGTTTAATGTTTCCACGTTATCATTGTCAACGGTAAAAATAGCAAATAATCCGGTAGGGGCGTAAAGATAGTGTAGCTGCCGGATACTGCTGCTTGTTGTTTTGGTTTCAAACAGTTTACCGAAATAACGCTTGGTTGTTGTTTGGTTATTATCGGTTAGCTGCTGCCATACTTTGTCGTGGTTAAAATCGTAACAAACTGCAAGCGATTTATTGCTCTCGGTAATGGTTTTTACCTTATCGAAATTGG
>QMPP01000226.1 GCA_003650425.1 Bacteroidota bacterium | reverse complement strand
TATAAATATGGAATTGGGTCGCTTTTGGCATTCCTGACTTTGAGCCTTGTTTTTCAAAGTTGTACCAAAGACTTTGATGACCTGAACACTGATCCTTACGGGGTTAGTAAAAAACAAATGGAAGCTGATTTTAAAATTGTGGGCGAGCCATTTAAACAGGCACTACAAAACATCTACAGTTACGATCCTGTATGGGTTTTCCAGTTACAGCAAAATCTTATTGGCGATGTTTACGGTGGTTATATGATGCCTCCAACGCCTTTCCGTGGGAATATTAACAACATGACCTACTTTTTGGTTGATGGTTGGAATCAGTTTCCATGGAGTGTTGCCTACTCTAAAGTGATGGCTCCCATGGCATCGGTAGAACGTAACGGTGAAAATTTTCCTGACTTTACCGCTTGGGCTAAAATTGTAAAAGTAGAAGCCATGCACCGCCTTAGCGATATGTTTGGCCCTGTTATTTATACTCATTACGGTCAGCTAAACGATGATGGCAGCATTGATTATGATTGTCAGAAAGATGCTTACGATGCCTTTTTTAAAGACCTGGACGATGCAGTGGCAGTACTTGCTACTTATGCCGATGGTGATTCCATTCAACGTTTTGCAAACTTTGATCTGTCGTACGGTGGCGATTATGGCCAGTGGATTAAGTTTGCCAATTCGCTCCGTTTGCGACTGGCTATTCGTATTGCCAATGTTGATCCTGCCCGTGCCAAAACAGAAGCTGAAAAAGCTATTGTCAATCCTTTTGGTGTGATGGAGAATAACAGCGACAACTTTATGGTTGCAAGCGATGCCGGTTTAGGTCATCCGCTAAACACCATCAACAATGCATGGAACGACGTTCGTATGAA
Organism: Bacteroidota bacterium; assembly: GCA_003650425.1. Lineage (GTDB taxonomy): Bacteria > Bacteroidota > Bacteroidia > Bacteroidales > F082 > B16-G9. The sequence goes on along the minus strand of QMPP01000226.1, from coordinate 3,635 downwards.
TGCCAACATGGAGTCCATCTTAAAAGGTTATAACGACCCCCGTCTTGATAAGTATTTCCAGCCTTCGGTTGCCAATCCGGGAGAATATCATGGAATACGTGAAGGAATTGATATTGCTGCTAAATCGGAATATCAGGATGTCGCTTCCAAGTTAATTGATTTTGGTGATGTACAACTGATGACTTGTGCCGAGGTTTACTTTTTAAGAGCCGAAGGTGCTTTACGTGGTTGGGATATGGGCGGATCAGCCCAGGAGTTTTATGAAACGGGTGTAGCCAAATCATTCGAGCAACATGGTGCCGGAGACGCAGCTGCTTATCTCGCTGATGAAACGTCAACCCCTGCTGATTATGTCGATCCGGTTCATCCTGAAAATAGTACCGCGGCCGTTGAAACTGCCACCATCAAATGGAATGCAGGTAACAGCCTGGCTACAAATCTCGACCAGATTATTACCCAAAAATGGCTTGCCATGTACCCTGATGGCCAGGAAGCATGGTCGGAATTCAGAAGAACAGGTTTCCCGAAACAGTTCCCTCTGAAAGTTAATAACAGCGGTGGAACCATCCCTGACGGTACCTTTATTAAAAGAGTAAATTTTGTAGAACCCGAATATCAAACCAATGCCAACGGTGTTGCAAAAGCGGTTGATTGTTTGGGTGGCCCCGATACTGGCGGCACACCACTTTGGTGGGATGTTGACAATAAATAATTGATTTTTTTGGTTAGTGATGTTGATGGAGGCTACCGTTAAACTATATAAGCCATAGTTTGGTAGCCTCTTTGTTAAAACATCTAATACAAATCTAGAGTAATAAATAGAATGCTTAAAACAACAAATTTTTCATCGGTAGAAAAGGTTTTTTTTGAAAATTCCGGCATGAAAACCATGCAGTCGCGTATGCCGTACGTGGTAGTCGATAATTTTCCCCGACTGGGGCTGTTTACCGCCTTGCGGTTTATCGAATGGATAGCCGAAAATCCTGATGGCGTTATCAGTCTTCCAACGGGTAAAACGCCGGAACATTTTATTAAATGGACCAGCTATTTTTTAAACAACTGGGAGTCGGAAAAAACAAGGGGTTTGTTTAAGCAGTATGGTATCGCCCACCTGAAAAAGCCTGAGACAAAAGGACTTCACTTTGTGCAAATTGATGAGTTTTATCCCATCCATTCGTGGCAGCACAATAGTTTTTATTATTACGTCAACAAGTTTTATATCGATGGTTTCGGGCTCGACCCCGAAAAGGCCCTCTTTATTAATTCCAACGAAATACCATTGGCGGGAGGCAAGCCGTTTACCGATATTTTTCCTGATTTGAAAGTGGATCTGTCGTTGCGCTTTCGTGATCCCAAAAATAGTGTTGAACGGAAACAACAGGAATCGATTTACCTGATAGATCATTGGTGCTCGGAGTATGAACGTAAAATTCGCGACATGGGAGGCATTGGCTTTTTCCTTGGCGGGATTGGCCCCGATGGTCACATCGCTTTTAATACGCGTGGATCCGACCATTTTTCAAACACCCGGCTTACGGCTACCAATTTCGAAACGCAGGCGGTGGCTGCCGGCGATCTCGGGGGTATTTCCGTGTCGAAAAACAGGTTGGTTATTACTATCGGTTTAGATACCATTGCCTATAAAAAAGAGGCCGTGGCTATTATCATTGCTGCTGGAGAAGCCAAGGCCGACGTGGTGAAAAATGCCCTTGAAAAAGAGCCTTCTAACCTTTATCCGGCAACCGTGTTACACCAATTACCCAATGCCCGCTTTTATATTACCAGAGGGGCAGCTGTCGGACTAAAAGATTCTATCGACCGTTATTATACTACCGGAGAGTGGACAAAGGAAAAAACCGAACGAGCTATCATCGATTTGTGTGTCCAATCGGAAACGTACGCGCACCATCTTACCGAAGAGGATTTAAAGAACGATCCTTATACCCGGTTGATACCCGATGTTAGCCTTAAAACAGTTGAAACGGTTATTGAACAGGTGAAAAGTAAAATTGCCCTGGGCATGAAACATTGCCAAAACGAAATTTTTTATCACACCGGCCCGCACCACGATGATATTATGCTGGGCTTATTGCCTAACGTGAGTCATCAGCTGCGCGAAGCTTCCAACAGTTTTTATTTTACCGTGATGACCTCCGGTTTTACAGCGGTAACCAACAAGTTTATGATTGAATCGCTGAAAGATACCCTTTACTTTTTATTGAAGGATCAAATCCAAATGGTGCACTACCTCGATTTTTACCGTGATGGTTACAAGCTTAAACGTGATAAAGATGTGTATCATTATCTTAACAAGGTGGCTTCGGGCGAACCGGGCGAGCGCAAAAGAGGTCTTAGTCATCGCGTGGTGCGTAGCATTATCGAGGTATATGAGATAAAAAATACATTGGATCTAAAGGAAAAGATTCACGACATAATTCATAAGCTGGAGAACAGTTACGATGGTGAAAAAAACCCGCCCGATATTCAAAAGTTAAAGGGTATGATTCGCGAGTTTGAAGAGGAGCTGGTTTGGGCTCACTTTGGTGTGCGTGTTAGCAATGTAAATCATTTGCGCCTTGGCTTTTATACCGGTGATATTTTTACTGCCCAACCCGAGCGAAATCGTGATGTGCTTCCCATATTGGAAGAGCTCCGAAAGTATAAACCTACCACCATTAGCCTGGCATTCGATCCCGAGGGCAGCGGTCCCGATACCCATTACAAGGTGTTGCAGGCTATCGCCGAAGCGGTGCGATTGTGGGGTAAGGAAGAAGATTTGAGTCACCTTAAAATAATTGGCTATCGCAACGTGTGGTTTAAGTTTCATCCGGCCGAAGCCACTAATTTTGTACCGGTGTCGCTTAATTCGCTGTCGGTACTCGACAGTGCCTTTACCGATTGTTATTTAAGCCAAGTGGAAGCACCGTTTCCCAGTTATATGTTAGATGGCAAGTTCAGCACCCTGGCCGAAAAGATATGGATAGGACAGTTAAAGGATATCCAGCTGGTATTGGGTAAAAATTATTTTTACGAAAACGAAAGCCCCCGTATTCGTGCCACGCATGGCATGCTCTATTTTAAACAGATGGATGTAAATACATTCCTGGCTCATGCCCGCGAACTTGAAAAATCGATGGAAGGGGTAGAGTAACTTTTTCTCGGTTAATTTTTGTTAAGCACCCCGGGTTTTCCAGATGGAAGATTCGGGGTTTTTTGTTTGAAGTTATTAACTGGATAAGATAATAAGTATCTTATTTGAGTGTACCCTCTCTACTAACGTATCCCCTCTACTAACCACGTCTTTTTTGGTTTGATACGATCGCATAGGTTTGTGGTCAAAAAATATCAATCATGTTTACAATATCCTCGAGCAATCGGTTTCACCTTTATGTACGACCCACCGATATGCGAAAAAGTTTTGACGGGTTGTGTGCTCTCTTGTAGAAGAATTCAGCATCAGTGCTCCATTAAGCGGCGATGTATTTGTAAACCGGCGACGAGACAAAATCAAGTTGCTGCATTGGAAGGGAGCCTACCTGTTTGCCGGATCAGAACGTGGGGCAGAAAGGGCTGCCATGTTTTATTCCTTTTTTGGAACCTGCAAAAAAAATGATGTAAACCCCTTTAATTGGCTC
>QMPP01000225.1 GCA_003650425.1 Bacteroidota bacterium | reverse complement strand
TTGGGGACTTCCTTACCCGAACTTTTTATTAATATTTTTGCCAGCATACGTGGAAACAGCGGGCTGGTTATTGGTAACGTGCTGGGAAGTAACATTGCCAACACCTTTTTAATTGTGGGCGTAGCGGCGGTTATTTACTCCATTCAGGTAAGTAAGAAAACGGCCTCCATCATGATACCGGGTTCTGTTTTTGCGGCGGTGGTGTTGCTTACGCTTGCTAACGATTCGTTTTTTGGAAGAGCTGATCAGGAAATAGGAAGGACTGACGGTGTGATTCTTCTTATTTTTTTCGTGGGATTTTTGTACTATACGCTTTTTAAACCTGACCAATCGGACGAAGACAACCCCGATCTGAAAATTAAAACAATCTCAACCGGATTATCGGTGTTGTACATCCTTCTCGGTGCGGTGGGGCTATACTTTGGTGGTGAATGGATTGTAAAAGGGGCTGAACAGATTTCGGCAGATTTGGGGGTTTCGCAATCGGTTATCGGGTTAACGCTAATTGCAGGAGCCACCTCCTTGCCCGAGCTGGTAACTTCGATTATTGCAGCCACTAAAAAAAATTCAGCTATGGCCATTGGTAACGCTGTTGGTTCCAATATTTTTAACATCTTTTTTGTACTTGGTGTTAGCGCAGTTATTCGGCCCATTCCATTCGATAATACGTTTAACTTTGAAATAGGAATGGTTATTGCATCGGGCGTGCTGTTGTGGATTTTTGTAAAATGGACAGGCAAAACGGACAACCTCATCAATAAAACCGAAGGTATTTTACTTATAGTCGCGTACCTCCTTTTTATCCTTTATAGTGTCCTATACCAGTAAACCCTAAATTGTGTTGTATGAAATTTGCCCCACTTAAGCTTGTTTTTCTTTTTTCGATGTTGTTTTTATTGACAGACATACCGGCTTTAGCAGGGAATAATACAGGAAACCGGTTGTTAGGTCAATCTGTTTTTCGACAAAACCTGAAACCGCTATTGACTTACACGCCACCCTTATTTTCTCATGATAAAAGCCGGAAGAAATTTCCCTATGCGTGGGGAGTGGGCATTGAAGGCTTTACATTTGTGCAGCATTACACGGCCAATAAGCTAACCCTGCATAACGAGATCATCAAGGCCTATTCCGATTCGCTTACACAGGATATTACAGGAGGAGGCTCACGAGTGGTAATTCGTCCCGGTATTTGGGTGCTGCCTTATTTAAATCTCTATGGTATAGTAGGATTTGCTTACGGACATTTGGAACCGGACATTACAGCCAATGGCATTAATTTGGAGTTACCCTATCAGGATACTGTTTATACTGTTTTTTTAGATACCAGCGTGGTGATTAACAAACCTACACGTTACAATGGTTCGGTTTATGGTTTTGGTGCAACGGCATTTTACAGCTACCAACATTTTTTTGTTGAAGTGGATTACAACTACTCAGAGGTGCATCCTCAGGAGATGAACAGTAAATTGGTTTCGCACCGTTTTAGCCCTAAAATTGGAAGAGTGTTCACCAATAAACAGCGAAACCACTCGGGCACAATTTGGGTCGGGGCCTCCTGGCTGGAAGATTCTCAAACCTTAACAGGTGAGGTCAATGTTCGTGAGGTGGTTGGCGATTTGGCCAACTACATTGGCGAAAAAGCTATATATACTGCTGCTGTTAGTCCGGTTCAAAGGTGGAATATGGCTGTGGGTGGCTCGTGCACCATTAGCCGACATTTTAACTTCGCGGCGGAAGTTGGGTTCCTTGGTCGCAAAAAACTGGCGTTGGGATTTATGTACCGCTTTTAACCTTTGATTAGCTTACCTTCACAATAAAATAGTTTTTCTTGCCTTTTTGAACCAAAATGTATTTTCCGTTAAGCAGATCGTTTTCAGTAATCTGATAATCTTCTTTAATTTTTTGCTTGTTAATGGAAACGGCATTATCCTTTAGCATTCGGCGTGCTTCGCCATTCGACTTAAAGGCGCCTGCCTTAGCCGACAGAAAGTCAAGAATACCAATTTCGTTAAGCTCTTCTTTTGGAATGTCTGATTGAGGAACACCTTTAAACACGTCGAGAAACGTTTTTTCATCCAGCTTTTTAAGACTTTCGGTGGTTCCTTTGCCAAACAAAATCTGCGATGCTTCCACCGCGGCGTTGTAGGCCTCTTCGGAGTGAACCGTAATGGTAATTTCTTTGGCCAGCGTTTTTTGAAGTAGTCTCGTGTGAGGCATCTCACTATGTTCGGCAACAAGTTTTTCAATGGTTTCTTTGTCGAGAAGCGTAAATATTTTAATGTATTTGGCAGCATCTTCATCCGATACATTCAGCCAAAATTGGTAAAATTCGTAAGGGGATGTCTTTTCCGGGTCGAGCCAGATGTTACCACTCTCTGTTTTTCCAAATTTTCCGCCGTCGGCTTTGGTGATAAGCGGACAGGTTAAGGCAAAAGCGTTACTTTCGTGTCCCAGCTTACGACGAATTAACTCGGTTCCGGTGGTAATATTGCCCCACTGGTCGGCACCACCCATTTGCAGCTTGCAGTTTTCGTGTTGGTACAAATGCAGGAAATCAAAGCCCTGCACCAGCTGGTACGAAAACTCGGTAAACGACATGCCCGATTTGTTGTCGGGAGAGATACGCTTTTTGACTGACTCCTTCGACATCATGTAGTTAACGGTAATATGTTTTCCGATGTCTCTGATAAAATCAAGAAAGCTGAAGTTTTTCATCCAGTCGTAGTTGTTAACCAGGATGGCTCTATTTTCGGCATCACCATCAAAATCCAAAAATTTGGCAAGTTGTTTTTTTAAGGCTACCTCGTTGGCACGCAGGATCTCTTCGTTTAATAGGTTGCGCTCGTCCGATTTTCCCGAAGGGTCACCAATCATACCGGTAGCACCCCCAAGCAAAGCAATGGGACGGTGGCCGGCAAGTTGCAAGTGTCGCAACATCATTACCCCAACCAGATGGCCGATGTGTAGTGAGTCTGCTGTTGGGTCGATGCCTACATAGCCGCTGGTCATCTCCTTTAACAGTTGTTTTTCGGTTCCCGGGGTTACATCGTGTATCATCCCTCTCCAACGTAACTCTTCTACAAAATTTTTAAGTTCCATATTGCCAATATAAATTTGGCGCAAAGATAACTTTTTGAAAATTATTTGGCCTGCTGTATCAGCAAATATTAAATGGTATATAATATTTAATTACTTTTGACATGTTCGCACTAATTAAATAGAACAATTTAGTTATGAAAACGAAACCAACATATCAGGAATTAGAGAAAGAAAATAATATTTTGCGTAAAAAAATTACTGAGCAGAATATTGATGGGTTTAAATTACTAAGCAACATTACTTTTGAAGGAATATTAATTCACGAACAAGGTATAATTATAGAAATAAACCAAGCTTTTGCTCAAATGAGTGGTTATCAATACAACGAACTTATTGGTCAAAATATTTCCAAATTAGTTCCTCAAAAATATCTATCAGTAATTCAAAAAAACATTCAACAGGATTATGCAAAACCGTATGAAATTGAAGCAATAAAAAAAGACGGAACACTGTTTTCTGTTGAGATAGAATCTTGGAATTTAACTTTTAACAACCAAAAAATAAAAGTTACAGCCGTAAGAGACATTGCCAACCGTAAACAAGTCGAAACCAAAATTAAAAAACTTTCAACTATAGTAGAGCAAAGTGAAAATGTTATAATTATTACTAATACCGATGGTGATATTGAATATACAAATCCCAAATTTTCAGAATTAACAGGATACACTGCAAGTGAAGTATTAGGAAAAAACCCAAGAATATTAAAATCCGGCACACAGTCGAAAGAGTATTATCAAAAAATGTGGCATATAATTCTCTCCGGCAAAACATGGAAAGGGAAATTTCATAATAAGAAAAAGAATGGTGAATATTATTGGGAACAGGTAACGATTACACCAATAAAAAACGAATTGGGAAAAATTACTAATTTCCTTGCTATAAAAGAGAATATAACAAACTTAGTAGAAAGCGAAGAAAGATTAAATACTTTGATAAATACAATACCTGACATTATTTGTTATAAAGATGGTGAAGGAAGATGGCTATTGGCTAACAAGGCGGATTTAGAACTTTTTAGTTTAAGCGGAGTAGATTATTATGGGAAAACAGATGCCGAGTTAGCCGAACTTACTGATGAAATTTACAAAGAAGCATTTTCCACTTGTATAATTAGTGATGAGCAATCATGGAATAATAAAACCTTATCGCACGGAATTGAAATTATTCCCACTGTAAAAGGGATAACAAAAATCTATGATGTTATAAAAATTCCAACTTTTTATTCAGACGGAAGCAGAAAAGGACTTGCAGTTATAGGGCGGGATATTACACATTCTAAACAAGTTGAACAAAGATTACAAGAACAAAATACTGAATTAGTAATAGCAAAACAAAAAGCCGAAGAAAGCAATCAACTAAAAACTGAATTTATTAATAATATGTCGCATGAAATCAGAACGCCGATGAACGGTAT
>QMPP01000224.1 GCA_003650425.1 Bacteroidota bacterium | reverse complement strand
TTATGCATATTTAAATCTTTCAAGAATTGTTCCAAAGCCATTTCGTTGGCCACGCGCACTTCTCTTGCCTTACTTCCTTCAAACGGCCCCACAATTCCCGCTGCCTCTAACTGGTCGATAATACGGCCGGCACGGTTATAACCAAGTTTTAGTTTGCGCTGAAGCAGGGAGGTAGAGCCCTGTTGTGTTTGAACGATAATTTGAGCAGCATCTTCAAATAGCGGATCCCTGTCGTTGGCATCAAAATCTTCTTTGGCTTCTGCCTCTTCATCAACAAACTCCGGCAAGTGCATGGCATCGGGATATCCGCGTTGACTACCAATATAATCGGTTACTGTTTCCACCTCTGGTGTATCGATAAAGGCACATTGAAGCCTGATTAAATCGCTTCCCGTTGAAAGCAGCATATCGCCACGTCCTACCAGCTGGTCGGCACCACTATTATCCAAAATGGTTCGCGAGTCAATTTTAGAGATAACTCTGAAAGCGATTCTGGCAGGAAAGTTGGCTTTAATAGTTCCTGTGATGATATTTACCGACGGCCTCTGCGTGGCAATGATCAGGTGGATACCTACCGCACGTGCCAACTGGGCAAGCCTAGTAATAGGATTTTCAACCTCTTTACCAGCGGTCATAATTAAATCGGCAAACTCATCTACAACCAAAACGATATAGGGCAGGTAGCGATGGCCATGCAAGGGGTTCAGCTTCCGTTTTATAAATTTGGCATTATACTCCTTTATATTTCGAACCTGTGCATCTTTTAGCAACTCATAGCGATTATCCATCTCGATGCCAAGCGAGTTAAGGGTACGAACCACCTTACGGGTATCGGTAATAATAGACTCTTCCGAATCGGGTAACTTAGCAAGAAAATGACGCTCAATACGTGAAAATAGTGTTAGCTCTACCTTTTTCGGGTCAACCAAAACAAACTTTAATTCGGCAGGATGCTTTTTATACAGGAGGGATGCGATGATGGCATTCAGCCCCACCGACTTACCCTGACCTGTTGCACCGGCCATAAGAATATGTGGCATCTTGGCTAAATCGACTACGAAGCTGGTATTGGAGATGGTTTTCCCCAGCGCCAGCGGTAAATCAAATTTAGAATTTTGAAACCGCTCTGAGGCTAATACCGAGCGCATGGAAACGATGGTGGGGTTTTTGTTGGGTACTTCGATACCTACCGTTCCCTTACCAGGGATGGGGGCGATAATACGAATACCCATAGCAGCAAGGCTTAGGGCAATATCGTCTTCCAGGTTTTTAATTTTTGAAATCCTTACCCCGGGCGCAGGAACAATCTCGTACAGCGTAACGGTTGGTCCGATGGTGGCTTTAATTTTTACAATGCTAATGCTGTAGTTTTTTAGTGTTTCTACAATTTTCAGCTTATTGGCTTCCAACTCTTCACGGTCAATTACCACTCCTTCCGAATCGTATCTTTCCAACAGATCAAGATGGGGGAATTTGTAATCAGGTAAATCCAACCTTGGATCGAAGTCAGAGTCAATACCAAGATGATCGCCGGGTTTAACAGGTGATTTTACCTCTTTTTCTTTTGAACCTGCTTCCACCGTAAGCTCTATCTCTTCGGGTTGGCCGGCGTTATCCGTTTGCTTTTTCTGTTTGGAAGTATCAATTACTTCCGCTTTAAATTCAGGCTCGTAAATTGTTTCCAACTCAGGAATTGTGTTTCCCTCGTTTTTGTCAAAATCTCTGACCTCCTCTTCTACTGAAAACTCTACCGTGTTGTATTTATCAGAAGGGTGGTCTGTCGAGTGCTCGGCAGCTTCTTTTTCTTCCTTGGCCTTTTGTTTTTGTTGCTTCTTTTTCTTTTTTCGAACAAACGAAAACTGATAATCAATAAGAATGAATATTGCCAACACAAATATCAGAATAAATATTTCGCCGACATTTCCAACATACTGGCTCATCCACACGTTAATCTGATGACCCATAAGTCCTCCCATGATGTTATCGGGATGAACCGGAAAAATCATGGCCATCAGCAATGGTAACCAAAGCAACGAGATAACCATTCCCTCGAACAGTCGCCACTTGCGAAGCAGTTTGAACTTAACCATCATGCGAACACCTATTTCAAAAAAGAGAACAGCAATAAAAAAAGCACCAATCCCAAAGCCGTTTAACACCAGAAAGTGAGAAAGTTCGGAACCTGTTTTGCCTGTCCAGCTTTGAACAATACGAGCATGATCGCTGAAATATTGGGTAATTTGAAAGGTCTGGTTCACTTTCATATCCGGATTGGAATCGAACCAATTTATAAAAAAGGAGATGAACGAGAGTACCAAATAAAAAGAGAGCAATATGGAAAGAAAGCCAACGATACGCCACACACGCGGGTCGACCTTACGTTGCGTTTTTGGCTTTTTAGATGTAACTTTTATGGACGAAGCCTTTTTTTTGCCACTAACTTTTTTAGCGGTACTTTTTTTTGCCGGCTCTTTAAGTCTGTTACCCTGTTTTATCTTGTTTTTTGCTGGAGGCATAGTTATTAATTTCTAACCCGCAAAGGTAACAATAATACAGTTACCTTATTAATTCAGGTTGAGCAGGAAAGGTGAAAATAAAAATCTACTTAACCAATCTCATCACCTTATTCCAGCGAATTTTACCGTTCAGCAAGGTTTTGTTAGGATCGAGCGAAAGCCATACAAATTCGGCTTTACCCACGATGTGGTTTTGTGGCACGAAACCCCAGTAGCGCGAATCGGCTGAATTATGGCGATTGTCGCCCATCATCCAGTAATAATTCATTTTAAAAGTATAGGTATCGGCAGGCTTCCCATCAATATACGCTTTACCATCTTTGATGGTGAGATTGTTATGCTCGTAAACTCTGATGGCACGTTTGTACAAAGCCAGGTTGCGGGGGGTAAGTTTTATGGTGGCGCCCTTTTTAGGAATCCACAGGGGGCCAAAGTTATCACGGTTCCAGTCGAAGTTCAGATTCTGTGGGAAGATGTCTGCGTCACGAACACCGGCAGGTTCGTTCAAAACTTCAATTTTTTTAACAACCGACAGTTTCGAGAGAGCATCGCGGGCTTCGTCGGTGAGCACGTAGATAAAATCGCCGGGAAGGTTGGTTCTGCCCCCCTCGGTAATATTCAACTTATCCAACACCCTGGGGTTGATGCTACTGCCATCGGTAAACACGTGATACTGGAATTGCTGTCTCCCGGGATTATGAATCAATTTTCCATTGATATATACTTCATGATCTTTAATTTGTAAAGTGTCACCTGACAAGCCAATACATCGTTTAATGTAGTTCTCTCGTTTATCTACCGGACGGTAAACAATATCACCAAAATTGCGCTTGTCGGTCCACACTCTTTTTCGACCATACTCTTTCACCAACGAATAATAACTCACGTTGCTCTGAAACCTGGTAGAGACGGTATCTCCGGCAGGGTAATTAAAAACTACTGCATCAAAACGGTTTACCTTACCAAAACCGGGAAACCGAATGTCGGGAAACTCAATCCACTCAAGATACGACTTGGTGGTTTTTGTTAATGGCATGGTATGATGCACAAACGGAAATGATAGCGGCGTGTTTGGTAACTTAGGCCCATAAGCCATCTTACTGACAAAAAGGTAGTCGCCCACCAGCAATGATTTTTCCATAGAAGAGGTTGGAATGGTATAGGCCTCCATAATAAAGGTGCGAATAATGGTGGCGGCAACAACGGCAAAAATGATGGCATCCGTCCACTCGCGAACCACCCCTTTCTTTATTTCAGGCTGATCGTCGGGATCAACAAAAGGTTCGTCCTCTTTAAAAGTTATCCATGGGAAGTAGATAAATGGAAAAACGACCGCGAGAAACTGTTCTCCTAACCCATACTTCCGAAAGCCTTTTGCCAGTTCAACCAGCATGAGCATGTACATAAACACGTTGATAAACGGAAAAACCAGCAGCAAGTACCACCACATCGGTTTTTTAATGATTTTAAGAAAAACGTACAGGTTGTAAAACGGTATCAATGTGCTCCATCCGTTTTGACCCGCTTTTACAAATGCTCCCCAAAGAAAGATTGTGGGAATGGTAAATAAGATAGGTAGGACGATAATAAACTCAAGCATAATAAATATTTTTTCTGGCACAAAAGTGCATTTTTTTTACTTTTTAACGGCGTTAATTATTGTTAATCAAATTCCGTTTGCAAAGCTAAAAATTAAAAGACGTTGTTGCAGGGCATAAAAAGAAAAAGGCCGGAGCTTGTAACACCGACCTGATTCACCAAAACCAAATTTACATTTACCAACAGGTTCCCTCCTGATGATACCCTTGTTTTACAACTGATATGCCAAAAATAACAGATTGTTGAGTAGATGCATTTTAGACGTTATCTGCGGTTGTTTGAGTGAAATGATTTACTATCCAATTACGAAAACGGATAACCGCAATTATTAATAAGCATTGGAATTGATTGTTAAACAATATTCAAATTTAATAAATGAGTCCGCTCTAAAAAGCATTAATATTTTA
>QMPP01000223.1 GCA_003650425.1 Bacteroidota bacterium | reverse complement strand
GTTGTTCGATAGGGTAGAATAAAATATTGAAGTTGTTTAAAGTTAAAATACTTTTTTATCAATAACATCTTGTAAATCAGAAAATAAATTCCATTATTTCCCTCTTTGGAGGGAAAACAAAGGTGGATCAATTAAAAAGATATTTGTTTTCTGATTTACAAGGTATTTCATAATCATCCACGTAGTTAACTTTAAACAACTTCATTTACAAAAAATCATATTTATAGGTAAATCAACATTGATTCTCTTGTCAGAGTTACCTTTTTTTTATTAATTTTGAGCATTATCCTCTTTTAATATTAAAAGAATATGTCAAATTCAGGTGAGAAATTTTATCATAGACTTCATCCGGAGTTAACCAAAGAACTTTATTTAGAGCTTTTAAAGCGTTCTTATCATGAGCTTGCAAAACGCAGTTTTTCAGGCCCGCCCGCGTATTTACTTATTCTCGTTGCCGTTTTTTTCATAACTCCCTTTTATGGGGACTATCCCCGTTTGTTTATAGTTTTTGCCGCTCTGCAGGTGTTTTTTAACCTTTTTCGCTTTTTATTTTCGCTTCAGTATAAGAAACTTGTTGAAAAAGGAAAACAAAAGTTATGGATTAGATCGTTTAGGTTATTAACCATCGGGGTATCGTTGTCGTGGGGTTTGGCAGTAGCAATATTTTCATATATGTATGGGTTTTCTGTATCCAGTACTACAGTTTTAATGATTACGATTGGCATAGCTGCCGGTGCCGTTACATCCTTGTCTCCTCGATTTAACCTGTTGGCTTGGTACATCTCCGGCATGGTACTTCCCCCGGTGGTGGCCAGCTTTTTAGTGGGTGATGTGCATATGTCAATTATTGGCGGGCTTTTGCTTCTTTTTTACGCTTACCTTACCATTCAGGGACGTGCCCAGTTTTATGCCTATTGGCATGCCATTACCAACAATATCTTACTACATAAAGCCAAGGTTGAAACTGAAAAAGCCAGCAAAGCCAAAAGTGCCTTTTTGGCAAATATGAGCCACGAGATACGAACTCCTATGAATGGAATTATCGGGATGACAAGTTTGTTGGAAGCAACCGAATTGGATGGAACGCAGCGAAGTTTTGTTGATACCATTCGTATTAGTGCCGATTCGTTGTTGACCATCATTAATGATATTTTGGATTTCTCAAAAATTGAGTCCGGAAAACTGGAATTAGAAGAACAACCTTTCGAGGTGCGTTCCAGCCTTGAAGGGGCACTTGATTTGGTGGCACCAAAGGTTTCGGAGAAAAAGTTGGAGCTGGCTTTTGTGATGGATAACGATGTGCCTCCTGTGGTTGAGGGCGATGTAACCCGGCTGCGCCAGATAATTGTTAATCTGTTAAGCAATGCGGTTAAATTTACACAACAAGGAGAAATAAAAGTTAACGTCTCTAAAACCGGCGAGGAAGACGATAAGGTGAAATTGCTTTTTGCGGTTTCGGATACCGGAATTGGAATCCCAAAGGATAAAATGGATAAGCTCTTTAAGTCGTTTAGCCAGGTGGATGTGTCCACTACAAGGTACTATGGCGGTACCGGGCTTGGTCTCGCTATCAGCAAGCGTTTGTCGGAAATGATGGAAGGCAATATTTGGCTTGAAAGCGAAGTGGGAAAAGGGACTACTTTCTTTTTTGAGATTTGGGTTAAAAAGTCTGATCAGCTGCCATCCAGCCCTTTTGAAGGAGCAATCGAAAAACTTAAGGGGAAAAATGCATTAATTGTCGATGACAACGAAACCAACAGAAAAGTGCTAAGGTTGATGCTTGGTGCCTGGGGCTTTCATGTTGATCAGGCAGTTTCCGGTAAAGATGCCCTGGAGTTTATCAATAAAAATCAGAAACCTTATGATGTGGTGATTACCGACATGGAGATGCCCGGGATGAACGGGGATCAACTCACGGCATCCATAAGAGAAATGAAATCATATAATAAAACGCCCATTATTATTTTAAGCTCTTCGCACCAAACGGCCAAAGAGATGCAAGCTGAAAAGGTGGCTTTTGATGCTTACCTGACAAAACCTATTAAACAGTCGGTTCTGTTAAAAACTTTGTTGGAAGTTCTGCATATTAAAATTGAGGAAAAGAAAAAGAAGAAAGATTTGCCCAATTTCATTGATATGGGGAAAGACCATCCATTAAGGGTATTAATTGCCGAGGATAACCTGATTAATCAAAAAGTGGCCAGTCGGCTATTGGAAAAGCTGGGTTATCAGGCTGATGTGGTGGCTAACGGGTTGGAGGCTCTTGAAGCAGTAGCGCGACAACCCTACGATGTGATTTTGATGGATTTACAGATGCCCGAAATGGATGGGTTGCAGGCCTCAAAAGAGATAAACAGGCTTTACACCGATAAGCGGCCTCGCATAGTGGCACTTACGGCAAACGCTATGAAAGAGGATATGGAGCGCTGCTTTGCTGCCGGTATGGACGACTTTGTGAGTAAGCCGGTAAAACCCAAGGAGATTGCCGAAGCTCTTCGGAAGTGTTCGAGAATTGAGTACGATAGTTGAGTCAACCGGATGGCTGTTTATTGTAGTCCGGGCTGATATTCCAATAGAGTTAAAAAAAATTCCCCGTATCATGGTGATACGAGGAATCTGAAATACTAAACAAAAAGCTTTACACTTCCTGCACTACAATTACATTTTTCATGCCCCTGTTAATGGCATCCTCGTTAAGAGGAAGTAATTTATGATAGCGTTCAGGGAGTGATTTTTTCAATCCCTTCATTACATTTTCCAATTTAACAATAGGTTTGATTTTCAAATAGGCTCCCAAAACAATCATGTTAAAAATTTTGGTATTACCCATTTCTGCGGCAAGCTTGGCACCCTCTACCTTATATATATTAATATCCTTTCGGGAAGGGTGATGCGAAATTCCATTAGGGTCGTATAATAGTACACCCCCCGGTTTAACAGCCGATTCGAATTTGTCCATCGATTGCTGATTCAGAATGATGGCAGTATCAAATACCTGTAAAATGGGAGAGCTTATTCTTTCGTCGCTGATGATGGCCGTTACGTTGGCGGTACCTCCGCGCATTTCAGGCCCGTAGGCAGGCATCCAACTAACTTCCTGGTTTTGCATGATTCCCGAATAGGCTAATATTTTTCCCATCGAAAGCACACCCTGTCCGCCAAATCCTGCTATAATGATTTCTTCAGTCATTTTTCACGTTTTTAAAGTTAAACTTTTATTTTTCGATTAGTTTACCATCAACTTTTATATCTCCTAAGTTATAAAACGGAAACATATTTTCTTCCATCCAGATGTTGGAATCCACAGGGGTCATTTTCCATCCCGAGTTACAGTTTGAAACCACCTCTACAAACGAGAGGCCGGGTTTTTTGTTGATTTGGTTTTCAAAAGCTTTACGAATGGCTCTTTTGGCTTTACGAACTGCCGAAGGGGTATGAACAGCCTGACGGGTAACGTAATAAGTTCCGGGTAACTGTGCTATCAGCTCGGTAATTTTCAAAGGGTTTCCCATCAAGGCAACATCGCGTCCGTAAGGAGTAGTCGATGTTTTCATTCCTACTAAGGTTGTTGGTGCCATCTGTCCGCCGGTCATGCCGTAAATACCGTTGTTGATAAAAACAATAACAATGTTTTCGCCACGGTTACAGGCGTGAATGGTTTCGCCGGTTCCGATAGCCGCCAGGTCGCCATCGCCCTGATAGGTAAAAACTACTTTGTTTGGCCATAACCGTTTAATACCGGTAGCTAGTGCCGGGGCACGGCCGTGAGCAGCTTCCTGCATGTCGATGTTCATAAACTCGTAGGCTAATACCGAACATCCTACAGGGGCAACCCCTATGGTTTCGTGTTCTACACCCAACTCTTCAATAACTTCCATTATCAGTCGGTGAGCGGTGCCGTGACCGCAACCCGGGCAATAGCTTAGGGTTTTGTCGGTCATCATCCGGGTTTTTTTATAAACCAGATTTTCAGGTTTTATAATATCTTGAATATTTATTTCAGCCATTTTTTAACCTCCTATAATTTTTTGTTCCATTGCTTCGGCAACCTCTTCGGGTGAATGTACTACACCACCCAGGCGACCAAAGTGTTCTACTTTGACTTTGCCATTAACAGCCAATCTCACATCTTCTACCATCTGGCCGGCACTCATCTCAACCGAGAGGAAGCCTTTTACGCCGCTGTCAGCAAGGGCTGCAATTTGTTTACTTGGAAAAGGCCAAAGTGTAATAGGTCGTAATAACCCGGCTTTAATACCTTTTTCGCGTAGCAGCTGAATTGCCTTTTGAGAAATACGAGCACTTAACCCGTAAGCTACAATAATGTAGTCGGCATCATCACACGAAATCTTTTCGTAACGGACTTCGTTTTCTTCGATGGTTTTATATTTTTCCTGCAGGTGATGGTTATGTGCCTCCATCTTATAGGGGTCTAAATCCAGGGAAGTGATAATACGTCGGGTGCCATCTTCCAGTTTCCCGTTGGTAGCCCACTTGTAGGTAGCTCTTATTTCTTTATCCGTCATGCGGGGAATCTGATCGAACAACTCCACCTTTTC
>QMPP01000222.1 GCA_003650425.1 Bacteroidota bacterium | reverse complement strand
TAATGTTTAGGATAAATTAAAAGTAAATTCAAAAATAGTAAAAAGGTGCTACTAACAGCACAAAATGAAAACAATGTTATTACAAACTTTATATACTTGAGCCTACTTCGGAAAATAGAAAAGTCCAGCATCACGAGGCATGGAGTAATCTCATAATTTATTTATGTAATCATTGATAGGACTTTTTAAATCGTGGACAATCATATTGGTCATGGCTTGTTTGTGCTTATCCAGCTTTTGCAGCTGTTCGTAAGTCGATTTAATCTCTTCGGCATAATGCTCAATCTCGTCCTTTTGTACCTTAATAAGTTCGGTTTGTTGCTTTTGAAGCTCATGAGCCTTACGCAATTTGCGATTTAACATAATACGATTGACTAAAAAAGTTACAATTAAAACGAGGATGACCAGAAAGGCAATAAACAAAATATTATTTCTTTTTAACGCGCTGGTTTGCTTTTCGATATTGAGCTTTTGAATGGCAATCTGCTTATCTTTTTCCTCTGACTTATATTTAGCACTAAGCGTATTAATTTGAGTATCCCTATCTTCGTTAAAAATATGATGCCGGCTTTGCTCGTACAATCGTGAAAATTGATAGGCCTTGCTATAATCACCCTTTTGAGCATAACATTTTGCCAGCAAATCTAACGCAACTACACTATAGGTAATTTGATGATTTTTTTCAGATAGATTGTATGATTGTTGAGCATATTTAATGGTATTTTTGCAATCCTTTAAATAGGAATAAGTTGTGGCAATATTGTTGAGGATGGCAGGCAATCCCAGAGAACTTCCCTGACTTTTCTGAAAAGCCAATACCTTTAAAAAGCTTTTTAGTGCCTGTTGGTAGTTTCCGTTATCGCGGTTAATGGCAGCTTTTATCAAGAGGTTGTTAATTTGAAGTGCAATGTCATTTCTAACAATGGCCATGTATAGCGAGGAGTCAGCCCACTTAAGCGCCTCTGACTTATTTTTCATTTCGTAGTAAGTGGCTGCCAGTCTGTTGGTTATGTTTGAAATGAGATCGGTAAAATTATTATTATTAGCCAACTCCAATGATTTATTAAAAAAAGTAACCGCTATAAACATAGAAAGAAGCTGAATCGTTTTTACCCATTGAAGCGTAACAATTTGCTAGCCAAAAAAGACCTCTATAAGCATTATAAGGCCGATTTGTTTTTTTCGCCAAATCAACAATTTTTTTCGAATAAATGATACATGAGTCTAAATCTTTCTCCTTCCAGCAGTTAATAAGCAATCGTAACATCTTGTTTTTAACCGAATCATTAGGAGCAGATTGATATCTCAACAATAGCGAATCAGGAGTTGACAGCGTAGCACCATCGGCAAAACCCATTCCAATGAGGAGGGCAACGACAAAAAGAAATTTCTTAAGAAATGGCTTGCTCACTGGTTGTATTTGATCGTTGTAATTTTAATAACCACAAGGCAAAGCTAATCAATAAGGTTTATGTAACACAATAATTAAGCATTCTATTTTAATTGTTTTACAACGACGGGGAATAAAAAGTAAAAAATAGTACCTTGCGGTGTGATACCGATTTTTTAATTGATTATACAAAAATGTTTACAAACAAAACCATCATTATTACAGGGGCTTCCTCGGGAATAGGTAAAATGTTAGCCATTAGGCTTGCCGAAAAACGTATGAAACTGGTTATAGCTGCCCGCGATAAGCAACGTCTCGAAGATGTTGCAAAAGTTTGCCGTTCAAAAGGCTCGGAAGCTGTGGTAGTTGTTGCCGATGTGGCCAATAAAAAAGCATGTAAAAAAATAGTTGACGAAGCTGTTAACACTTTTGGCGGAATTGATATTTTAGTTAATAACGCCGGTATAACCATGTGGGCCGATTTTGAAACGGTTTCCAACCTCGAGGCGTTGGAGCAAATTATGCAGGTTAACTTTTTTGGAAGCATGTATCTCACTCATTTTGCTTTACCCTATCTGATACAATCAAAAGGGCAAATTGTTGGCGTTTCAAGCCTGACGGGCAAAACAGGTATTCCCACCCGAAGTATTTACGCAGCCAGCAAACATGCCATGGCCGGATTTTTCGACAGCCTTCGTATTGAGTTAAAAGAAAAAGGGGTCGCTGTTACCATGATCTATCCGGGATTTGTCTCCTCGGAAGTTCGCGAGAGAGCACTCAACGGAGAGGGCATCCCACTAGGAAAAAGCCCGGTAATGGAAAAGGAGGTAATGACCGTGGAAGAGTGCGTTAGACTGATGTTGCCCGTTATTGAAAAACGAAAACGCGAACTGGTGATGACCACCCGGGCTAAAGTGGGCTTGTGGCTCAAAATGTTTGCTCCCGAGATAACCGATAATATTGCCCTGAAAGCCATTAAGAAAGGAAAATAACATGTGTCAATAAAAATTAATATTTCCTGTAACTTTATCCATATCTTGCCGTCGTAGTAATAATGAAATAACCTTTACCGCTTTTAATGAATATAACCGATTACAATCGCTGTGTGGATGATCATGCCGATGGACTCTATCGCTTTTTGTTGAAAAATATTAAGGATAAAGAGTTGGCGCGCGATTTGGTGCAGGAATCGTTTATGAAGTTGTGGGAAAAGCGTAAAGAGGTGGAGCATAAAAAAAGTAAATCGTACCTGTTTACAACCGGATATCACACCATGATTGATTTCATCCGGAAAAACAACCGCATTGTATCCTACGATACGGTAGAATATAGTGAAGAGAGCCACAACAAAGGCTACTCCGATTTGAAAGAGATATTAAACGAAGCAGTAGAAAAACTTCCGGTTGATCAAAAATCGGTGGTGCTGCTGCGCGATTACGAAGGCTACTCTTACAAGGAGATTGCCAAGATAACCAATCTGACCGAATCGCAGGTAAAGGTCTATATCTATCGCGCCCGTTTGTTTTTGAAAAAATACATTGGAAGCCCCGATATGGTGGTATAAACATGATGAACAGAATAAACAGAAATAATTACGAAAGTTATCTCATCGATTGGATGGAGGGCAATCTTGATGTCCAAACCGGTGAAGAGCTGATGCTGTTTCTGGATGATAATCCTGACATCAAAGAAGAACTTGAAGAATTTGAAAATGTTTTTCTTGAACCTGAAAGCGTTGAGTTTTCCAAAAAATCAATACTCAAAAAAAACAGGATCATTCCTGCGGATAACATTAATGAAGATAATTTTGAAACCTTTTTTATCGCCTGGTACGAAAACGATCTCTCCCTAAAAGAACAAAATGATGTTGAACAATTTGTTTTAGCAAATCCTTTTTTAAAGAAAGAGTTTGAGCTGTTTGGCAGTTTAATGGTTTCGCTTGACGAAAAAGTTGTTTATGATAATAAGGAGTTGCTTTATCATCGTAAAAAAGTGATTCCGCTATTTTGGATATCATCCGCTGCTGCTGTATTATTAGTACTTATTACGGTTTTCGGGTTGTTAAAATACAGCTCAACCCAGCAGGCACTTCCAAACCGAAGCCGTACCATATCTCAGGTTTCTGAGCCAGCAAAAACTGAATCGACACCCAATGCAGCTGTGCCTCAGGCAGAAAACCAGAACAGTAGTATCGTAGCACAAAAAACATCGGCAAAAGCACCCGCGCTAAAACCACCCGGCAACAACAGGAAAACTGCTCCTGTGGTTCTAACAACTCATCGCCGAACAAAAACCCGTCCCTACACGATGTTAAATGAGATAACTTCATCTAACGTAAACATAAAGCTTACCAACGATGATGTTTACTGCAAGTTCAAGTATAAACGTCATTTGAAAGACGTTTCATCCAGCAAACCTGAAAAGAGAAAAAGTCTTGTAGGAAAAGTTTTGGCAGGTTTATTTAAAGATGCAAAAACAAAAGCCAACTCCATGATACCCAAAAATAATGATGAGCCATTGCTGGCTAAAGTATTTGATGGTGGTGCGCATGTTTTAAATAACTACACCGGCACCGGAGCCAATGTTACCAAATATTACGACAACCAAGGCAATCTGGTTGCTTACCATTTCTCGGGTGGGCAAATCAATTTCAACAAAAAGTTTAATTCGCAGGGGCGGTAACTGATTTTACGAGAGATTTCCCGAAAATATCGTACTTTTGCCCCCTATGGAAAACATCAGAAACTTCTGCATTATTGCGCATATCGATCACGGCAAAAGTACCCTGGCCGACCGTCTGCTCGAATTTACCGGAACAGTATCGGAACGCGACGCCCAGGCTCAGGTACTGGACGACATGGACTTGGAGCGCGAGCGGGGGATTACTATAAAAAGCCACGCCATCCAAATGGATTTTCAGCGTGATAAAAAGAAATACGTTTTAAACCTTATCGACACCCCGGGTCACGTTGATTTTTCCTACGAAGTATCACGCTCCATTGCCGCTTGCGAAGGGGCGCTGCTGGTGGTTGATGCCACCCAGGGTATTCAGGCTCAAACTATCTCGAACCTCTATCTTGCCATTGAACACGACCTTGAAATAATTCCGGTGCTGAATAAAATGGATCTTCCCAACGCCATGCCCGATGAGGTGAAAGACCAAATTGTGGATATGCTGGGCTGCGATTACGACGATATTATTGAAGCCAGCGGAAAAACCGG
>QMPP01000221.1 GCA_003650425.1 Bacteroidota bacterium | reverse complement strand
GGGAAGCCATTACCAATCCCAACGAGGGTTTACTGGTTTATCAGTTCGACTACACGCAGGGGTTTTATTATTATCATTTCGGCACATGGAAAAGGCTTAGTGCCGAAGGAGACTCGTGGGGTTTAAAAGGAAACAGCGGTATCAACCCGACCCAAAACTTTATAGGCACCACCGATGAGAATGACCTAAAGTTTAAGGTAAACAACCAAACTATTCTAACCATCACCAAAGAGGGTAAGTTTTTCAATTATGGTGATAAAGGTTCTGTTTGTTTTGGATATTATGCCGGGGCAAACGATACATCCTCAAGTTATCGAAAAAATGTATTTATCGGTTCTTATGCAGGATACAAAAACAATTCGGGAACACAAAGTGTGGCCATTGGTAACGCCTCTTTAAGGAACAACCTGAATGGACAATATAACAACTCAATAGGGTCTTATGCCATGTATAATAATATATCAGGTAGTAACAATAGTGCATTCGGCCGGGATGCTTTGCACAAAAACATTACAGGAAATGGAAACACTGCCTTTGGTTACGAAGCGCTGTACAGCGACACATCAGGCAACTATAATGTCTCCATCGGATATCAATCAATGCGTTACGGAAAAACAGGAAGCAATAACATTGCATTAGGCTATAAAACGTTATTCCGTACGGTTACCGACAACAACATTGCCATCGGGCAAAAAGCACTTTACAATAATTCAACCGGATATTCCAACATTGCCATCGGGCCCGCTTCGCTTAATTCCAACTCAAAAGGAACTTATCTGGTTGCTATTGGTGACTCAGCTTTGTACTCTGCAGGCTCATTTTCCGATAGCTTAAGTAACAATGTTGCCATCGGTTCAAAAGCTCTTTATAAAAACAGGAACGGGTCTTACAATACTGCTGTCGGAAGCCAGACTCTCAATGGAAACATAGATGGAAATTCCAATGTAGCGATGGGCTATTCAGCACTCTATTATAACAGCCACGGTTCAAATCAAATTGCCATAGGTGATTCCGCTTTGTATTATACCGGACGATTAAGTAGTTATATTTCAAACAGTAACGTGTCGATAGGCTCTAAAACTCTTTACAATAACACAACAGGATCAAACAACACGGTAACAGGCGATAGTACCATGTTTTCAAACAGACAAGGAGAGGAAAATACAGCACAAGGCAAAAAAGCTATGTTCCATAATTATGACGGATCAAACAACACGGCCCTGGGTAGTTTTGCTCTTTATGACAACACCAACGGCAACAACAACACCTCACTGGGGTGGTATGCCGGTGAAAATATTACCGGTTCGGGGAATATTGCCATCGGGCATTTGACACATGTTGCCAGTGCATCTGAAAATAACCAGCTGGTTATTGGAAACATTATTTACGGGAACAACATTAACGGAACCGCTGATACCATTTCAACCGGAAATATTGGTATTGGCGTTAAAAATCCTACCGCACGGCTTGAAATTAACGGACAGGTAAAAATTACAGGGGGTAACCCCGGAAGTGGTAAATGGTTAAAATCGGATGCCAATGGTTTGGCCGTTTGGGATTCAATCAATCATATTACGCTATACGATGCTGACAGCAACACCTTAATTCAGGTAGAAAAGAACAGTAATGAAGATAAAATCCGTTTTGACCTGGGAGGTACCGAATATTTTGTTTTCGACGAAGGAAGAATAGAGGTAAAAAACATGAATGGTACGGTAATTATTGGCGAAAACGCGGGAAGCAATACCGTCGCCACTGCCGGCAATAGCGTATTTATGGGAAATTATGCCGGGAATCAAAACAGCACCGGTTACTCAAATATTGCCGTGGGCAGCGGTGCGCTGTATAATAACACTTCTATATCTAATCTTGTCGCCATTGGCGATTCTGCCCTTTATCATAACGGAGAAACCGCAACAGGTACTTACGAAGGCATGTATAACACGGCGGTCGGATCGAAAGCCCTCTTTTCCAACAACACGGCAATTAACAACACCGCGCTGGGGTTTTGGACATTAAAAGATAATACCGGCAACTTTAATACGGCAGTGGGAGCTTTTACATTGAAATCCAACATCGACGGAGCCGGAAATACAGCCTTTGGTTCAAACGCTTTGGTAAATCATTTGCATGGCGATAATAATACAGCACTGGGGCAAAATGCACTCTTGTCCAGCGAAACAGGTAGCGATAATATTGCCATTGGCTATCTGGCAGGGTCGTCTGTTACCAATGGTGCCAACAACATTATAATTGGTAACGAAATTGGTGTTAGTTCATCCGACAGCAATAAACTGAATATTGGAAATGTTATTTTCGGGACCGACATTTACGGCACTTCATTCTCAGGTAAAATTGGTATCGGGGTACAAAATCCTACAGCACGCCTCGAAGTAAACGGACAGGTTAAAATTACCGGTGGTAACCCCGGCGACGGGAAAGTACTGCAAAGTAATGCTGACGGACTGGCTTCGTGGGAAATACTACCTGCCGACATCGATATACACGATGAATTGTACGATACCGACAGCAACACGCTTATTCAGGTAGAAAAAAACAGCAACGAAGACAAAATCCGTTTTGAGATGGGGGGCACCGAATATTTTGTTTTTGACCATGGAAGGTTGGCAATAAAAAACACCGGCAATTCAGTATTTATTGGAAACAGTGCCGGTAGTTCCGATGATCTCACTTCAAATTATAATGTATTTGTTGGAGACGCTGCAGGCCACTCCAACACATCAGGCAGCAACAATACTGCTTTAGGTAACACGGCTCTTTATACTAACGTATCGGGAAACAATAACACTGCCATCGGTTCAGGGTCATTAATGTACAATACCGGTAACAGCAACTCGGCATTGGGTACTTCTGCCCTCAGGGCAAACACTTCCGGAACTCAAAATATCGCCTTCGGTTACTACGCGCTTCCGGCCAACACCAGCGGGTATAACAATAGTGCTTTAGGTACTTCTTCCCTGTTCAGCAACACCACGGGGCACCAAAATACCGCGATTGGCAGTTTTTCGATGAATGGCAACACAACCGGTAATAAAAACACCTCGCTGGGTGAAGGAAGTTTAATGCATAATACAACGGGCAATCAAAACATAGCTATTGGGTATTCCGCCGCCTCAAACCTTACTACGGGGTCAAACAACATCATTATCGGAACTGACATTTTAGCTCCTTCGGCCACGGGCAATAACACTTTAAACATTGGAAACTTAATATACGCCAACAACATGGATGGTGTTGATTCAACCCTTTCAACCGGAAACATAGGTATCGGCGTAAAAAATCCAACCGCCCGCCTCGAAGTGAACGGACAGGTAAAAATCACCGGTGGCAATCCGGGAAGCGGCAAATGGCTAAAGTCGGATGCTAACGGATTGGCAGTTTGGGATTCGATTAACCACGTTGTTCTTTACGATGCTGACAGTAATACCTTTGTTCAGGTGGAAAAGAATGTAAACGAGGATAAAATCAGATTTAATATGGGAGGGGTTGAGTATCTTGTTTTGGATAGCGGAAGAATTGAAGTAAAAAATACGGGAAATTCTGTTTTCATAGGTGAAGAGGCCGGATTAAATGACGACCTGACCAACAATAAAAACACTTTTACAGGTTATCAGTCAGGAAAAGCTGACATTATTGGCTATGAAAATTCAGCTTACGGTTACCATTCGTTGTTAAATTGTACGGGAAGCAGAAATACGGCCATTGGGAGTATTGCCGGTAGCAATATTGCAAACGGGTGGTACAATATTATGATAGGGTATAATGCACAGCCTACATCATCATTGTCTTCAAGTCAACTGAACATAGGAAATATAATTTATGGAACCGGAATTTCGTTGACTACTCCAAAAATAGGCATTGGAGTTGCCGATCCCGTTGAAAAGTTAGACGTGCTGGGTAACTTCCAGGTAAAACAAACAAATGGCAGTGTTTACACCAATATCGAATCTACTGTTTCCGGGGCGTCACTTTATCTTAAAGCTGCCGGCTCAAATCTATCTCAAATAAAATTTTATGATAATGGCTATTACGGCGGTTCTATGGGCTTCGACAACGATGAGGACAGGATATTTTTCTATCAAAACGGAAATGTCTTTGTAAAAGACGGGAACTTGTTACCAGGGAGCCATAAGGGCAGCGATCTGGGTTTAAACGGCATGGCATGGGACGACATTTACTACGACGACCTGTTTAATCAGGGAGCGGCAGCTTTTGTAAACCGGAACGTTACAAAAGAAATTGTCAACCATCCTCCCAAAGCAAAAATACCGGGAAGTTTTGATGATAAAACCGACCGCGGATTGCCGGAGCTCGACCCCGCTTCCCTGCCTGAAGGATTGCATCAAAATAACGCCATTCTTACCGATGAGTTGACTACCTACAATTACAAAGCCAACTACGAACAACAGTTGCTGATTGATGCTCAGCAGCAAACCATCAAACAACAACAGCAAACCATTAACGATTTATCAAAGCGGCTGGAACGTTTGGAAAAGATGATGGATAACAAGTAAACTCAGGTAATAAATCCCATTTGAGTATTAAACAATAAAACCGAAGGTAGGAAATTTGGTTCTTAGCAAGCCTGCTCTCGT
>QMPP01000220.1 GCA_003650425.1 Bacteroidota bacterium | reverse complement strand
GGGATATAGAAGTTGAAAAGTTCAAAAGTTCAAAGGTTGAAAGGTTCAAAGGTTGAAAGGTTCAAAGGTTGAAAAGTTCGGAAGTTGAAAGGCTCTGGAGTCGCAAGATTTAATAGTTGAAAAAACAAGAAATGGGAACACACGAAGAATTAGATGTTTGGAAACTTTCAATGAACCTCGTTGTTGATATTTACAAATTGACGATGAGCTTTCCTTCAGAAGAAAAATTTGGGCTTATCAGTCAATTACGAAGAGCTGCCGTTTCTGTGCCTTCCAACATAGCTGAAGGTGCAGCAAGAAAGTCCGACAAAGAAAATATTCAGTTTCTTTACATATCGCTAGGCTCATTGGCAGAAATTGAAACACAGTTATTAATTTCAAACCGACTGGGCTTTTGTGATTCCGATAAAATATTAAAACAAACCAAAATTGTAAAATCAAAACTAATCAATTTTATCAAGTATTTAAAAAGTATAAAAAATTGAACCCCTAAACCTCTGAACCACTGAACCACTGAACCTCTGAACCTTTGAACCATTGAACCTTTGAACCCCTAAACCTTTAAACATCACAAAATGGACATAAAACAATTCCTCGATCAAGATCAAAAAAAGGATTTATTACGCCTTCTAACTGCCGGTTCAGTGGATGACGGTAAATCAACCCTGATAGGTCGTTTACTTTTTGATAGCAAAAAGCTCTACGAAGATCAGTTATCAGCATTAAAACGCGACAGCAAACGCGAAGGCCATGCCGGCGAAGATATCGACTATGCCTTGTTACTTGACGGACTGAAAGCCGAGCGTGAGCAGGGAATCACCATCGACGTGGCTTATCGCTATTTTTCTACTTCCAAAAGAAAATTTATCATCGCCGATACGCCCGGCCACGAACAATACACCCGCAACATGATTACCGGCGGCTCCACAGCCAATCTTGCAATCCTGTTGGCCGATGCCCGCAAGGGAGTCATCACCCAAACCAAACGCCATACCTATCTAACATCGCTACTGGGTATCAAACATGTGGTGCTGGCTGTCAACAAAATGGACTTGGTAGACTTTAAACAGGAAGTCTTTGATCAAATTTGCGAAGACTACAAAGCCTTTGCCACCCAGTTGGATATCCCCGATATTACCTTTATCCCCGTTTCGGCCTTAAAAGGTGACAATGTGGTTGAAATCTCGGACAGAATGCCGTGGTATCACGGACAAAGTATGCTGGAATTTCTGGAATCGGTACACGTGAGCAGTGACCGGAACTTTGAAGACTTCCGCTTCCCTGTGCAGTACGTTATCCGTCCCGACTTACAATACCGTGGTTTTGCAGGAAAGGTAGCTTCCGGCATAATTCATAAAGGTGATGAAGTGATGGTACTTCCATCCGGGAAAACATCCAAGGTAAAAGAAATTACCACTTACGACGGTAACCTGAATGAAGCCTTTCCACCACAAGCGGTCAGCATAAGCCTCGAAGATGAAATAGATGTTTCCAGAGGTAATATGCTGATTCACCCTGATAATCTGCCAAAAGTAAATCGCCATTTTGAAGCCATGCTGGTATGGATGGACGAAACCGACATGGATCCTTACACCAATTTTTATATTAAACACAATACCCACAGCACCAAAGCCAGACTGGATAAAATACAATATCGTGTTGATGTAAATACGCTGGAAAAAAGTGAAACAAATTCCTTTAAACTCAACGAAATCGGACGGGTAGTTATCACAACCACCGAGCCTCTCTATTTTGATGCTTACAAAAAAAACAGACAAACCGGTGCCTTCATCCTTATCGACCCGGTATCCCACAACACGGTTGCCGTGGGTATGATACTGGATAAAGTAAACAGCGACACTCTTCCCAGCCGTATCACTAGCAAAGAGCGGGAACACATTGTAAAACAGGGTAGCCTTATTTCCACCGAAGAGCGCGAAAAGCGTTACGGCCAAAAAGGACAAACCATCTGGATTACCGGTCTTCACGGTAGTGGCAAAAACGAATTGACCTACGCGTTGGAGCGTGAGCTCTTTAATCGGGATAAAATGGTAGTGGTACTGGATGGTAAATCAGTACGGGCAGGCCTCTCCAGAGAGCTGGATTACTCTCCCGCCGACCGTGCCGAACATCTCCGCCGTGTGGCACATATCTGTAAACTGCTCAACGATCAGGGTATTATATGTATCGCCTCTTTTATCTCACCTAAAGAAGACATCCGCCAGCAGGTAAAAGAGATAATAGGAAAAGATAGATTCAAATTAATTTATATGGATGCCGATTTGGATTACTGTAAAAAGAACGATAAATACGGTTTGTATCAATTAGCTGATGAAGGAAAGATAAGTAATTTGGCCGGGGTTCATGAAAAATATGAAATTCCTGAAAAGCCAAATGTAACAACGTCACCTGAAAAAGTGAATATTTTTAATGTTGTTGAAAAATTGATGTAATCGGCAACATCAAATACCAAACAACATCAGTTATAATTAATTATCCGAGCTGTAATAAAAGTTGAAAAATCAATTAGAAATAACACGGTTATTGAAATCTACAGAAGATGAAACACTTGAATTCAAATCAAGTTTCAATTCTGAAGTAATGGAATCTTTGGTTGCTTTTGCCAATACACATGGAGGGAAAGTGATTGTTGGGATTCATCAAAACAATAAAATCATTGGTGTTAAAATTAATGAAGAGTCTGTTCAAAATTGGATCAATGAGATAAAAGGTAAAACAGCGCCTCCTTTGGTTCCCGATGCTAATGTTATAACTTATGATAAAAAGACAATTGTAATATTTTCAATACAGGAGTATCCGATTAAACCAGTTGCTTTCAGAGGTAAATATTTTAAGCGTGTAGTGAACTCAAACCATCTGATGAGTATTTCCGAAGTAGTTAATCTTCATTTGCAATCATTCAATACAAGTTGGGATTTCCATACAAATAATCAATTTAAAATCAATAATATATCGTTGGATAAAGTTCAAATATCTATTGATATTGTTAACCAAACAGGAATGCCTGTTAAAGACGATCCGTTAACTTTCCTGCTTAAAAATGATTTAATAAGAGACGGACAACTTACTAATGCAGCCTATTTGTTGTTTACAGAAAAAGA
The DNA here is from genome assembly GCA_003650425.1 of Bacteroidota bacterium. Taxonomy (GTDB): domain Bacteria; phylum Bacteroidota; class Bacteroidia; order Bacteroidales; family F082; genus B16-G9. The sequence goes on along the minus strand of QMPP01000220.1, from coordinate 1,512 downwards.
TACGGTATTAACAACTATAGAAATGGGTCGGTTCCAAACAGATATAATTATAAAAGATTCAGTACGTACAAAATCGGACATCATTTCGCAAATCGAAGAAGTGACAGGTTTTGTTAAGAAACATATCAACAAAGAGATCATTATTACAGATCAACCGAGAAATACACAAAAATGGCAATATCCTATGGAAGCAATCAGAGAAATCATAACAAACATGATTATACATCGCGACTATCGCTCATCTTCCGATTCTATAGTAAAAGTATTTGATGATAAAATAGAATTTTATAATCCGGGAAGGCTACCTGACTCAATCAGTATTGAAGATCTTCTGTCAAACAATTATAAATCTACTCCAAGAAATAAACTAATTGCAGATTTTTGTAAAAGCCTCGGCTTGATTGAGAAATACGGTTCCGGTATCCAGAGAATTATAGAATATTTTAAAGCGGTCAATTTGCCTGCTCCTGAATTTAGAAATATCTCAGATGGTTTTATGGTAACGGTTTTTTCTAGTAATAAGTTGGGTGATAAGTTGGGTGATAAGTTGGGTGATAAGTTGGGTGATAACCAACGAAGGATATTACAACTAATAGACAAAAACCCTTATATAACTTTGTCGAAATTAAGCAGAGCAATGGGTATTAGTCAAACAGCTGTTGAAAATAATATGAAAAAATTGAAAGAAAAAGAAATATTGCAACGTGTCGGAACTGCAAAAAATGGTAAATGGGTGATTATTAAACAATAGTCGAGACACCCCCAACAATTTGTTAAATTCGTGTAGTACGATGATAAAACCACAAAAAAGTTCCCGACAACCCCTCTAATGTCTCTCGTCGAATAACATAAATCTCTAAGAAAATTATTTTAAAAAATAATTTCCAAAAGTTGCAAAACTAAAAAAGTTGAGTAATTTTGTTGCTCGATATTTCGACCATGTATCGAAACGCAAACCAAACCCAAAAACCCATTTACCCACCCTTCTTATGATAGAATTGTGCTAAGTAACCTATGTTTCCATTCGTTGTTTACTTAACACAAAAGCTGTATTAAAGTATTGACAATTAAATAAATCTGTATGCTCGAATCGTTGATAACATCAAAAACCAGAATAAAACTTCTATTAAAGTTTTTTCTAAATTCCAGTACTACCTCTTATTTACGTGGCCTGGAACCCGAGTTTGATGAATCAACCAATGCCATCAGGCAGGAGCTTAACCGCTTTGAAAAAGCCGGCCTTCTCGTGGCCGAAACACAGGGAAATAAAAAGATTTATCATACCAACACAAAACACCCTCTCTTTTCCGACCTGAACTCCTTACTAATGAAATATATTGGCTTGGATCAAATTATTGAAAAAGTGATTCATAAGTTAAACGGCCTTGACAAGGTTTACTTAACCGGGTCACTGGCAAGGGGTGTTGACAGCAAAATTATCGACCTGCTTTTTGTAGGAAACGGATTTAATAAAGATTATCTGCTGGAGCTTATTTTAAAGGTAGAAAAATT
>QMPP01000219.1 GCA_003650425.1 Bacteroidota bacterium | reverse complement strand
GTTGTAAACCAGCTTGTTAGCCCCGGTGTTTAACCGGTGCTTGTAAATTAACTTACCATTGGCACTATACAAACTTAAAACGGCTATTTCAACACCTGCAGGCAGGGTATAGCTAAAGGTAACCGTGTTGCCGGCAGGGTTGGGTTTGGTAGTAACAGTAAGTTCGTTACTATTATTACTGTTGTTGCTGCTGCCTAATTCTGCTGATTTGTTTGAGTTACCCGGGATTGGCGGGCAGTAACTGTACGAATACAGCGTATTGTAAGCAAACAAAAGTATGCTGCGTGCCTGTGCACCTGCTATGCCTTTGCTGCTGTCGGCTATGCTTATTAAACCGTTTATTTCGGAAGTATTGAGGTCGAAAATAGTGCGGTTGTCAGCCATCCATACAGCTTGCATCTGCTTAAAATCTTTGTAAAGCGGGTATTCAACACTGTCGTAAGCGGTAAATGTAAAATTAACAGCCATCGAATCTACCTTGTTGAGTGCCGTGGTGTAGTCGCCCTGCTGCAAATAGTAATCAACCAGTGCTTCGGTAGAAGAGTAGGTGTTTAACTTTTCCATCCAGGTTTTATACAGAGCAGGGTGGGCTATGGTATCGGCCATATCGCTACGGATAATATCGTAAGCACTTCGCGATTTAAGCTGATTGTAATAGGATATTTTTGTTGACCAGTAAGCTCTGCCTGCACTGTCGTTAGCGGCATCGTACTGCGAAACGGCATTATTGTACGAAGCAGAAGCCGTGTTGTAGTCTGATTCCTTTTGCTGATATTCGGTTGTACTTAACCTTATATCGTCACCGTAGTGGTTTACACAATCGTTTTGTAAGTTTATAGCGTGTTTTATAACCTTTTCGGTTTGTACAGGATTTTCGTTTGCTACGTTACTATTGTAATAGTAATCAATGTCGTAAACGGCTTTGTTAATAAAATTATCGGCATTTGCCGAAAAGGTGTTGCCCGTAACTTCGCTATTACCACCTTGACTTTGTTGAATGCCATCATAGACACTGTTACTATTAACAAAAAAGTCAAATTGGTTGTTTTGGTTTTTGTTGCAGGTAAAAACAAGACCATTACGTTTATCCCCATTCCAGTTTTTCCCTTGGGTAACATTACCGGCATATACATCATCAAAAGTGTTGTTGTAAACCTGATCGGCATTGTTGTTGGTATTCATAATATGAATGCCTTCGTAGTTAGCCGGGTCGGCACCGGTGCTAAGGGTAAAGTGGTTGTTTTCGATGGCAAATATTTTACAGTTGTCAAAATAGATACCATAACCTGCATTGTTGTTGCAACCGTAGTCAATGCCGGGTTCAATGTTGTTGTTAACAATAACAGGAGCGTTAACGGCGGTCATTTTAATACCGTAAGCGTTACTTTGAAAATCGGAGTTAAAAACGGAGATCAGGTAATATGGCACTTCTGGATTTGACGATTCAATACCGCTAAGAAACCCTTTGAATGAAGAGTGAATTGAGCCGTTAGGACAGTTAATGTTAGGGCTGTCGCAGAAATCGGTTACGGTAAATCCGGCATCAATGGTATAAATACCGTAACCCGTGTTGGGTTCAGAGGATATTTCGTTTGTAAAGGTGCAACCCTTAAATTTAATGCCGTTAACACCCCACATGGTAACGTGGTAACGGTCAGTAGGATTGTTAATGTACTCGTCGTTATACACGAAGCTGCATTTTGTAAAGTGAGCTTTATAATTTGTTTCATCACCGGTAGCAGGGTCGAAGTTTTGATACTGCATAAACTCGGCAGAACGGCGGTTGTTAATAAAGTTGGTGTTATCGGCATAAACAATGCCACCTCGTTTGCTCCAGTTGCCGGGTTTCCAGTTGGTAATTGCATTAACGGCATTTTCGATGGTAGCACCGTTTTTCAAAACCAGCATACCCTGTGCATAGTTTCCGTTGGCATCGGGGTATTGGCTCGCGGTTGTATTTCCCCAAACTTCGATGCCTTCCCAAAGGTTTCCACAACCATTTGTAAGGGTTCCTCCATCAACAATCAGTTTTGCACCCGGTTCGATGATTATTTTTTTGCCGGCGGTAATATATACGTTTTCTGAGATTGTTAACTTCGACCCCGTTTTAATTACCAAGTCATTAGGTAGTTCTTTTGGGGTATTCCAGACCTCATTATTGTTTGTGATTGAGGTTTGAGTATTATCATCAAAGGGTACATAAGATTTGTACAATGATCTCCCGTAAGCAGATGCATAAAGATATTTATTGCAAGGATTGTAATCAAGGTCAGTAATAATTGACGTGGGCAAATCATGAGAGAAGCATTTCCAACTATTCATGGACGGGTCGCGATAAAATACGCCTGCATCAGTACCGGCAAAAATACGATTGTCGGAACCTGCCTGATATTCCAGTGCCATGACAGGAAAAGCGGATAAGCCCTCCGAATAATCATACCAAGTATTTCCGCCATTTGTCGAGTGCAATACTCTTAGCGTGTTGGCTTGTATCGACCCGTTGCTTGTTTGAACACCTCCTATTGATATCCACATCTCGTTTGGATTCTCCGGATTAAAAATTATATCTTCAATTGTTTTCCATATAATGATATCTTTCAATGAACTTTGTCCGTTACTATAATGTACAATGCTGTTTGATAAATCCGTCTAGTGATCACCACCGTCAGTAGATTTAACAAAACGATTGGGAGTGTTGTTATCAGCCATTGTAAAATCGGCAATAAATATTTCGTTATTAGTATTAACACCTATTGCGCCAACTTTTTCGATTTCAGAAGGAACATCTTTAATTTCGGGGTCGTCATTGGTAGTTTCGTTGTAAATTCCAAGTACTGATTCGGCACTTCCAAAATAAATAATATACGGATTGTCAGGATTAAGTTCATATTCCTTGCCTATAAAAAGACTACTACAGTAAAGTGGTTTATCATTACTATATTGACATCCTTGTGTCATAAAATAATAATTGGATGGGGCATCCCAGTTAACTTCACAATCGCCTCCGTCACCACCTGAAAAATTGTACCATGAGCCATTTTGATATTTAAATGATTGATTATGCATTGCACCGGCAACAATAAACTCGGGAGAGGAGTGAGCAATACCAAAACCAACAAATTCGCAAATGGGCAGATAATTACCGTTAAGATTTTCTACCTGCCCGTGACTAAGGTCGTTTTTATTTATTATGGTTCTTGTTATGCCACCGTCAGTAGCAATAATCAGGTGCTCGTATCCTTGCGCATCAATACCCATGAAATCCAGGTCTCTGATATCAGAGTGATTTGCATCCAAACTATGGGTAGTATAAGTACCATCGTCTTTAAAATATTTTAGTTTCACTGTACTAAAATATATAATATTTGATTGAGGTGAATATCTAATACTACTTTTGGGCTTATTTCCACCAGAGTAAAAAATTTTTATATCGGCCCATGTGTTCCCGTTGTTTAAAGATTTATAAATATGAGTTTCGTGAGGGTCTTCTTTAGTGCAGCTAATAAAAACCTTGCTTTGGTGTGGCTTTGTGAAGCTCGCATATTTAAAACTAGTTAAACTGTTATTTTGTGATAAATCTTCCCAGTTACCATTTACCAACCTATATGCATGTGCCCCTGCTGTATATAAATGCTTGGTTGAAACAAAAATTATACCATTATTAGCAATTTCCATATCAAAAAACATTTCATGTTGACCTAACGCGGGCGGTTGAAAATTAAACCAGGTTTGTCCCAAATTAGTAGATTTAAAGATTTTAGTTGCTGTTAACGCGAAAATTGTATTACCAGTATTATCGGAAGGGTCAAAAAGCACTTTAATAACAGCTTTCACATTTTGAACCTGTAATCCTTGCATTACTGTCCATGTATTGCCATTGTCAAAAGATTCGATAATCCCAATTCCATATCCACCTTTATGTCCGGCAGAGTGTAGTCCGCTTGATGTTGAAGCTAACAAATGATAGTGGTTGTTTGGATCCCGAATTAATTCTGATATGGCTAATCCCGGTGATCTGAGGTTATCGGTTACATTAACCCATGAATTTCCGGTTTGCTGGTTTTTCCAAATTCCACCAAAATCAGATGCTAATAAATAGCTACCTGAATTATCAGGGTCGTGTAAAACCTGGCGAACCAATCCTAGACTTTGTAAAGAATAAGAAACAGGCCCTACCAACTCCCAGTTGGAAGGGTCACCTGTAACACAATAAGGAGCATTCAAAGCATTAATAATGGCATCTTTATAAGGCTCGTAGCTTGTTTGACCATTATTAATACCCAACCTGCTTTTCCAAAAATAGACAAACCTTTCATATTCATTAATATTTGGTCGTACTGAAAAAGGTATTGAATCGGGATACTCGTTTGCAATATGCATATCAAAAGTATCTGTTATTTGTTTGAAATTTGCACCATTATCATCTAATCTATACCAATAGTCGTCAGTTATCTGTCCTATAGAAAGCATTGATAAAAAGAAAAATGGCAGAAATAAAAAAATTTTAATTTTCATAATTGTAAATTATTAACTCAACTTTCGGGTTTCATAACTCAATACTAAACAGATAGATAGCTTTTCGGAATTACTATAACGAATAGCCTTTAACAGCTTTAACAGACCTGTAATCAATTAATTACAAATT
>QMPP01000218.1 GCA_003650425.1 Bacteroidota bacterium | reverse complement strand
TGTTGTGCCTTGCGTCCATGTATTACCGTCGTCAGCAGTAACATCAACATAGAGTTCTGCAGCCGATCCCCAAGTACCACTAACTAAATAGTAATTAGCCCAAAACGAGAAAGTTTTATCACCTGTAGTTACATCCAATGTCGGAGTAATAAGTTCTGCGGCAGTAGCTCCACTAATATTGTAACAATCGTAGCGTGCAAAACTGGCTGTCCCTGTGGTGTGGTCAGCAACCTGACTACTCTGATCCCATGCTCCTGAACCTGATACAGCAGTCCAACCAGTTGGGGGAAAAGACGATCCGTCAAAGTCTTCACTCAATTGCCCGAACACAAGGCTGCTTGTATAAAGAGCAAATAATAATAATAGTAATTTTCTTTTCATAATAAATTTATTTAGTTGATAATAATGATAAATTTCAATAAATTTATGTGCTAAAATAGATAAAGAAAAACGAATGAGAAAGATAATTTTTAACTGATTTATAAGTGGATGGGTTGAGTTTATAAGTGGGAGATTGTTTGCCCTGCGGACCTCATTCGATGGTCATTGGCACTTCGTGTGCCATTAGATTGATATTTGCCTGCTGTGGGTTGGTGTAGTTGTGATTGTTGTTTGGGACAATAAAAAAAGCAATTTGTTAAAGGCGGTATCAGGGAAATAAAAATCCCTATTTTTGTGGCAAAATTGGAAAAAAGATGAAACAGTATATTAACGGTATTTTTAACTACTGCGACCGGTGGTGCGAGCGGTGCCCGCTGGCATCGGAATGTGGAAACTATGCACCCTACTTTACAGGGGGTGGCGAAGAGCTGCTGAAACGGGATGAAAAAAATCGACAGTTTTGGAGCAGCGTGGATGGCAGGGCATCCGAAGCGTTGGCATTTACTCAAAAAATGGCCAAAGAACAAGGAGTTGATGTTTCGGATGTGGAGGTGATTGATACCCGTAAAAAGTTCGACCTTTTCCAGGGGGAAGCTAAAACCAACGAGGTGCTTCGCGTGGGTCGTAAATATGAAGATCAGGTTGATGACTGGTTTGATGAGGCCGGTGAAAAATATCCTTTGCGTGCTGAAGATATTGCCGTTAGCGAGTTAAAACTTGCCCCCGATGCTCCTTTTGATAATATCGACGAAATAAACAACATGATAGAAGTGGTATTCAGATACCAGCTGCAAATCTATCTTAAACTGTCGCGTGCCTTTTTCAGCAAAGGAAAAGAGGAGTTGGGTGAGCAGGAAGGTGAAGACTCTAACGGGGCAGCAAAACTAATTGTTGAGTTTATTGATCGCTCGCTGGTTGGCTGGTACGTGTTTTACAACAGTTTTACCGAAGAACAAACAAGCATCTTTCCGATAATGTTTACATTGCTGTCCATTCGTAACCGCCTGTTGAAAGAGTTTCCCTCGGCAATGGAATTTAAAAGGGCAGGATTTGATACAGGGAGAGGGTAAAGATTTTAGAAGTATTGCAGAAAGGAGGATTTTAGGAATACATCAGACACGCCGTCACTATTTTAACGGATATAGTGTAGTGACGGTGTGTCTTTTAATACCTTCTGCCCCGTCCTTCAGGTCGGGGCAACGAGGATATTGCTAATTCAGCCCCGCCCTGAAGGACGGGGCAGAAAGGATGCTACAAATCTCCCACTCACATCCCCCGATACAATTTTTTCTTCCTGACATCAGAAAAAACCACTTGGGATTACCTTCACCGGATTTTATCCGAGGGTTACAATGTTGAGTACTACTAATTTCCTACGCACATCCCGGAACCTTTTGGAAAAATCGTAAATCCCAGCTACATCAGACACGCCGTCACTATTTTAACGGATATAGAAAGTGACGGTGTGTCTTTTAGAGTCCTTCAGGTCGGGGCAACAATCAATATTAATTTCTATGGCTTTAGCCGTTAATGTTAGTTGCTACTGCTCTATCTCCAATATTCCATTCACCGTTATCGTTGCATTTCCTTGTAAAGTAAGCTTGTTACATTGGGCGGTGTAGCCTGAAGGGATTGTTGGAAAAATACCTCCACTCGGATTTTCAGGGATGGTTACGTTATACGACGAAGTGGGTATTACACCTGATGACCAGTTGGCGGCTTCATTCCAGTTTGAGGTGGTTCCAAGCCATGAGGCAGAACCCGGTTCAACAAACAGCGCATAATCTTCAACTTCACCATAAGAGGTAGAACCACAGGGAGATCCGCAATCAGTACCACTCCATTTAATACGAACCCGCATGGTGGTAGAATCCAATAATGCATTGCCGGAAACAGTAAACGAATAGGTGCCATCAGCACCATCGTCATTCTGACAAATTACATTTTCATCAGTATCATCAAAATCACCGTCATGATTCCAGTCAATCCATATTCCCAAATCATCGCTAGTATAAGGATTCCCGTTGGTAATTATAATGTCATACGATTGTCCTATGGTTACGGAGGTTGAAAGAGAAGTATAGTTGTGGTATCCGTCGGCAGCGGTCCCCGTATTGTTGATAGTACCCATCTGAACTCCAGAAATATACTCATCTCCTCCACCATCAGCAGAACAATAGGTCTGCAAAGAAGAAACAGAAATGTAACCGGTTTTAATGGCCGTATCGCTTCCGTATGCATTTGAAGCGATGAGCTGTACCGTGTACGAGCCGGCGGCATTAAAAACTACCTGGGGATTTTGTGAGGATGCCGTTGTTCCACCCGAATAGGATATGGAAGAGGGCGAAAAACTCCATTGCCAGGAAGTTGGCAGGTTAGAGGATAAATCGGTAAACGTAACCGTTTGTCCTACTGCGGGAGTTGTGTCATTAACAGTAAAGTCAGCCACCGGCGGCGAATTGGGTGGGGAGTAAAGTTCCGATTCCCATAAACCTCTACCCCGGGTAGCAGCTCTAAGTCGACTTAAGTTGTGTTGGCTGTCGTTGTAGTAAATCTCCAGCTCGTTTACCACCACATTGGGCAGTCCGGTGTTAAATGTCTGCCAGTTAGCGGTGCCCACTTTTACATAAACACCCAAATCGGTACCTGCATAGAGTTCGGTTTGTGAGGTGTTTTGTCTGTTTTGAATCACACACATAACAGGTATTTGAGGCAGTCCCGTGGAAATATTCGTCCAGGTGCTGCCGCCATCGGTGGTTTCGTAAACACCGTACGCGTTATACTGCCCCATAGAAACCCAGACGGTTGACGGGTCGTCGTATTTAACCGACACGTAAGTGATGGAAGAGGAGCTTACAGGTAAAGTGCCTGTAATATCTGTCCAGACCGTGCCCCCATTGGTGGTAACCCATATTTGGTCAGGGTCAGCCGTGAAAATTATCTGCGAGTTGGATGGTGCCACGGCAAGACATCTTAATTTAGATGATGTTGACATGGTGGAAATTTTTGTCCAGTTCGACCCCTGATCGGTAGATTTCCAGACGTTACTATAACCTGCATAAAGTGTTAAATGATTGTTTGGGTCGATAACATAAGGCGTTACCCAATAACCTGATTCACTTATGCTACTTGAAATATTGGTTGAGGAAGCCCAATGATTTGTTGTCCTTTTAATACTTCCTCCAGGGGTTTCACCATATTGGGTATTTACATCGGTAAAATCAATTAGGCATTCCATGCCATCTCCTCCCATGGCTAAATCCCACGATCCTCCCGACAAAAGTTTTGTCCCGTTATCCTGTAAACCGGTAATAACATCTGATGAGGTAGTTGCAGCCACGCTCAAGCGATACATCTGGCTGGGGACAATACCGTTGGTTTTATCGGTCCAGTTACTACCTCCGTCAGTAGTATAATAAATACCTCCGTCGTTGGTTTCAAACAGGGTGTTGTCACTGCTTCTGAATTTCATCATGTGTTTGTCAGCGTGGACAACGGGCGCTCCGTTTTTATTATAACCGCTATAGCCTGTCCAGCAATTGACGGCCGTCCACGTGGAACCGCCATCGGTTGATTTATGGCTGTTTACGCCACCAACATAAACAGTATTGGCATCAGAAGGGTCAACAGCAATGGTAAGGTCGTATCCACCTTGTCCGCCACTTCCCGAGCCATCGGTGTACCAGCCCAGCAGGTTATGATTTGACAACGAACCATCATAAACTAAGGTGAATGAGCTTCCGCTATCAGTAGATTTATAAACACCAAATAGACTACCATCCGTTTTGGCCATAACGGCATATACCACGGTTGCATCAGCCGTTGTTGCCGCCAGATTTACCCTGCGTCCGCCAGCGCTGTATTGATCTACAATGGCCGACCAGCTTGCCCCGCCATCGGTGGAGCGATAGATGTGGCCTACTTTGGTTCCTGCATAAATAATTTGGCTGTTACCGGGTTTAAACTCCAAATCGGCGTATATATTGGCCGAAAGCTTAGTCCAGTTAATTCCTCCGTCAGTAGTTTTAAACAGACCTGCATCAGCACCTCCTGAAATGTTGTAAACAGCTGCATACAACACGTTGTGGTTGGTTGGATCCATCAACAGCTTATTGATTATCATGTTTTCGGAAGCAGCAAAACTGATTCCTGTTGTATTCCAGGTTGTCCCTCCGTCAACTGATTTCAAAATACCAACGCTGTTGTTGTCGTTATAATAACCACCACCCAGACTCCACATGCTTCCGCCATCGCGGTCGCCGGTAGCAATGTATAAAGT